>NZ_JBSFUR010000011.1:0-200168 GCF_053591895.1 Streptomyces sp. NPDC002867 | reverse complement strand
TGGTTTTGTGTATGTGTTTGGGTGTGTTGGTCTCGGTGTGGTAGTGGGTGGTGTTTTGGGTTTCGGGGGTGGGGTTGGGCTGGCCCCCCCCCCCCCCCGCGGCTGTGTTCAATTCGGTGGGGGGCCGGCGGAGCGGCTCGCGGCCGGTCCGTCGTGGGTCAGTACTTGGTCAGTCCTCGAAGGTCGCGGACTTGACGTCGGTCCACTTGCCGTCCTTGACCGCGTAGACGGTGAGCTGCTTGTTGGTGGTGTCGCCGAACTCGTCGAACGAGACCTTGCCGGTCACACCGTCGAACGAGACCTTGGACATGGCCTCGGTGACCTTCTTGCGGGCGTCGGCCGGCACCTTGCCGTCGTTGGCCGCGACGACGGCCTTGACCGCCTGGATGATGCTCCACGCGGCGTCGTAGGAGTAGCCGCCGTAGGCCGCGTACGGGTCCTTGTAGCCGCCGGCGTTGTAGTCCTCGATGAACTTCTTGGCCGTCGGGAGCTTCTCGACCGGGTAGCCGACGGAGGTCGCGAGGTCGCCGTCGTTCGCCGTGCCGGAGGCCGCGATGAACGCCGGGTCGTAGATGCCGTCGCCACCCATGGTCGGGACGTTGGCCCCGGCCTTCTTGACCTGGTCGGCGAGCAGGCCGCCCTCGGGGTACTGGCCGCCGAAGTAGACGGAGTCGGCGCCCTTGCCCTTGACCTTGTCGGCGGTGGAGGAGAAGTCGGTCTCCTTCACGGTGACGTGGTCGGTGCCGACGACCTTGCCGCCGAGGCGCTCGAACTCCGCGGAGAAGATCGCGGCGAGGCCGGCGCCGTAGGTCTGCTTGTCGTCGACGACGAAGACCTTGCGCTTCTTGGCGTCGTTGTACAGGTACTGGGCGGCGAACTTGCCCTGGATGACGTCCGTGGTGGCGGTACGGAAGTAGGTGGCGAACGGCCGCTTCTTCTCGCCCTTGGCCCAGTTGTCGCCCTGGCTCAGCGCCGGGTTGGTGTTGGCCGGCGAGACCTGGGTGAGGTTGGCGGAGTTGAACACACCCTGCATCGACTGGGACACGCCGGAGTTCAGCGGGCCGACGACACCGAGGACGTCCTTGTTGCCGACCAGTTTGGTGGCGTTGGCCTGACCGGAGGCGGGGACTGCCTGGTCGTCGAGAGCCTCGATCTTGAACTCGACGCCCGGGACTTCGTTGTTCTTGTTGGCGGTCTTGGCCGCGAGGTCCACGGAGTTCTTGATGCCCTGACCGAGCGCCGACAGGGAGCCGGTGAGCGGCGCGTCGACACCGATCACGACGGTGGTCTTGCCGCTGCTCTCGCCGCCGCCCTTGTTGTCGTCGCGCGAGCCGCAGGCGGAGAGGGTGAGCGCTCCCGTGGTGACCACGGTGGTGAGGATGAGCAAGGAACGGTGTCGCACGATTAATCCTTTCCCTGGCGCGGCCCCCTCTGCTGAGGTGCCGTTTTGTCGCCGGGCCGTACTGGGGGATCCACGGCCTTCTGAAGGCGCGCCCTTCGGCGCGGTGACTGGCGGTGACTCTAGGCGGAGGTGAGGGAGCCCGGGAGACGGGAACTCAGGATGTGACGCTCTTGTTATGCCGAGGCCAAAGATCTGTGGGGGGAGTATGGACAGATCGGGCGTTTGGATACGGCACGGAATGCCCACATGGTGAGAATCTGCAGTTCCGCTAAGGTGCTTAGGTGGTCCATGGTACTGACGCCCGTTCGGAGTTTGCTCGGGTTACTCGAAGAACGGGGCCACGGGGGTGCGTGAGGGTGAAACCGAATTCCGGACACGATCTCCGTTACTCAAAGTGACGATCGTGGAGATGTTGATCATGTTGCGGGGGCGGGTCGGGGGTGTGAACCGGTCGGACATTGCAGCGCTGAGTAATCAGCCATCGTCCGAATTCCGGACGCTTCTTCGTGTAATCCGGCGCGGGGCTCACCGCGGCGGTCGCCAGTTCTCGGAACTGCCCCTCGCTCCGTTCTGCTCCGCGCAGTCCCGCTCGGCCTGGCGGTCGATCAGTTCCAGGGCCTTCTGACGCCCTTGGCGCCTTTCCTCGGCGCGGGCCGCGGCGACGATTTTCTCGTGGAGGGCGTACTGATCATTGGAGAGCCCCTTCTGTTCCCAGTCGATTCCGGCCCATTTGCCACCCTTGAGCATCTCTTTGGCCCAGTACGAGACGAGACTTGTGCATATCTGGGCAGGAGAGCTGGTCCGTGGTGCGGGAGTTGGGGTCCGCTGGTGGCCGGGTGAGGGGGCGGTCGAGCAGGCGGCCGCGGCCAGTGAGAACAGGAGGGCGCCGGCGGCGTACATGGCCCGGCTGCGCGGCTTCATGCCCATGGGCAAACGCTAAGCCGTAACCATCGGTGACACAACGGTCCGGAACGCCGATGCATCCGCAAAGCGTGACCTTGGGCCGTAAAGCGGCGCAGGCGGGCACCGGCGGTGTGCGGCGCCCGCCCGGCGGAGGGACGGAGAGGGCGGCGGCCGGAACGGCGGCCGCGTGGTGCCGGCGGTCAGCCCCGGGCGTCGCGCAGGAGGCACGTCAGCCGCGCCGTGCACACCCGCCTGTCCTGCTCGTCCGTGATCACGATCTCGTACGTGGCCGTCGAGCGTCCCCGGTGCACCGGCGTCGCCACGCCCGTGACCTGGCCCGAGCGCACTCCGCGGTGGTGCGTGCAGTTGAGGTCGACGCCCACGGCGATCTTGGAGGAGCCGCCGTGCAGCATCGAGCCCACCGACCCCAGGGTCTCCGCCAGCACGGCGGAGGCGCCGCCGTGCAGCAGGCCGTACGGCTGCGTGTTGCCCTCCACGGGCATCGTGCCGACGACCCGCTCGGCCGACGCCTCGGCGATCTGCACGCCCATGCGGTTGCCGAGGCTCCCGGCGGAGAAGAGCGCGGGCAGGTCGATACCGAGCTCCGCGTACTCGTCGATGACCTCTTGCGGGAACTTCACGGTGGTCTGCTCGCCCATGGGCCGGCTCCGATCGTCGTACGGCGGGTGTCCCTGACTGCCTGAGCAAACGCTTAGGCGGACGGAGATTGTTCCAGACGCACGATCACGGACTTGCTGGCGGGGGTGTTGCTGGTGTCCGCCGTGGAGTCCAGTGGCACCAGCACATTCGTCTCCGGGTAGTAGGCGGCGGCGCAGCCGCGCGCCGTCGGGTAGTGGACCACCCGGAAGCCGCGGGCCCGGCGCTCCACGCCGTCCTTCCACTCGCCGACCAGATCGGCGTACGAACCGTCCGCCAGGCCCAGCTCGCGCGCGTCCTCCGGGTGGACGAGCACCACGCGGCGGCCGCCCTTGATGCCGCGGTAGCGGTCGTCGAGACCGTAGATCGTGGTGTTGTACTGGTCGTGCGAGCGCAGGGTCTGCAGCAGCAGCCGGCCCTCGGGCACCTCGGGATACTCCACGGGGGCCGCGGTGAAGTGGGCCTTGCCCGTCGCCGTCGGGAAGCGGCGCTCGTCGCGCGGGCCGTGCGGGAGGGTGAAACCGCCCGGCCGGGCGATCTTCTCGTTGAAGTCCTCGAAGCCGGGAACGACCCGGGCGATGCGGTCGCGGATCGTCCCGTAGTCCTTCTCGAACTCCTCCCAGGGCGTCTTCGACGCCGGCCCCAGCACCGCGCGCGCCATCCGGGCGACGATCGCCGGCTCGGAGAGCAGATGCGGGCTCGCGGGCGGCAGATTCCCGCGGGAGGCGTGGACCATGCCCATCGAGTCCTCGACGGTGACCACCTGACGCCCGCCCGCCTGGACGTCCTTGTCGGTGCGGCCCAGCGTCGGCAGGATCAGCGCCCGCCGGCCGGTGACGGCGTGCGAGCGGTTCAGCTTCGTCGACACGTGCACGGTCAGCCGCGCCCGGCGCATCGCCGCCTCGGTGACCTCCGTGTCCGGGGTCGCCCCCACGAAATTGCCGCCCATGGCGAAGAACACCTTGGCCCGGCCGTCGCGCAGCGCCTCGATCGAGCGGACGACGTCCAGCCCGTGGTGGCGCGGCGGCGCGAAACCGAACTCCCTCTCCAGCGCGTCCAGGAACGCCTCCGAGGGACGCTCGAAGATGCCCATCGTGCGGTCGCCCTGCACGTTCGAATGGCCGCGCACCGGGCACACGCCCGCGCCCGGACGGCCGATGTTGCCCCGCAGCAGCAGGAAGTTGACCACCTCGCGGATGGTCGCCACGGAGTGCTTGTGCTGGGTCAGACCCATCGCCCAGCACACGATGACGCGCTTCGACTCCAGCACCATGGCGAGCGCACGCTCGATCTCCTCGCGCCCCAGGCCGGTCGCGGCGAGGGTGTCCGCCCAGTCCGCCGCCCGCGCGGCGGCGGTGAACTCCTCGTAGCCATGGGTGTGTTCGCGGACGAACTCCTCGTCGACCGCGCCCTCCGTCTCCAGGATCAGCTTGTTGAGCAGTCGGAAGAGCGCCTGGTCGCCACCGATGCGGATCTGCAGGAACAGATCGGTCAGGGGGACGCCCTTGACCATGCCGCGCGGAGTCTGCGGGTTCTTGAACCGCTCCAGGCCCGCCTCGGGCAGCGGATTGACGGAGATGATCCTCGCGCCCGAGCCCTTGGCCTGCTCCAGGGCGGAGAGCATCCGGGGATGGTTCGTACCGGGATTCTGACCGGCCACGATGATCAGATCGGCCCGGTGCAGGTCCTCCAGTGAGACGCTGCCCTTGCCGATGCCGATCGTCTCGGTCAGCGCGGAGCCGGACGACTCGTGGCACATGTTCGAACAGTCGGGCAGGTTGTTCGTCCCGAATTCGCGGGCGAACAGCTGCAGCAGGAACGCCGCCTCGTTGCTCGTGCGCCCCGAGGTGTAGAAGAGCGCCTCGTCCGGGGACGACAGCGCGCCCAGCTCCTCGGTGATGATCGCGAACGCCCGCTCCCAGGTCACCGCCTCGTACCGGTCGGCACCCTCGGGGAGGTACATGGGCTGGGTGATACGGCCCTGCTGGCCCAGCCAGTAACCACTGCGGCTCGCGAGATCGGCGAGCGAGTGCGTTGCGAAGAAGTCCGGTGTCACCCGGCGCAGCGTCGCCTCCTCGGCGACGGCCTTCGCCCCGTTCTCGCAGAACTCGGCGACGTGGCGCTTGTCGCCCTCGGGCCAGGCGCAGCCGGGGCAGTCGAAACCGTCCTTCTGGTTGACCTGCAGCAGCGTCTGCGCGGTGCGGCGCACACCCATCTGCTGCCGGGCGATGCGCAGCGTGTGCCCGATGGCGGGCAGGCCCGCAGCCGCGTGCTGCGGCGCCGCGACCTCGGGCGCGTCCTGGACCGGGTCACCTGCGGGCGGCTTGCTGGGCATCGCGCTCTCCTTCGAGCGTCGTTCCTGCTGTACGGACCGATCCTTTCACGTACCACCGACAGCGGCCCAGGCCGCGGCGGACCGGGTGCCGACGGCCGTGGGTCGGGAATGTCAGTGGTCCGTGGCAGGATCGGGTCCGTGGCTGAGACGGCATCGAAGAAGACGGCAGACAACCGACCGCGCCTGCTCCTCATGGACGGGCACTCCCTGGCGTACCGGGCGTTCTTCGCGCTGCCCGCGGAGAATTTCACGACCGCTGGTGGCCAGACGACGAACGCGATCTACGGCTTCGCCTCGATGCTGGCGAACACGCTGCGCGACGAGGCGCCCACGCATTTCGCCGTGGCCTTCGACGTGTCCCGCAAGACCTGGCGCTCGGCGGACTTCCCCGAGTACAAGGCGAACCGCTCGACGACCCCGGACGAGTTCAAGGGGCAGGTCGAGCTGATCGGCGAGCTGCTCGACACGATGAACGCGCACCGGTTCGCGGTGGAGGGCTTCGAGGCGGACGACGTGATCGCCACGCTCGCCACGCAGGCCGAGGCCGAGGGCTTCGAGGTGCTGATCGTCACCGGCGACCGGGACTCCTTCCAGCTGGTCAGCGAGCACACCACCGTGCTGTACCCGACCAAGGGCGTCTCCGAGCTGACGCGGTTCACGCCCGCCAAGGTCCAGGAGAAGTACGGCCTCACCCCCCAGCAGTACCCGGACTTCGCCGCCCTGCGCGGCGACCCGTCGGACAACCTGCCCGGCATCCCCGGCGTCGGCGAGAAGACGGCCACGAAGTGGATCAATCAGTTCGGCTCGTTCGCCGAGCTGGTCGAGCGCGCCGACGAGGTCAAGGGCAAGGTCGGCCAGGCGCTGCGCGACCACCTGGAGTCGGTCAAGCTCAACCGCCACCTCACCGAGCTGGTGCGCGACGTGGAGCTGCCGAAGTCCGTCGCCGACCTGGAGCGCGCTCCCTACGACCGCACCGCGCTCAAGGGTTTCCTGGAGGTCCTGGAGATCCGCAACCCGAGCCTGCGCGACCGCCTGCTCGCCGTGGACCCGGGCGCCGAGGCGGAGGAGGCCCCCGCCCCCGCCGCCGGGGTCGAGCTCGACGGCAGCGTGCTGGGCACGGGCGAGCTGGCGTACTGGCTGGACCAGCACGGTCATCAGCCCCTCGGCGTGGCCACCGTCCACAGCTGGGCGCTGGGCGTCGGCAGCGTCAGCGAGATCGCCCTGGCCGCCGCCGACAGCAAGGCGGCCTGGTTCGACACGACGCAGCTGGACGAGTCCGACGAGAAGGCGTTCACCGCGTGGCTCGCCGACGCGTCCCGCCCCAAGATCATGCACAACGCGAAGGAGGCCCTGCGGGTCTTCCCGGAGCACGGATGGGAGCTCGCCGGCGTCACGATGGACACCGCGCTCGCGGCGTATCTCGTCAAGCCCGGGCGCCGGTCCTTCGCGCTGGACGCCCTGTCGGTCGAGTACCTGCACCGTGAGCTCGCGCCCGCCGCGGCCGACGGGCAGCTGGCCTTCGGCGCCGACGAGCAGGCCGAGGCCGACGCGCTGATGGCACAGGCCAGGGCGGTCCTCGATCTGGGTGAGGCGTTCGGAGAGAAGTTGACGGAGGTCGGAGCGACCGACCTGCTCCACGACGTGGAGCTGCCCACCTCTCTGCTGCTCGCGCGAATGGAGCGGCACGGCATCGCCGCCGACCGCGCGCATCTTGAGGCGATGGAGCAGCAGTTCGCCGGCGCCGTGCAGCAGGCGGTGAAGGAGGCGCACGCCGCGGTGGGCCACGAGTTCAACCTCGGCTCGCCCAAGCAGCTCCAAGAGGTCTTCTTCGGCGAGCTGAACCTGCCCAAGACCAAGAAGACCAAGACCGGTTACACCACCGACGCCGACGCGCTCGCCTGGCTCGCCGCCCAGACCGACCACGAGCTGCCGGTCATCATGCTGCGCCACCGTGAGCAGGCCCGGCTGCGGTCCACGGTCGAGGGCCTGATCAAGACCATCGCGGCCGACGGTCGCATCCACACCACCTTCAGCCAGACCGTCGCCGCGACGGGCCGCCTCTCGTCCACCGATCCGAACCTGCAGAACGTGCCGGTGCGGACGGACGAGGGCCGCGCGATCCGCCGCGGTTTCGTGGTCGGCGAGGGCTTCGAGTCCCTGATGACCGCGGACTACAGCCAGATCGAGCTGCGCGTGATGGCGCACCTGTCGGAGGACGAGGGCCTCATCGAGGCGTTCACCTCCGGCGAGGACCTGCACACCACGGTCGCCTCCCAGGTCTTCGCGGTGGAGCGGTCCGCCGTCGACGCGGAGATGCGCCGCAAGATCAAGGCCATGTCGTACGGGCTCGCCTACGGTCTCTCGGCGTTCGGTCTCTCCCAGCAGCTGAACATCGAGCCGGCCGAGGCGCGTGTCCTGATGGACACCTATTTCGAGCGGTTCGGCGGCGTCCGCGACTATCTGCGCCGCGTCGTGGACGAGGCGCGGGCGACGGGCTACACGGCCACGATGCTGGGGCGCCGCCGCTATCTGCCCGACCTGAACAGCGACAACAGGCAGCGCCGGGAGGCTGCCGAGCGGATGGCGCTGAACGCACCGATCCAGGGCACGGCGGCGGACATCGTCAAGGTGGCCATGCTGAACGTGGACCGCGCGCTGACGGAGGCGAAGCTGAGCTCCCGCCTGCTGCTCCAGGTCCACGACGAAATCGTGCTGGAGGTCTCCCCGGGCGAGCGCGAGCAGGTCGAGGAGCTGGTCCGCCGGGAGATGGCCTCGGCGGTGTCCCTGCGGGCGCCGCTGGACGTCTCGGTGGGCGTCGGCCCGGACTGGGAGTCCGCCGCCCACTGAGCTTTTCGGGAGAGCTGCCCCGGGGCCTTCGAGCCCCCGGGGCGGCCGGCCTCACCCGCGGGTGCGGACGCGCATCGCCGCCCCGTAGAGCAGCAGACCCGCCGCAAGCCCGGCCCCCGCACCGAAGCACGCCGTCGGGATCAGGTGGAGCGGTGTCTCGACGTGGCCCCCGTGCGCGTACCAGCGCACACAGCGGTGCACGATCCCCGCGAGCACGCACACTCCCAGCACCGCCCCGGCGATGCGGCGCTCGCGGCCGCCGAGTCGCGGCAGTCCGTGGCCGGGCGGCAGCGCCGGCTCCGCGCGGCGCAGGGCCGACACCAGGAACCACGTCAGCGCGACAAGCGCCAGGGCCGAACTCCCGTACTGCGCGTACGTGTAGAGCGGGAGCCCGGCGACCACCTCGCTCAGCACGGGCACCTGCCGCACGCCCCACCGGTCGAAGTGGGTGAACGCGTCCCACACCATATGCGTCGTCGCACCGAGCACCGCCGAGACGTAGAACCAGAGTGTGGCGACCAGCGGAGGCCGGTCGCTCCAGGCGCGCCCCCGCAGCACCGTGTGCACCCTGGCCCGCCAGCTGTCCGGCAGGAGCGCGACCAGCGGATCGCGCACCATCAGCCAGGCCGCGAACAGCACCGCGGTGATGGCGACGTCGACCGTGAGCACACCCACGGGCCTGTGGGTCATGCCCCCCAATGTCATCGCGCCCGGTACGAAACTCGCGGCGAAGTACGTCATGTCGGGCGCGAACGACCCCAGGACGAGTGCCGAGGCGAACAGCGGTCCGCGCGCCGTCCCGTCCGTCCGGATGCCCGGCAGCACTGCCGCGGCGTGGCTCAAGGTGAACGGCATGATGTCAGTCCCCTGTAACGACCGCTGTTGATCGATCCCGCCCATTATGAGTGATTTCCTTGCACCGCCTTGCGCACATCGGATCCGGAATTCGGAATACCGGTAGGTGGCGAACGGGTGAATACCGGTCAGGTGACGGTTTTACGGCGCGCGGAGTTGCACTAGGGTCGCGAGAGACTTCGCGCAGGGGAGCGCGAGCAGCCGCCGACGGGGAGGGACCATACCTATGGCAGCGCAATTCGGCCGCCGACTGCGCAGGGGGGCTACGACAACCGCCGTCGCCGCGGCCGCAGTGGCCGCACTCTCCGCCTCCCAGGCGCCGGGCGTCGCGCCCGCCACGTCGGGCGGAAGCCAGGAGGCGGCCGACGCCACCCCTCCGCCCGGGACGCCGGTGACCGGCAACTCCCCGTACTACACGGACCTCCCTCCCCTGAACCCCCCTGACAATCCGGGCACTTCGGGCGATGCTCTGGTGACCGGACCGGGTGAGGCGGGCATACCGGCGACCGTCCTCGCCGCCTACAAGCAGGCGGAGAAGACCCTCGCCGAGACCGATCCCGCGTGCCGTCTTCCGTGGCAGCTGCTGGCGGCCATCGGCAAGGTGGAGTCCGGTCAGGCGCGCGGCGGGCGGGTGGACGCGAACGGTACGACGCTGACCCCGATTCTGGGTCCGGTGCTGAACGGCGTCGGTTTCGCGAACATCTCCGACACCGACAACGGCGCCTTCGACGGCGACACCGTGCACGACCGGGCCGTCGGCCCCATGCAGTTCATCCCCTCCACCTGGGCCACCTGGGGCCAGGACGCGAACGGCGACGGCCGCAGGGACCCCAACAACATCTACGACGCCGCGCTCGCCGCCGGCCGCTACCTGTGCCACGGCGGCCGGGACCTGACGGTCCAGGACGACCTGGACAGGGCCATCCTCGGCTACAACCACTCGCGGGAGTACCTGCGCACGGTGATGTCGTGGTTCGAGTACTACAAGCGCGGTACTCACCAGGTCCCGGACGGCACCGGAGTGCTGCCCGGCAGCGACGGACCCGACAGCGCCGGCCCACTGCCCACCCCGACGCCGACTCCCAAGCCGACCCCCAAGCCGACTCCCCCTTCGAAGCCTTCGAAGCCCTCGGAGCCCGGGACGACGCCGACCCCCGGGGCCACCCCGCCCGGTGGGGGCACCGGTGGCACGCCCACGCCGACGCCGCCCCCCACCCCCGCGCCCGTCTCACACATCGAGGACGCCGGCACCGGACGGATGACGGCGACGGCCGGTCAGGACTTCGCCGCGCGCGCCAAGGTCCGGGTGGAGAACTCCCGTGGCGAAGGCGTGGCACGGGAGGCCGTACGGTTCTCCGTCATCGGTGACACCGACACCCGCTTCCCGGACGGCAGGATCAGCGTCGTCCTGCTCACCGCCGCGGACGGCACGGTCACCGCCCCGGCCTTGCGCGCGGGCGAGAAGACCGGCACCTTCACCGTCCGCGCCACGGTCGAGGGGCGCGACCTGGCTCCCCGCGACTTCATCGCCACCGTGACCGAGCGGGTCGCGGACACGATCGTGAGGACCGGCAGCGAGGCCCAGACGGCCGAGCCCGGCGCCGAGTTCGCGCACGCCATCCAGGTCAAGGCCACCTGCAGGGGTGCGGCCGCCGCCGGCGTCGAGATGACCGCCACCATGATCAGGTCCGCCGACGACCCGGCCGAGAACGACAAGGGCCCCTACTTCAAGGACGCCCAGGGCAACCTCCTTCGCACTCTCACCGGCCTGAAGGCCGATGCCGACGGTCTGCTGACGCTCCCGAAGGTCTACGCGGACGGCAATCAGGGCACCTACCGCCTGCGCCTCACCAGCCCCGGCGGCGGGTCCCTCGACATCGAACTGCAGGTCGTCGCCCCGGCCGAGTCGTCTCCCTCCCCGTCCCCGACGCCCACCGGCTGATCCCGACGGTCGTCACCGCCCCGCCCCTCCGCCCCTCGGGCCGAGGGGCGGTCGCATGTGTTTCCTCCTGTTCTCCTGTCACCGGCTGTTTTCATCTCACGGCCGCGTTGCTACGGTGCCCCATCCCTGACGCTTCATCAGATCAGACCATCCGGGAGGCCGAGCATGCGCGCCCTCGCCGCCGCCACCATCGGACTGGCCGCCGCGTTCGCCCTGGTCCTCACCGTGACGGCGATCGGCGCACCCGCCGGTGAGACCTCGCCCAAGCCGCTGTTGACCACCGTCCCCGGCCCCAAGAAGTAGGGAGAGGGCCATGCGCCGCAGAGCCGGACTCGTACTCCTCGCCCTCGCCGTCTTCTTCGCCGCCCTCGCCCCCCTGCTGCGCTGGTACGCCTTTCCCCGGCTCGCCAAGATCCCCGCCGGGCAGTACCAGGAGATGGTGCTCGAGGCGAAGCCGGCGACCCTCCTCGACTACGGCACCCTCACGGCCAAGGAGGTCGAGAAGGTCACCATCGTCCAGACCCTCAAGGGCAACGTGGAGGAGTCCGAGCGGATCGAACGCAGCGCGGGCCGCGACGTGGTGGTCTGGGACTCGCTCTCCTACGTCCAGGGCCCCGACGGCAAGATGGTCTCCCAGATCCCCGAGCGCTACATCTTCGACGCCCACAGCCAGGAACCCGTCCATGTCACCGGCGAGTCCGTCGACGGCGACGCGGTGCGACGCGAGGGCATCGAGTTCAAGTGGCCCTTCCTCACCGAGAAACGGGACTACACGTACTTCGACGCCCAGGCCCGGACCTCCGCTCCCATCCACTACAAGGGGACCCGTACCTTCCGTGGCCTCGAGGTCTACTACTTCGAGCAGACCATCCCGTGGACGAAGGTGCCCTACCCCAAGAAGATGCCCATCCCCGGCGTGGACGCCACCACCCTGGAGAAGCAGACCGGCACCACCCGCTGGTACACCACCAAGCGCATGTTCTGGGTGGAGCCGGTCACGGGCGCGCCTGTCAACGGCGAGGAGGTCCACAAGGAAGAACTGCGAGGCGGCACCCTCCTCGGCGGCCGCGAGAAGGTCACGGCCTTCGCCGGCCACGTGAAGATGCGCGACGACTACATCGACTACACGGTCGAGCTCGTGAGTTCCCAGCGCCGGCTCGTGCTCCTGATGACCTCCCGTCTTCCGTGGGGACTTCTCACCTTGGGCGGCGGCCTGATGACACTGGCCCTGATCCTCGAGGCCCGGGGCCGCCGGCCTCACGGTCCCGCTCTGGCGACCACGACAGCGGACACGGCACCCGCCCGCACCTCCTGATCCGCCCGGGCCGCCCGCTCGGCCTGAGCTGCGTCCTCCGCCCGATCCGGTCCGTCATCACATCCGCGTCCCGGGCGACGAGCGCGTCGCCCGGGCCTTCGTGTGCCGGGTGGGCTCGGCCGTCGCCGGGTCCTCGGGCCACGGATGCTTGGGGTAGCGCCCCCGCAGCTCCGCCCGCACGGAGCGGTACCCGTCACGCCAGAACGAGGCCAGGTCCGCCGTGACCGCGGCAGGCCGCCCTGCCGGGGACAGCAGGTGCACCACCACGGGCACGCCCGCGATCTTCGGTGTCTCCCGCAGACCGAACAACTCCTGGAGCTTCACGGCCAGCACCGGCTGCTCGCCGCCGTACTCGACCCGTATCCGTGACCCGCTCGGCACCTCGATCCGCTCCGGCGCCAGTTCCTCCAGTCGCGCCGCGTCGCCTGTCGCCCACGGCAGCAGACGCTGCAGGGCCTCGCCGGCCCGGATGCGGCCGAGGTCCGCCCGCCGCGCGGCCCGGGACAACTCGGGCTCCAGCCAGTCCCCGGCCCGTTCCACCAGTGCGGCATCCGAGACGTCCGGCCATGGCGCCCCCAGCACGCGGTGCAGGAACGCAAGCCGCTCCCGCAGCCCGTGCGCCTCACGGGTCCAGTGCAGCAGAGCGGGCCCTTCCCTGCTCAGGCCGTCCAGCAGCGCCTGTCGCACGAGGCCCGGATCGGCGTCCCCCAGCGGCCGTACGGACAACTCCACCGCGCCCAGACGCTCCACCCGCCGGGCGACGACGTCCCCGTCCTCCCAGTGCACCTCCTCCCGTTCCGACAGCAGATGAGAAGCGGCCGCACGCGCCGCCTCCTCGTCGACGACCGCCGCCAGCCGCACCCGCGCGGAGGCCGCATGCGCGGGCCGGTCGGCGACCGCGACGGCCAGCCACGGAGCCCGTCGCAGGCCCGAGGACTCGTCGACCTCGGCCCCGGTGCCGGAGACCATGAGGAACGACCGCTCACCGCGCGCCTTCGCCACCCGCTCAGGGAAGGCGAGGGCAGCGACGAGCCCCGCGGCGGCGTCCTGCCCCATGGCTCCGGCTCCGGCTCGGCCTCCGGCCGCAGACTCGCCTCCGTCCGTGCCGAGGCCGACGAAGGTCTGCCCCGCTGCCCGTCTCCCGCCCGCCCGGTCGCCGGCCCCTTCGATCGCCTTCCCCGGCTCCGGGCGGTCCGCCGCCGACAGCGACGACATCAGCCGGTCCGCCTCGGCCCGCCAGCGTGCGCCGTAGGCGTCGCCGCCACGCCGCGCCGTACGCCACGCCGCCGCGAGGTCGTCGCCGTACTCGCGCGGCGGCTCCTCGCTCAGTACCGCCACGATCTCCGCCGCGCGCCGTGCGCCGACCTCCGGTGCACCGTCGAGCAGAGCGCGCGCCAGCCGGGGATGGACGCCGAGCCGTGCCATGCGCATCCCGCGCTCCGTCGCCCGGCCGCTGTCGTCCACGGCGCCGATGGCATGCAGGACCGACCGCGCCGCGGCCATCGCGCCTGCCGGAGGCGCGTCCAGCAGGGCGAGACCGCCCGCCTCCGGGTCGCCCCAACAGGCCGTCCGGAGCGCGAAGGACGCGAGATCGGCGATCTTGATCTCAGGGGAGGGGTGGCGCGGTCGCCGGACGTCGTCCGCTTCCGACCAGCAGCGGTACACCGTGCCGAACGCCTCCCGGCCCGCCCGGCCCAGCCGCTGCGTCGCCCCGGCCACGGACACCGGCACCGTCGCCAGCGAGCCCAGCCCCCGTGCGTGATCGACCCGCGGCTCCCGGGCCAGGCCCGAGTCGACGACGATCCGCACACCAGGCACGGTCAGGCTGGACTCGGCGACCGAAGTCGCCAGCACCACCCGCCGCCGGTCGCCCCCGCGCAGCACCGCTTCCTGCACAGCCGCCGGCGCCCGTCCGTGCAGCTGAAGGACCTCGGCGTCCACTCCGTCGAGCATCCCGGCCGTGCGCGCGATCTCGCCCGTGCCCGGCAGGAAGCAGAGGACGTCACCCTCGTGACGGTCGAGCGCCTGCCGCACGGTGGCAGCCACATGGCGAAGCAGCTGCGGATCGACCCACGTGCCGTGCGCCGGGCGGACACCGGCGGGCGGCGGCGCGAAGCGCACCTCTGCCCCGTGTCCCTGACCTTCGCTGCGGACCACAGGCGCGGGCTCCGAGCCGTCGAGCCGGGTCAGCAGCTCGGACCACGCCTCCGCGTCGCTCGTCGCCGACGCCGCGATCAGACGCAGCTCCGGGCGCAGCGTCGCACGCACGTCCACCAAAAAGGCGAGCGCGGTGTCCGCGTCCAGATGCCGCTCGTGGCACTCGTCGAGCAGGACCACGTCGACGCCCGGCAGTTCCGGGTCGCGCTGCAACCGCTGGAGCAGCACGCCCGTGGTGACCACCTCGACCCGCGTGCGGGGACCGGTCCTCCGCTCACCGCGGACCGAGAACCCGACGCCGTCGCCGAGCTCCTGCCCCAGCAGCCACGCCATACGGCGCGCCGCGGCCCGCACGGCCATCCTGCGCGGCTCGGCGACCAGCACCCGGCGCTGAGGGCCGTTCCCTATGAATCCCGCGAGCGCCAGCGGCACGAGCGTCGTCTTGCCGGTGCCCGGCGGGGCGTGCAGGACAGCCGTGCCGCGCTCGTCGAGCGCGGTCAGCAGCTCGGGCACGGCATGGCGGACGGGAAGGCGGTCGACAGCTTCGGTTCGGATCACGCCATCAGTCTTGTACGGACCGCCGCGCGCCGTTCCGGGTTGTCCACAGGCAGCGCCACTCATGTGTTCATATGACAAGCGTGGGTCGGTAAGCGGGCGGTCCGACGGCAGCCGCGGCCTCCGACCGGCACCGCCGCTGCCACGGATCGGCGCCGCCGCTGCCGGCCGGCCGGGGCCGCCGCAGTCGCTCCGTCGTGCGCCTGCTGCCTTCCGGCCGACCGCTCAGTCCCTCAGCCTGTGACCGGCGGAGCCTCCGCCTCGTTCCGCTCGCAGACGAAGATGGCGGTTCCCGGGATCAGGTTCCCCCGCAGAGGCGACCAGCCGCCCCATTCCTGGCTGTTCCACGCCGGCCACTCCGGCTCGACCAGGTCCACCAGCCGGAAGCCGCCCGCGACCACGTCGCGCACCCGGTCGCCGAGCGTGCGGTGGTGCTCGACGTAGAGGGCGCGGCCCTCCTCGTCCTGCTCGACGTACGGAGTGCGGTCGAAGTACGAGGCGGCCACCGAAAGCCCCTCGGGTCCGGGCTCGTCGGGAAAGGCCCACCGGATCGGATGCGTCACCGAGAAGACCCAGCGCCCGCCCGGCCGCAGCACCCGCCTGACCTCGCGGAAGACCCGTACGGGGTCCGCTACGAAGGGCACCGCGCCGTAGGCGGAGCAGGCCAGGTCGAAAGAGTCGTCCCGGAAGGGGAGCGTCCCCGCGTCCGCCTCCACGAGCGGGACGTCCCCTCCGATGCGCAGGGCGTGCTGCAACTGGCGGTGGGAGAGGTCCATGGCCACGGGCCGCGCGCCCTGAGCGGCCAGCCAGCGCGAGCACTGCGCCGCGCCGGCACCGATCTCCAGGACGTCGAGTCCCTTCAGCGACCCGGCGGGGCCGAGCAGTCCTGCCTCCGCCTCGTCGAGCCCCTCGGGGCCCCAGACGAAGCGGTCGTCGCCCAGGAAGGCGCCGTGGTCCTGCTGGTACTCGTCGGCGTTCCGGTCCCACCAGCCACGGCTTGCCCGGCTGCTCTCCGCGTCCCCGGCGTCACGGCGGGTGGCTTCCGGTTCGAATTCTTGGCTCATCGTCACCGTCGTTGTAGTTTGCGTACCGCGCCCTCGGAGGGGCTCGATACGAGGCCATTGTGGCCTCGGCAAACATTAGTTGTGCCGGGTATGCGACGTTCCGCCCCGGGTGTGCGGCTTCGCGCATTGACCGTGTCCGGCTGCCCCCGTATGCTACAAGTTGCGCTGCGGGCCTGCGCGCCTCAGACGGAGCAGGCCGCGCTCGCATCTGTATGTATGTCCCCTCGGTTCACGAGGCGCCTCCGGAATCCTGGTCGGCGCTTCCTAGGCTGTCCGGTCTTCTGCAGCTGCGATACGGGCTCTCGGCGTAGCAGTACCTACGACTTCAATGTCCGTACCGGAGCCCTTTCCCACATGACGAGCAGCACCGAGACCACCGCCACCACCCCGCAGGTTGCGGTCAACGACATCGGTAACGAGGAAGCCTTCCTCGCCGCGATCGACGAGACGATCAAGTACTTCAACGACGGCGACATCGTCGACGGCGTCATCGTGAAGGTCGACCGGGACGAGGTCCTGCTCGACATCGGTTACAAGACCGAAGGTGTCATCCCGAGCCGCGAGCTCTCGATCAAGCACGACGTCGACCCGAACGAGGTCGTCAAGGTCGGCGACGAGATCGAGGCCCTGGTTCTCCAGAAGGAGGACAAGGAAGGCCGCCTGATCCTCTCGAAGAAGCGCGCCCAGTACGAGCGTGCCTGGGGCACCATCGAGAAGATCAAGGAAGAGGACGGCATCGTCACCGGCACCGTCATCGAGGTCGTCAAGGGTGGTCTCATCCTCGACATCGGCCTCCGTGGCTTCCTGCCGGCCTCCCTCGTCGAGATGCGTCGTGTCCGCGACCTCCAGCCCTACGTGGGCAAGGAGCTCGAGGCCAAGATCATCGAGCTGGACAAGAACCGCAACAACGTGGTCCTGTCCCGCCGCGCCTGGCTCGAGCAGACCCAGTCCGAGGTTCGCCAGACCTTCCTCACCACCCTGCAGAAGGGGCAGGTCCGCTCCGGCGTCGTTTCCTCGATCGTCAACTTCGGTGCCTTCGTGGACCTGGGCGGCGTCGACGGTCTCGTCCACGTGTCCGAGCTGTCCTGGAAGCACATCGACCACCCGTCCGAGGTTGTCGAGGTCGGCCAGGAGGTCACCGTCGAGGTTCTCGACGTGGACATGGACCGCGAGCGCGTCTCCCTGTCGCTGAAGGCGACGCAGGAGGACCCGTGGCAGCAGTTCGCCCGGACCCACCAGATCGGTCAGGTCGTCCCGGGTAAGGTCACCAAGCTCGTTCCGTTCGGTGCGTTCGTCCGCGTCGACGAGGGCATCGAGGGTCTGGTCCACATCTCCGAGCTGGCCGAGCGCCACGTGGAGATCCCGGAGCAGGTCGTCCAGGTCAACGACGAGATCTTCGTCAAGGTCATCGACATCGACCTCGAGCGTCGTCGCATCAGCCTCTCGCTGAAGCAGGCCAACGAGTCCTTCGGTGCCGACCCGGCCTCGGTCGAGTTCGACCCGACCCTGTACGGCATGGCCGCGTCCTACGACGACCAGGGCAACTACATCTACCCCGAGGGCTTCGACCCGGAGACCAACGACTGGCTGCCGGGCTACGAGGCCCAGCGCGAGGCGTGGGAGACCCAGTACGCCGAGGCGCAGCAGCGCTTCGAGCAGCACCAGGCTCAGGTCATCAAGTCCCGCGAGGCCGACGAGGCCGCTGCTGCCGAGGGTGGCGCCGCCGCTCCGGCCGCCGCGCCGACCGGCGGTTCGTACTCCTCGGAGTCGGACGACAACTCCGGCGCCCTGGCGTCGGACGAGGCGCTGGCCGCCCTGCGCGAGAAGCTGGCCGGCGGCCAGAGCTGAGGCTTTGACCCCGCGCTGCTGAACAGCTGACGTAAGGCCCGCCCCCCATGGGGAGCGGGCCTTACCGCGTTCCCGGGACCACCCGGTTCGGACGAGCGGCGGAGCCTACGGGGTGACGGGGATGTTCGTCAGTCCCTTGCCGCCGGTGACGGTGTTGTTCGCGTACACCGTGGTCGGACAGCTCGTGCTGTGGTTGGTGACGTTGATGGCCAGCTGCTTCGAGCCCGTGGTACCTGTCAGGTCGGAGCGGTTGCCGCGGAAGACCGTGCCGCACCCCCAGCCCGACTGCTGGGTGTGGGTCTCGAAGCCGTTGTTGGTGGTGTTCTTGCCGGTGTTGTTCTCGACCAGGACCTTGTTGCCCTTCACGTCGACCCAGGAGTCGTCGTAGTGGGCGCCCGTCAGACCCCGGCCGTCGAAGGTGTTGCCGATGATCCTCGCGCCGGTCGTGCCCTCCTTGATGTCGATGGCCTCGCCGCCGACGTCCGGGCCGATGGTGTTGTGGAGGATCTGGGCGTTGTCGCTCCTGTCCGAGGTGCCGCCCGCCGAGCCGACGTAGACGCCCTCGCCCATGCCCCGGCCGTCGTTGCCGGTGTCGTAGATCCGCGAGTTCCTGATCACGCCGTTGCGGCTGGAACTGCGGAAGTGGACGCCCTCCATGTCCAGGCCGTGCACCGTCACGGAGTCGATGACCACGTCGTCCGCCGTGTCCGTCATGATGCCCTTCTGGCCGCCGGTGACGGTGATGCCCTTGACCGTCCAGTACGACGCGCCGTTGAGGTGCAGGCCATAGCCGCCGCCGGCCTTGAGCACGGCCATGGGCGAGCCGGTCAGGGTGATCCGGGCACTGGAGGAGCCGTCCACAGTGGTCCTGAAGTTGCCGGTGTACGTGCCGTCGGCGAGCTGGATCGTGTCGTCCGGACGAGCGGCGGTCAGGGCGGCCTTGAGCTCGGCCGCCGTGTCCACGTCGATGACCGTGGCTGCCTCGGCGGGCGCGGCGAGCGGGGACAGACCCCCGGCGACGATGGCGGAGGCCATCAGCGCGGGGAGGAGGTTTCGGGTACGCATGGGGGTGCCTTCCCGTGAGGAACCGGAGTCAGAGCGTTCTCGTACATGGACGATGGACGCGCTCATGAACAGGTATTGCCCGCAGACGCTAGAGACGGCCCCAGGGGGTGTCAAGGTCTGTACCAGAAGCCGAGGTGTTCTCGGTGTGCCGTGAACTGACCGGGCACAGAGCGCCGTTCGCCGGGCGGAGCGGGAATGACCTGGCGCCAGCAGACGTTCTTCCTCACGGAGACGAGGAGGAGCGGTAATCGTGCTTGATCCGCAGGGTTTGTACGAATGGGAGCCCAAGGGCCTCGCGGTCGTCGACGTGGCGCTTGCGCAGGAGTCGGCCGGCCTGGTCATGCTGTACCACTTCGACGGCTACATCGACGCGGGCGAGACCGGCGAGCAGATCGTCGACAGCCTGCTCGCATCGCTTCCCCATCAGGTGGTGGCGCGCTTCGACCACGACAGGCTGGTGGACTACCGCGCCCGCCGCCCGCTGCTGACCTTCCGCCGCGACCGCTGGAGCGGCTACGACACGCCCTCCCTGGAGGTGCGGCTCGTCCAGGACGCCACGGGTGCGCCGTTCCTCCTGCTGTCGGGGCCCGAGCCGGACGTCGAGTGGGAGCGTTTCGCGGTGGCGGTGAGGCAGATCGTCGAACGGCTCGGCGTACGCCTCTCCGTCAACTTCCACGGCATCCCCATGGGCGTCCCGCACACCCGCCCCGTCGGCCTCACTCCGCACGGCAACCGCACGGACCTCATGCCGGGCCACCGCAGCCCCTTCGACGAGGCCCAGGTGCCGGGCAGTGCCGAGTCGCTCATCGAGTACCGCCTCATGGAGGCGGGCCACGACGTGCTCGGCGTCGCAGCCCACGTCCCGCACTACGTCGCGCGCTCCGCATATCCGGACGCCGCGCTCACCGCGCTCGAAGCGATCACTGCCGCGACCGGTCTGGTCCTCCCTGGAGTCGCGCATTCGCTGCGTACCGAGGCGCACCGCACCCAGACGGAGATCGAGAGGCAGATCGGCGAGGGCGACGAGGAGCTCGTGGCGCTCGTCCAGGGACTTGAGCACCAGTACGACGCGATGGCCGGCGCCGAGACCAGGGGCAGCCTGGTCGCCGAGCCGGTCGAGCTGCCCTCCGCCGACGAGATCGGCCGCGAATTCGAGCGGTTCCTCGCCGAGCGGGAGGGGGACGCGTAGCCGGGGCGGGGCCCGAGGAGGAGGAACGCGGCGCTCGCGTAGGCTGCGCGCATGCTGAAAGTGGGCCTCACCGGTGGAATCGGCGCCGGAAAGAGCGAAGTGTCCCGGCTTCTCGCTTCGTACGGCGCGGTGCTCGTGGATGCCGACAAGATCGCACGCGAGGTGGTCGAGCCCGGCACTGAGGGGCTCGCCGCCGTTGTCGACGCCTTCGGGGCGGAGATCCTGACGCCCGAGGGCACGCTGGACCGGCCCCGGCTCGGGGCGATCGTCTTCAACGACCCCGAGCGGCTCGCCACCCTGAACGCGATCGTCCACCCGCTGGTCGGCGCACGCTCCCGTGAGCTGGAGGCCGCCGCAGGGCCGGACGCCGTGGTGGTCCACGACGTACCGCTGCTCGCCGAAAACGGCCTGGCATCGCTGTACGACCTGGTCGTCGTGGTGGACGCGGCGCCCGAGACCCAGCTCGACCGGCTGGTACGGCTGCGCGGTATGAGCGAGGCCGATGCGCGGGCGCGGATGGCGGCGCAGGCGACCCGCGAACAGCGGAGGGAGATCGCCGACCTCGTGATCGAGAACGACGGGCCGCTCGAGGAGCTGGAACCGCAGGTCCGCAAGGTGTGGGACGACCTCACCCGCAGGGCGTCCGCCGCGCGGTAGCCGCCGCCCGCGTGCTGTCCGGAATACCGCTGCCGCCAGGCGGTGTTGGAACCGGACAGCAAGGGGAAGGATCGCAGCGTGCCCAACAGCAACCCGGAGACGCATGTCATCGACTATCGCGCGGCCGAGCAGTTGCTGGCCGCGCGAGATCCGCGTGGCGCCGTGAAGCTCCTCGACTCCGTGATCGCCGCCCACCCGGAGAACACCGCCGCCCGGCTGCTGCGCGCAAGGGCCTTCTTCGCCGCGGCGCAACTGCGGCCCGCCGAGCTCGAATTCGAGCTCGTCCTGGAGCGGGAGCCGGACAACGCCTTCGCCCACTTCGCGCTGGCCCGCACCTTCGAGCGCTCCGGACGGCCCGAGCAGGCGAAGCGGCATTTCCGCCTGGCGGCGGCGCTGGACCCCAATCCGGAGTACCTCCGGGCAGCCCGCTTCGACGGCGATTCCTGACCCCAGGTCGCTGATTACCCACGCCTGTCCGCAGCGCCGCCGGCACCGTACGTCAGCCGTGGTCCGGTTCGTACGGAGGAACGTCCCGCCCGGGCTGATAGTGCGGTCCCTGCCGGATGTGGCGGACGATCATCACCACATCCACGGCGACGACCAGGAACAACGTGCCGCACGCGGCGGCCCAGCCCGGACGGGCCGCCCAGGCGAAGGCAGCGGTGCCGGAGGCCGTCCAGATCAGACCCCAGATGCCGAGCCAGAGCCGCAGACGCAGCGGGCTTCGCGCGGTGATCGGTTCGTTCCCAGTACGCATGGCAGTCGCATCTCCACCTCCAGCGTGCACCCGCTCGGCGAAAAGCTGTCAACGCGACGGGCCGAGAACTCGGGGCGACGGCGATGAGTCCTGGGGGCGGAAGCAGTCAGACCCGGTGACACTGCACACGCCTCACCGAGGAGATCACGATGTCCGTCACGACGACCACCACCACGACCAGCGCTGCCGTCTCCCCGCCGACCGGCCGCCGCACGGACATCGCGGTCCGCGTCCTGCAGATCGTCCTCGCCGTGTTCTTCGCGATCGCCGGCGCGGCACCGAAGCTCGTTGCCCATGCCTCGGCGACCGAGAGCTTCGACAAGATCGGGTACGGCGACTGGTACATGTACCTGGTCGGTGGTCTGGAGCTCGCGGGCGCCGTCGCGCTCGTGATCCCCGTCCTCTCCGGTGTCTCCGCGATCGCCCTGATGGGCCTGATGATCGGTGCCTTCGTCACCCAGATCACCGTGTTCGACGGCCAGTACGCGATCACCCCCGTGATCTTCTTCGTCCTCCTCGCGATCGTGGCGCGCGTCCGCCGCGACCGCACCGCGCGGCTGGTCGCCATAGTGCTGCGCAGGCCGTCGGCCGGCACCCGTGGATGAGGGCTCGTCCTCGGGGCATAACGGTCATACGGTGGTAATGCAATCTGCGGCCCGACGACAGGGGGTGCCCCCATGGTCGAGGAGCTGGTGGTGGCCGGCACCGCCGCCCTGACGGGATGCGTCGCCTACGCGATGGCGGCCGCCCGGGTGGTCAAGCAGTACGAGCGGGGCGTGGTCCTCAGGCTCGGGCGGCTGCGCAGGGAAGTGCGGTCGCCGGGGTTCACCTTGATCGTTCCGGCGATCGACCGGATGTACAAAGTGAACATGCAGATCGTCACCATGCCGGTCCCCGCCCAGGAGGGCATCACCCGGGACAACGTGACAGTGCGCGTGGACGCGGTCGTCTACTTCCGGGTCGTCGACGCGGTCAACGCCATCGTCGAGGTCGAGGACTACCGCTTCGCGGTATCGCAGATGGCGCAGACCTCACTGCGTTCCATCATCGGCAAGAGCGACCTCGACGATCTGCTCTCCAACCGCGAAAAGCTCAACCAGGGGCTCGAGTTGATGATCGACAGCCCCGCCGTCGGGTGGGGCGTCCAGATCGACCGCGTGGAGATCAAGGACGTGTCGCTGCCCGAGGCCATGAAGCGGTCGATGGCGCGGCAGGCCGAGGCCGACCGCGAGCGCAGGGCCCGGGTCATCAACGCGGACGCCGAGCTCCAGGCGTCGAAGAAGCTGGCTGAGGCCGCGGGGGAGATGTCCAAGCAGCCCGCCGCCCTGCAACTGCGACTGCTCCAGACCGTGGTCGCCGTCGCGGCGGAGAAGAACTCCACGCTGGTTCTGCCGTTCCCCGTGGAGCTGCTGCGCTTCCTGGAGCGTGCTCAGCAGCCCGGTCCGGCGGACCAGGCCGCTGCGCCGAAGCCGGAGGTGACGGCAGGCGGCACCGCGCCCGAGTCTGTCCCACCGGACGTGGCGAGCGGGTCGGGCGCGCCCGAGGGCTCTGACGCCTCCGCCCTCTCCGCTGCCCCCGGCGTCCGCGGCGGGCTCCCCGTGCCCGGTGCGACCGAGGAGCCGACCGACGGGGCCGGCCCGACGGAGGGACAGGTCCAGGAGCAGCGCGGCGCTCCGCCGGCCGAGGAGCCGTTCGGCAGCGAGGCCCCGCCGCCCACGACGCACACCGCTGCCGGCTGAGCGCAGGCACGGGCTCGGGTGGGTGCGGCCCGTCGCGGCTGCGGCGCCCGGGCACGGCCGTCTGCGCTTCAGGGTGAACGCGCAGGTCAGGCCGGTAGCGGCGTCGATTGTCAGACCCCGCCCGTAAGGTCGTAGAGCCAGTGACTCCTACGTTGCTGCCGACCTGCGGGAGGAGGTGACCCATGGCCCCGAACCTTGCGCTCTCCACCGAGACGCCCCCTGACCTGGCGCGCCCGCTACTGCGCTGCGCGGCAGTCTTCCTGCCCGGGGCCCTGCCCCGCGAGGGCCGGGTCGCCTTCTGGGATCCGGACGGCGCCGAAGTCCCCGGCGCCGACGGCGAGCTCACCGTCGTCGGCGTGGACGGGGAGGACAGCCGCACGAGCGGCACGCGCGGTGACGGGGTCCGGAGCCGCACCGTCCCCGCGCGGACGCTCTCCGTCGAGGATGCCGTCCCGTTGCTCATGCAGGCCCGCCACGACCCCCTCGCCCACCCCGCAGCCGCCTGCTGGGGCGCCGCCGCCCTGCACGCGCTCCACCTCGTGGCGCGCGGCCGCGTCATGCCGGGCCTGACCGCGACGGACCACGACGCGTGGCGGGCCGGTCCGCTCGACGCGGACGACATCGCCCAGCTGCGTGCCATCGCGGCCGCCATGCCGTACGAGGCGCATGCCACCCCCGTCCCGAGGGCGCGGCCGTTGTCCCTGCCCGAGCCCGAGGCGCTGGTGCGGCAGTTCTTCGACGCGGTCGCCGACACGCTGCCGCGCACACCGGCTGCCGCGCACGCCGCGGGCGCGCCGTTCGCCGCAACCGGGGGGCAGCATCTGCCCGACGCGCGTGAGTGGGCGGCGGAGGCCGCCGCGGGCATGGACGCGGGCGTACGGGTATCGCTGCGCCTCGACCTCTCCGCGTTCGAGCTCTTCGACCTGGCCGAGGAGGACGGGGCCCGGCGCAGCGCCGGGGCCGCGCTGGTGCAGGTGCACAGCCTCGCCGACCCGACCCTCGTCATCGACGCGGTCCGGCTGTGGGCCGGGGGCGGGGACGAGCAGTTCGGGCCGCGGGCACGGATCGACGCGATGCTGGCGCTGCGCCGCGCCGCTCGTGTCTGGGCGCCGCTCACCCGGCTGCTGGAGATGGACGTGCCGGACGTCCTTCCTCTCACCGAGGACGAGCTGTACGAACTGCTGGGACCCGGGGCCGCGCGTCTGGACGCGGCAGGTGTGGACGTGCACTGGCCGAAGGAGCTCGCGCGGTCGCTCAGCGCGGCCGCCGCCGTGCGGCCCGCGCCCGGCTCGGCGACCGACGGCACGCCGTTCTTCGACAGCGAGGAACTGCTCAGGTTCACCTGGCAGTTGGCCCTGGACGGCGACCCGCTGACCGAGGGCGAGATGGACGCGCTGGCCGAGTCCCACCGGCCCATCGTGCGGCTGCGCGACCGGTGGGTGGTGGTGGACCCCGACCTCGTCCGCAAGGCGCGCAAGCGCGAGTTGGGGCTGCTGGAGCCGGTCGACGCGCTGGCCGTGGCGCTGACCGGTACGGCAGAGGTGGAGGGGGAGACGGTCGAGGCCGTGCCGACCGGGGCACTCGCCGCACTGCGGGACCGGCTCACCGCGGCCTCGGACCCCGTGAGCCCACCGGACGGTCTCGCCGCCACCCTCCGCGACTACCAGCTGCGTGGCCTGGCCTGGCTGGACCTGATGACCTCACTCGGCCTCGGCGGCTGCCTGGCCGACGACATGGGCCTCGGCAAGACCGTCACCGTCATCGCCCTGCACCTGCGGAGAGCGCGCAGGGAGGCGACCCTTGTCGTCTGCCCGGCCTCCCTCCTCGGCAACTGGCAGAGGGAGATCGCGCGGTTCGCGCCCGGCGTCCCCGTGCGCCGCTTCCACGGCGCCGACCGCATCCTGCCGGCCTCCGGCGGCGGCTTCGTCCTCACCACGTACGGCACGATGCGCACCAGCGCGGAGCTGCTCGCCGGCCACCCCTGGGGCATGGTCGTCGCCGACGAGGCCCAGCACGTGAAGAACCCCTTCTCCGCGACCGCCAAGGCGCTGCGCACGATTCCCGCGCCCGCGCGAGTCGCCCTCACCGGCACGCCCGTGGAGAACAACCTCTCCGAGCTGTGGGCGCTGCTGGACTGGACGACGCCCGGCCTGCTCGGGCCCCTCAAGGCGTTCCGGGCCCGGCACGCCCGCATCGTCGAGAACGGCGAGGACGCGGAGGCGGCCGAGCGCCTCGCCCGCCTGGTGCGGCCGTTCCTCCTGCGCCGCAGGAAGTCCGACCCGGGCATCGTGCCGGAGCTGCCGCCGAAGACCGAGACCGACCATCCCGTCCCGCTCACCCGTGAACAGGCGTCGCTGTACGAGGCGGTGGTGCGCGAGGCCATGGCGGCCATCGAGGGCGCGGAGGGCATGGCCCGCCGCGGCCTGGTGATGAAGCTGCTGACCGCGCTGAAGCAGATCTGCAACCACCCCGCCCAGTTCCTCAAGGAGCACGCCCCGGGACACGGCCACGGCACCGGCTCGCCCAGGCTCTCGGGCCGATCCGGCAAGCTCGCCCTCCTCGACGAGCTGCTCGAGACCATCCTGTCGGAGGACGGCTCCGTCCTCGTCTTCACCCAGTACGTCGCCATGGCCCGCCTGCTCTCGGACCATCTGGCGACCCGGGCGATCCCAAGCCAGCTGCTGCACGGCGGCACCCCGGTGGCGGAGCGGGAGCGGATGGTCGACCGCTTCCAGTCGGGCGAGGCGCCGGTGTTCATCCTGTCCCTCAAAGCGGCGGGCACCGGGCTCAACCTCACGAGAGCGGGGCACGTCGTCCACTTCGACCGCTGGTGGAATCCAGCGGTTGAGGAGCAGGCGACCGACCGGGCCTACCGCATCGGCCAGACACAGCCCGTGCAGGTCCACCGGCTCATCGCCGAGGGCACCGTCGAGGACCGGATCGCCGAAATGCTCGCCTCCAAACGAGCCTTGGCGGACGCGGTGCTCGGTTCCGGCGAGGCCGCGCTGACCGAGCTGACCGACCGCGAGCTCGCCGACCTGGTTTCGCTGAGGAGGCCGTCATGAGCCCGCCCATGCGGCCGCGCCCCGGCCACAGGTCCACTGCCCGCACCGACCCCCGCCACGACGACCTGCGCCGCACGTTCCCCGCCCTCGATCCTGTCCAGGGTGAGGAGATCGCCTCCACCTGGTGGGGCAACGCCTGGGTGGAGGCACTCGAGGACACGGCCCTCGACCGCGCCCGCCTGGAGCGCGGCCGCGCCTACGCCGGCCGGGGCAACGTCGCGTCGATCACCGTCACACCCGGCCGGGTCACGGCGTACGTCCACGGCAGCAGACCGCGCCCGTACCGCACCGAGATCCGGCTGCGCACCCTCGCCGACGACGACTGGGACGACTTCCTCGCCGCCGCCTCGGCACGCCCGGACCACATCGCCGCACTGCTCGACAAGGACGTCCCCCACGCCCTGGCGGATGCCGCCGACCTGCTGCCCACACCCGGCGACCTGATCCCCGACTGCTCCTGCCCCGACAACGGCTACCCCTGCAAGCACGCGGCCGCCCTGTGCTACCAGACGGCCAGACTGCTCGACGAGGACCCGTTCGTCCTCTTCCTGATGCGCGGCCGGGGCGAGCGGGACATCCTCTCCTCCCTGTCCCACCGCAACGCGACCCGTTCCGCGGCAGAGCGCGCCGCTGCAGCGGCCGAGGCCCCCGTCACCACCGTGCCCGCCCACGAGGCGGTCGCCGAGCGGGCGCGGCCACCGCTGCCGGCGCCGTTCCCGCTCCCCGCCCGGCCCGGACGTCCGCCCGCCTATCCGCACGCGCCCGGCGCCCCCGACCCGCTCGCCCTCGACCTCCTCGCGGGTGAGGCGGTGGCCCGCGCCCACACCCTCCTCGCCACCGGCAAGGACCCCGTCGCCCGGCTCACACCGTGGCAGGATGCGGTCCGCCTGGCCGCCGCGCACCCCGGCTCCGGACTGACCGCCTCCACCCGCGCGCTCTACCGCGACCTCGCCGCAGCGGCCGACCGCACCCCCACCGACCTGGCCCGGGCCGTGGCCGCCTGGCGTCAGGGAGGACTGGCCGCGCTGCGCGTCCTGGAGGAGCCCTGGGACCCGCCCGCCGGACCCTTCGACCGGGCGAGGCCCGCCCTCGCCGCGGCCGACTTCCCGCACTTCCGCCCCTGGCGCAACCACCTCTCCTCGCGCTCCCTCCAGCTCCGCCTCGGGCGCGACGGACTCTGGTACGGCTACGAGTCGGACCCCGACCGCGAGGACTGGTGGCCTCGCGGCACCCCCGACACGGACCCCGTCGGAGCTCTCACGACACTGGTGGGCGGATGATCCCCCTCCAGCCGTCGCCCGGCCCCGCGCTCAGAAGTCCGCGAGCGTCGGTTCGTCGAGCCGCGCCACCGAATCCTGCGCGTACGCCTTCACGTACGCCTCGCGAACAGCCTCGATGAACGGATCACGCTGACGCGCCTCGGTGGCCGGGTAGAGCAGGGTCAGTTCGTACGAACGCTCTCGCTCGATCGTGCCGTTGGAGTCGCGCCACTGCCCGCTGCCCTCCTGGATCGTGAGACCGTCGGGGAAGCCCGGCGTCACATGGCGGTCGATGAAGGACATGAACTGCGCGTCCGTCACGGCCGGGCCGCCGTCGGGGCGCTCGGTGCCGAAGAACAGCCGTGTCTCGACGTAGCGTTCGCCGCGTTGCACCTGGGTGGTGGCGGAGGAGGCGATGGACACGGTCCGCTCGCCGTCGAGTCCGTCCCGGGCGGTGGGCGCGGCGACCGCGAGTACGGCGATGACGGTGCCCAGGGCGGTGAGCAGCGTCCGGTGCTTCACGGAGCGGGCGTGGGGGCGCGACGGGTTCGGGGAGGACAACGGATGATCCCTTCGTTCGGTTCGGACCGCGGCGACAGGGCCGCCGCGCCGTGACCCGGAGCCGCAGGCGCGGCGCCGCACGGCCCGGCGGCGGACGGCCTCACTGTGGCAAGCGCGCCCGGTGCCGCGGCGGGTGGATCACCTACGTCGTCCGGAAACCACCCGCATGAGCGCAAGGTCCGGAACACCGGCCGGCAGCCCTCGCCCGGATCGCCCGAGCGGCCGGCCGATCTCGTGATCTCCGGCTGCACCGCGATGACCCATGACAGCGGCCGGGAGCTCATGAGGACCGCCGGCCACCGGCGCTGGACGTTCCCCTCGTCGCCGAACTCGCCGCGAAGCGGCCGGAGCTGACGCGTGGCAAGGAAGGACAGGGCATCCAGCGGCACGAGACCCGACCCACCGGCGCGCGGGCCGTGGGGCATCGTGCGTTCGAAGCCTCACGCGCCCGAATGGGTGAATACCTCAAACGGCAGAACCGATGAGGCCTCGTGACGTTAATTCCGGTGCGGGCGAGTGCCCCGCGATTCTCTCCTGAAGGCAGGGAGCCCATGAGGCAGGTTCACCGAAAGGGCCTGGCCACCGTGATGCTCACGGGTGGCGCGCTGGCCATGGCCACCGGCTATGCGCACGCCGACTCGAACGCGGACGGCGCCGCCGTCGGATCACCCGGCGTACTGTCCGGCAACGCGGTGCAACTGCCCGTCGACGTCCCGGTCAACGTCTGCGGCAACACCGTCAATGTCGTCGGGCTGCTCAACCCGGCGGCGGGCAATTCTTGTGCCAACGTCTCGTCCTCGGGCGGCGGGCAGTCAGGCGCGCAGAGCGGCGCCTCGCACAGTTCCGGCGGTGCCGTCGCCGACGGCGACACCGCAGGCTCGCCGGGCATCCTGTCGGGCAACGGCGTCCAGCTGCCCGTCGAGGTCCCGGTCAACGTCACCGGCAACTCCGTTAACGTCGTCGGCATCGGCAACCCGGCCGACGGGAACACCTCGACGAACGTGTCCGGCAAGCCGCCCGTGAAGGCCGCAACGCCGCCGAAGGCCGCCCAGTCGCAGAAGCCGTCCGACCGGGCCTTCGCCCCGAAGGCGGCCGGCGGGTCGCTCGCCGAGACCGGCGCCGCCACGTCGGCGTTCGCCGCGTCGGCGGGCGCGGCCATGGTGCTCGGTGGTGTGGTGCTCTACCGCCGCTTCCGCCCCGCCCAGGTCTGACGCTCCGCACCACCGTCCGCAGTCCGGGGCGCGTCTCCCGATGAGGCCCGCCACGACTCCAGGACGGCATCGATGTCCGCCGCCACCCGGACCCGTGCCTGGTGGCGGTCGACTCCGGCCGCGAGCAGGGCGTCGTACTCGGTGTCGAGGTGCCGTACCGACGCCCTGACCGCGGCCGTGACCGCTCCTTCGTCCAGGGACCGGCCGGCCGCGGTCCTCCCCACCCGGCCGCTGCCGCGCACCGACGCGTGCGCCGCGATGCCGGCGGCCCGCTCGGGGGGACACAGGGGGAACAGCCGCAGGATCTCCGCCGTCAGGGTCGCGGTGAACCGCACGTCCTCAGCCGCCCGGCGCTCGGCGTCCCGGGCACGCCGACGGGCCCGCGCCTCCGCGTCGGCCAGACAGGCCGACTCCGCGCAGGCGAGCGCGGCCTCCTCGACCAGCAGTCCCTGGCGCTCGTAACGGCTGTGGCGGCGGTTGAGGCGGACCACGACCGCGAACAGCGAACTGCCTTCTCGCGCACGGCGGGTGAGGGCCGCTCTGCCCCGCGGCAGATACACCAGGTGCCCCAGATCAGCGCAGTCCAGGCAGACCGGGACACCGGACTCCAGCACATGCATCTCCAGCGGCCCTTGGCGGCACTCCCCGCAGTGCCTCCCCCTGAGCGGCTGGACGACCACCAGGTCCATATCGGCAGCGTACCCAGCAGATACGCTCCGCTCCCATGACGCTTCACTGTGCCGTGCTCGACGACTACCAGGACGTCGCGCTCACCCTGGCCGACTGGTCCTCACTCGCCGGTTCCGTCGAAGTCCGCTCCCTCCAGGGGCACTTCACCTCGGAAGAGGCTCTCGCCGCCGAAGCGGGCGACTGCGAGATCCTCGTCGTGATGCGCGAGCGGACACCTGTCACCGCGTCGCTGCTCGCACGGCTGCCGCGGCTGAAGCTCCTGATCACCTCGGGCATGCGCAACGCCTCCATCGACCTCGAAGCGGCGGCGCGCCACGGCGTCACCGTCTGCGGAACGGCCAGCAACTCCGAGCCGCCCGCCGAGCTGACCTGGGCGCTCATCCTGGGGCTCGCCCGGCATGTGACGGCGGAGGGCACGGCGCTGCGGGAAGGCGGACCGTGGCAGTCCACCCTCGGCACGGATCTGCACGGCAGCCGGCTCGCCCTGGTCGGTCTCGGGAAGATCGGCGCCAAGGTCGCCCGGGTCGGTCAGGCCTTCGGCATGGACGTCATGGCGTGGAGCCGCCATCTCACGGACGAGCGGGCAGCGGAACACGGCGTGGAGCGGGCGGCGTCGCTCGAAGAGCTCCTCGAGGCGGGGGACTTCGTCTCGGTGCACCTGCAACTCTCCGACCACACACGCGGGCTGATCGGCGCCCGTGAGCTCAGGCGGATGCGCCGCACCGCCTACCTGGTCAACACCTCGCGGGCCGCGATCGTCGACCAGGCGGCCCTGGTGCAGGCGCTGCGTGAGGGGTGGATCGCGGGCGCCGGCTCCGACGTGTTCGCCCAAGAGCCGCTGCCGGCCGACGACCCGCTGCGCACCGCGCCGAACTTCCTGGGCCTGCCCCACCTCGGATACGTCACACGGCGCAACTACGAGGGGTACTTCCGGCAGGCGGTCGAGGACATCGCCGCCTACCTCGCCGGCAGCCCCGTCCGTACGCTCGCGGAACCGGCGGCACGGGTCTGAGAAGCGACCGGGCGGGCCGCGTCGCCGCCCGCCGTCCGGGCCGGGGCCTCTAGCGCACGCCGGGCGCCGCGGCGCCGATGAACTCGGACAGCGTCTCGCGCGCCTGCTCCGAACGCTGCGCGCGGTCCCCCTCGTCCGGCGCCTCGTGCATGCAGTTCGTGACCTCGAAGGCGGCGGCGGCCAGGTCCAGCGCCTGCGCGTCGTCGCACACCAACTGCACCCGGATCAGCGCCTGATGGGCGCTGGAACGCAGCCGGTACGAGTCGATGCGCGCCTCCTCGGCGGCGGCGCTGCCCGGGGCCTCCTTCGCCCGGTGCCAGCGGTCGTTCTGGCCGCGCCGGTAGTCGACGAGGGCCCCGGCGAAGGCGCTGTACGCCGTGATCCGTTCCTGGCGCAGCTGCTCCGCGCGGGCGAGGGCGGCGCTGCGCTCGGCCGTCTGGCGCTGGAACAGGTGCGTCGCCACCGATCCGAGCAGAGTGCCGATGACGGCGATGACGGCTGTCCACATGTGCGCGCTCCAGAGCTGCGGTGAATCGTGGGGGCGGGCGCGGGCCGTGGTGGCCGGCTTCGCCCGGTGGCGGAACCCATCAGATCATCGCAGTGGACAACGGCGTCAAGAGAAAGGTCCGGCCGTCACGCCGCAGCAGTCGTGCCACTCGGCCTACTGGCGGTAGCCGCTCAGGAAGCGGCCGATGCGGCTGATCGCGGCGTCGAGGTCGTCGGCGTGCGGCAGGGTGAGGATCCGGAAGTGGTCGGGGCGGGGCCAGTTGAAGCCCGTGCCCTGGACGACCTGGATCTTCTCGCGCAGCAGCAGGTCCAGGACGAACTTCTCGTCGTCATGGATCGGGTGGACCTTCGGGTCCAGCCGGGGGAAGGCGTAGAGCGCGCCCTTGGGCTTGACGCAGGAGACGCCCGGGATCTCGTTCAGCTTCTCCCACGCACGGTCGCGCTGCTCGTGGAGCCTGCCGCCGGGCGCCACCAGTTCGTGGATGGACTGCCGGCCACCGAGTGCGGCCTGGATGGCGTACTGGGCGGGCGCGTTGGCGCACAGCCGCATCGAGGCCAGCATCGTCAGGCCCTCGAGATAGTTGCGGGCGTGCTGCCGCGGGCCGGAGACGACGAGCCAGCCGGAGCGGAAACCGGCGACGCGGTACGTCTTGGACAGGCCGCAGAAGGTGAGGACGACGAGGTCGGGGGCGAGCGCGGCGGCGGGGTGGTGCACCGCGTCGTCGTACACGATCCGGTCGTAGATCTCGTCGGCGAACACCATCAGCTGGTGGCGGCGGGCCAGGTCGAGGATGCCCTCCACGACCTCGCGCGGGTAGACCGCGCCGGTGGGGTTGTTCGGGTTGATGATGACGACGGCCCGGGTGCGATCGGTGATCTTGGACGCCATGTCGTCGAGGTCCGGGTACCAGTCGGACTCCTCGTCGCACAGGTAGTGCACCGCTGTGCCGCCCGCGAGCGTGGTCACGGCGGTCCACAGCGGGAAGTCCGGGGCCGGGATGAGCACTTCGTCGCCGTCCTCCAGGAGCGCCTGGACAGCCATCGAGACCAGTTCGGAGACACCGTTGCCGAGGAAGACGTCGTCGACGTCGACATCGGCGAGACCCATGGCCTGGTAGCGCTGGGCGACCGCGCGGCGGGCCGAGAGGATGCCGCGCGAGTCGGTGTACCCGTGGGCCTGGGGCAGCATCCGGATCATGTCCTGGACGATCTCCTCCGGCGCCTCGAAGCCGAAGAGCGCGGGGTTGCCGGTGTTCAGCCGCAGGACGCTGTGGCCCGCCTCCTCCAGCGCGTTGGCGTGTTCTATCACCGGACCGCGGATCTCGTAGCAGACCTCGCTGAGCTTGCTCGACTGCCGGAACTCCATGCCGTGCCTCCAGGGCTCAATCGTGTACTTGGTTTTACCAAGTTCGAGCTTGGAAAGTCCAACAACATGTCTAGACTGCGTCGCATGCCACGTGAGACGCGCCGCCGGAGCTATGACCAGTACTGCGCCGCAGCCCGCGCCCTGGACGCGGTCGGCGACCGCTGGACGCTGCTCGTCGTCCGGGAGCTGCTGGCCGGTCCCCGCCGCTACACCGACCTGCACGCCGACCTGCCGGGTGTCAGCACCGACGTCCTGGCGACCCGGCTGAAGGACATGGAGCGGGACGGCCTGGCGACCCGACGCCGGCTGCCGCCGCCGTCGGCCGCGTACGTCTACGAGCTGACCGAACGGGGACGGGGCCTGCTGCCCGTCCTGACCGCACTGGCCGGATGGGGCGCACCGGACCTCGCCGAGTGCAGACCCACCGACGCCGTCCGCGCGCACTGGTTCGCCATCCCGCTGCTGCGCGCTCTCCAGGCGCGGGGAAGGGCGGGGGTGGTCGAAGTGAGGCTGGACGAGGGGGTGTTCCATCTGCGGCTGGGGGACGCCGAGACCTCCCCGTACGGTGACGGGCCCGCCGACGCGCCCGACGTGTGCCTGACCCTCGACGCCGAGACCTGCGTCGCGATCGGCAGCGGGGACCTGACGGTCGAGGAGGGCGTACGGGCCGGCCGGATCAAGGCGGAGGGCGACGCGGCGCTCGTCGGGGTGCCGGGGGCCTGAGGGGGACGGAGCCGGCCACGCCGCTGCCGCGTCGCACGATGTCGCCACCGCGCCGACGGTGCGGTTCTCGCCCGGGTGATGATGGGGCCGTGCGACTGGAAGCGATCACCTGGGAGCGGCTCGCGGAGGCCGTGGCCGAGCGGGTGCTGACGACCACCGCTCAAGACGGCAGCCCCTGGCTGCGCGTCGGAGTCGACGGCGCACCCGCCGCCCGGCCCGGTGAACTGGCGGAGCGCATCGGCGAGGTGCTCCGGCTGCGTGGACGTGGCGTGCTCGTCGTCGGCACGGGCGGTTTTCTGCGGCCGGCGTCGCTGCGCTACGAGTACGGTCGCGAGGACCCCGACGCGTACTACGGCTCCTGGTTCGACACGGGCGCGCTGTGGCGCGAGGTCTTCGGGCCTCTGGAGGCGGGCGGCAGCGGGCGGGTGCTGCCGGACCTGTGGGACCCGGCGACGGACCGCGCGACCAGGTCGGCGCCTGTCCGACTGCCCCCGGGCGGTGTGCTGGTGCTGCACGGGCCGTTCCTGCTCGGCCACTGGTTCCCCTTCGACCTGACCGCGCATCTGCGGCTCTCGCCGGGCGCGCTGGAGCGCCGCACCGACGAGCGGGAGCGCTGGACGCTGCCGGCGTACGCGCGGTACGAGGACGAGGTCCGTCCCGCCGAATCGGCCGACGTCCTCGTACGCGCCGACGATCCGCGCCACCCCGCCTGGGGCGGACTGCCCTGAGACCGCTCCGTCACGGGCGACCGCCGACCAGCGTCACCGCCCTGGAACCGGCCCGGCAGCCCTCCGCCGCTGCCGTGGCGGCGTCCGCCCCCGCGAGGCGCGCGGCGAGGAAGGCGCCCGTGAACGCGTCCCCCGCCCCCGTCGTGTCCACCGCCTCGGCCGGTCCGGCCGGGACGTGTGCCGTGACCCGGCCCGACTCGGCGACCAGGGCGCCCCGTCCGCCCAGCGTCACCACCGTGAGCGGCACGATCCGGCTGAGCTTCGCCGCCGCGTCCGCCGCGTCGGGCAGGCCGGTGAGGAGGCGGGCCTCGTCCGCGTTGGGGAACAGGACGTCCGCGCCGTCGAGGGCCGACAGCACGTGCTCGACGCCCACTTCGGCGATGAAGCCCGCCGATGCCGGGTCCACGCTCACCGGGACGCCCCGTTCCCGTGCCGAACGCATCGCCAGGCCGGCGGCCCGCATGCTCGCGGCGGAGAACAGGAGGTAGCCCGACAGGTGCAGATGCCCGACCCCGTCGAGCAGGGACGGCGCCCAGTCCTCGGGGCCCAGACGCAGCACCGCGCCGCTGTCCGTGAGGAAGGTGCGCTCGGCGCCCTCGTCGACGAGGGCCACGACGGTGGCGGTCGGCGCCTCGGCGTCGGGCACCAGAAGCGGACGCACGCCCGCCGCCATCAGCCGCTCGGCGTGCCACGCCACGTCGGCCTCGCCCGCGCGGGCGAGCAGCCGCACGTCGGCGCAGCCCCAAAGGGCGGCCCAGCAACAGACGTTGGCCCCCGCGCCGCCCGGCAGGATGCGGATACGGGCGGCCGTGTCCGTGCCTCGCGCGAGCGGCGTCCGATGACGTGCCACGACGTCCGTGACGACGTCCCCGACGACGAGCAGCCCCGGCGAGCCGTCCACCGGCCCGGTCCCGTCCGCCTCTCCCGTCCGGCCGGGCGCCCTCGTGCCGCCCGTCACGCGTACGCCGCTGCGATGCGTGCGGCGAGTCGCACGTTGCCCCGCACCGCCGCCAGGTTGGCCTCCAGCGAGGCGCCCTCGGTGTAGCGCATCAGCCGTTCCAGCAGGAAGGGGGTGACGGCCTGTCCGGTGACGCCCTCCTCCCGCGCCTCGCCGAGCGCCCGTGCGAGCACCCGGTCGTGCAGCGCGGGGTCCAGCTGGTCCTCGACGGACACCGGATTCGCCACGACCAGGGCGGAGTACGGCTCGGCCAGCAGGTCCTTGGCGTGCATCACCGCGGCGACCTCCTCGGGGGTGCGGAGGGTCCAGTCGACCGGTTCGCCCGAGGACGTCAGGTAGAAGCCGGGGAACCGGTCGGTCCCGTAGCCGACGACGCCCACCCCGAGCGTCTCCAGTCGCTGGAGGGTGGCCGGGACGTCAAGGATCGACTTGACGCCCGCGCACACCACGGTGAGGCCGACCTGCGCGAGCAGTCGCAGGTCGGCCGACTCGTCCTGCGTCTCGGTCCAGCCGCGGTGCACACCGCCCAGCCCGCCCGTCGCGAAGACGGGGATGCCCGCCCGGTCGGCGAGGAACGCCGTGGCGGAGACCGTCGTCGCCCCGCTCGCCCCGGTCGCGAGGGCGGGGGCCAGATCGCGGTGGCCCAGCTTGCGCATGTCCGGATCGCCGGCGACGCGCTCCAACTCGGTCTTCCCCAGGCCGATGTGCGCCCGCCCGTCGAGCACGGCGATCGTGGCCGGCACGGCTCCCTCGGCCCGTACCAGCGCCTCCAGTTCTTCGGCCACGGTCAGGTTGCGGGGGCGCGGCAGTCCGTGCGCGATGATCGTCGACTCCAGGGCGACGACGGGCGCGCCGGCGTCGAGCGCCTCCCGTACCTCTTCGGACACCGTTATCGCGGTCTTCACCATGTCCCCATCCCTGGCACGGCGGCGGGTCGCCCAAACGTGGGCCGCGGGGCGCACGGGTGCCCCGGCCGTGCGCCGCGTGCTCCCGTCCGACCTGTGCGCTCGCGACAACCGGTTCTACGCGACCGTCTCGAGCCGCGCAGCGTGGACGAGCGGGCGGCGTGGCTGGACGACGGCACGGTGGCGTACGGGCTGTCCCCGGGCGACGTCCGGTCGGTCCCGGCCTCCGGCACGGGCCCCGTCTCGTCCCGCCGCCCGCTCACGCGCGCGTCATCGCCCGCCGTACCGCCAGCGCGGCCATCGGCAGCAGCAGCACCGCCCCGATCGCGTTCAGCCAGCCGTACCCGGCCTGCGCGACCACGAGACCCGCGGCCGCCCCGCCCAGACCGGCCGCCGTGTTCATCGTCAGGTCCGACAGGCCCTGGACCGCCGCCCGCGCCGGCTGCGGCACGGAGTCCGTCAGCAGCGTGGAGCCCGCGACCAGACCCGCCGACCAGCCGAGGCCCAGCAGGAACAGACCGAGCGCCGTCCGGCCGTGGCTCGGCCCCGCCGTACCGGCCAGCAGCGCGGCCGTGCTGAGCAGGCCGGCCGCCAGCCCGATCACGGCCAGCCGCCCGATACGGTCCGCCAGCCAGCCCATCAGCGGCGAGAACGCGTACATGCCCGCGATGTGCCCGCTGATGACCAGGCCGATCAGCTGGATCCCCGCACCGTGGTGGCTCAGCGCGACCGGGGTCATCGACATGATCGACACCATCGCCGTGTGCGAGACGGCCACCGTGACCAGCGCCAGCTGCGCCATCGGGGAGTCCTGCACGGCCCGCACGCCCGCACGCAGCGAACGTCCCTCGGGAGAGCGGTCGGCAGGCGACAGCGCGCGGGCGGTCAGCAGCGGGTCGGGGCGCAGCAGGACCAGGACCACCACCGCCGAGACCAGGAAGACGCCCGCCGCCCACAGGAAGGGGCCCGCGGCCGCCGGTATGCCGATGCCGGACACACTGCGTCCGGCGGGCGAGGCGATGTTCGGCCCCAGCACCGCCCCGATCGTCGTCGCCCACACAACCGTGGAGATCGCCCGCCCGCGCCGCTCCGGCTCGGCCAGGTCGGCGGCCGCGAATCGGGCCTGCAGGTTGGCCGAGGAGGCCGCGCCGAAGCCCGCCATGCCGAGCAGCAGGAGCGGGAAGCTGCCGACGACGGCCGCCAGCACGACCACACCCGCGCCGAGCGCCCCGATGAGATACGCGAGGACCAGGCCCGGCCGCCGCCCCCGGGCGGTCATCAGGGCGGCCAGCGGCACCGAGAGCAGCGCGGTCCCGGCCACGGTCGCGGTCGGGGCGAGACCGGACAGGGCTTCCGTACCGCTGACTTCCTGCGCCAGGACTGCGGCGAGCGCGATTCCGGTGGCGAGTCCGAGGCCGCCCAGGATCTGGCTGGCGATCAGCACGGCGTTGACACGGCGCCGCAGTGCCGGGAGCTCGGCGGCCCCGATCACCGGGGACTCTGATATGTCAGGAGCGTCTGGGCTGGTGGTCACTGACGCAGTGTGCCAGCGGCCGCGCCGGTGCGAAACCGCGCCGGCGCCCGGTCAGAACAGCGGCTCCGGCAGCACGCCCTCCAGCGCCAGCAGCCTGCGCTTCGTCTCCAGGCCCCCGCCGAAGCCGCCCAGCCCCCCGTCGCTCTCCACCACCCGATGACACGGCACGACGACGGGCAGGGGATTGGAGCCCATCGCCGCCCCGACCGCCTGGGCCGCGCCCGGCTGGCCGACCCGTGCCGCGAGATCGCCGTAACCGACGACCGTCCCGAACGGCGCGGCGGCCGGCAGCTCTCGCAGCACCTGGCGGTTGAAACCCGCCGACAGCGACCAGTCCAGCGGAAGATCGAAATCCCGCCGCCCGCCCTCGAAGTACGCGTGCAGCTGGCGTATCGGCTCGGCGAGGCGCCCGGTCCCGGTCTCGGCGGGCGGCGCACCGAGCCGGTCCGCCAGCTGCTTCAGCGCCCGGTCCCGTATCGCGGGCCGCGCGTGGAACACCACGCTCACCAGGCCGTCGCCGGTCGCGGCGAGCAGCAGCGGCCCGATGTCCGTGGCGACGACGCTCCACTCCAGGGTGTTCCTGCCGGTGGTGTTCATGCGGACCACGGTACGACCGGGCACTGACAGTCCGTCCGGGAGCGGACGTCAGCTCACCGCGTTCCGCACGACGTCCGGATTGTTGGTGATGATCCCGTCCACCCCGAAGGCGTCCACGCGCGCGGCGCCCGCCGCGTCGTTCACCGTCCAGGTGTTGACCCGCAGCGGCTTGCCGTGCGCGCCCTTGAGCGCGTGGACGGCGGCCACGTACTCGGCGGTCAACGAGGTGTGCGTGGGGTTGATCTGGTCGGTGAACGCCGCGTACGCCGGCAGATCGGCGACCGCCGGCGTACCGAGGAAGCCGGTGGTGAGGTCCGGCCGCTGCTGGTGAACGGCCTTCACACTGTCCGCGCCGAAGCTCTGGATGACGAGCCGGCCCGCCACGTGCCGGCGGTCCAGCCAGCCCTCCTCGCCGAGCACCCGGAGGGTGTCCTTCTCGATGCCCGGGTACAGCTCGGGCTTCTTGATCTCCAGAAGGAGCTTCTGGTTGTTCTCGTCGACGCGGTTCAGGTACTGCTTGAGCGTCGGCACGCGCGCGCCGCCCCACTCGGCGCCGCGCCAGCTGCCCGCGTCGAGGCGGGCGATCTCGGCGGCGGTGAAGTCCTTGACCTTCCAGGGCGCGCGGTCGGGGAAGACCTGCTCCACGTCGGTGGTCCGGGCGAGTGAGTCGTCGTGGACGACGACGAGCTCGCCGTCCTTGGTGCGCTGGACGTCGTTCTCCACCCAGACGAAGCCCATCCGGTCCGCGAGGTCGACCGCCGCGAGGGTGTTCTCGGGCGCGTAGGCGGAGGCGCCCCGATGGGCGATCACGAGTGGTTCGTCCTGCTGCGCCACGGCTTCCGGGGTGCCGGAGGCCGAGCCGGGCGCGAGGAACACGGCGATTCCGAGGGCAGTGGCGGCCAGGGCTGCGACGGGGCGTGCGTCCACGGGGGATTTCCTCACGTCGTCGGATCACGGACGGGCCGAGAGTGACAGTTGTCGGCCAACACGGGACAGGCGAAGTATGGCCACAACCTGAACGGACCGCGTGCGGGGAACCACCCGTGTCTCCCATGTCGACAAATCGCCGCCCCGGCGTTTGCATCCCGTTCCGCGGGCCGTACTCTCGCCCACAACCGGACGTTCGCTCCCGGATGCGCGGGGGACGCGGGTATCGCGGAGCAGGCAGGGGGCACCGGGCACAGGGGATCACACGGGGCGAAGGGCGCAGGGGATGCAGGGCACGGTGGACGGTTTCGGCTATGGCCTCGTCACCCCGGTGGCGGCCTATCTCATGGCCTGCCTGGGCGGCGCCCTGGGCCTGCGCTGCACCACGCGGTCCGTGCGCCACGGCCGCGGCTTCAAGGCGGCGTGGCTGGCGCTCGGCGCCACGGCCATCGGCTCGGGGATCTGGACGATGCACTTCATCGCGATGATGGGGTTCACCGTCCAGGAGGTCCCCATCGGCTACGACAGGCCGACCACCTTCGCGAGCCTCGCCGTGGCCGTCGTCATGGTCGGCATCGGGATCTTCATCGTGGGCTACCGCGGCGCGACCTTGATGGCGCTGGTCACCGGCGGGACGCTCACCGGACTCGGCATCGCCTCCATGCACTACCTCGGCATGGCCGGAATGCGACTGCAGGCCGTCCTGGAGTACGACACCCTCACCGTCGCGCTCTCCGTGGTGATCGCCGTCGTCGCGGCGACCGCCGCGCTGTGGGCGGCGGTGTCCGTGCACGGCTTCCTGGCGAGTCTCGGCGCCGCCCTCGTGATGGGCATCGCGGTGAGCGGGATGCACTACGTCGGGATGGCGGCGGTGAGCGTCCATCTGCACCCCACGATCGACCTGGCCACCGCCGGTGACTCCCCGGTCGGCGTGCTCGCACCCGTCCTCGTGGGACCCGCGGTCTTCCTGCTGCTCGCCGCCGTCGTGGTGATGTTCGACCCGCTCCTCGTGCTGGGCGAGCCGGAACACGGGTGGCCCGCCCGCGACGAGGGCCGGCGCGCGGGAGTCCCGGCCCGGGCAGGGGCGCAGGCGGGGCGCCGCCCGGCCTCCTGGGCCGCCGACCGCGCCCGCCGCCGGCGCTTCGCGGACCACGACAGCCGCTGAGCGCGGTCCCGTGGGGCCGGCAGGCGCCGGGCCACGGGCAAAGCTGCTGGTCGCAGCGGCTCCGGCCGGTGGCCGGGACCCCGCGGGGGCCCGGCGTCCGCCGCGGTTCACCCCCGGCTGTCAGTGGCGGGTCGTACGGTGGATTCCATGCGGCCCGTTTCCAAGATCGAACGTACGGTGGCGCCTTTCGAGGTCGTCAGCCCCTACCAGCCCAGCGGCGACCAGCCGACGGCCATCGCCGACCTGGAGCGGCGTATCCGCGCGGGCGAGAAGGACGTCGTCCTGCTCGGCGCGACCGGCACCGGCAAGTCGGCGACCACCGCGTGGATGATCGAGCGTCTTCAGCGCCCCACCCTGGTGATGGCGCCGAACAAGACCCTGGCCGCCCAGCTGGCGAACGAGTTCCGCGAGCTCCTCCCGAACAACGCGGTGGAGTACTTCGTCTCGTACTACGACTACTACCAGCCCGAGGCGTACGTCCCGCAGTCGGACACCTACATCGAGAAGGACTCCTCGATCAACGAGGAGGTCGAGCGCCTGCGCCACTCCGCGACGAACTCGCTGCTGACCCGCCGCGACGTCGTCGTGGTCGCCTCCGTCTCCTGCATCTACGGCCTCGGCACACCGCAGGAGTACGTGGACCGCATGGTCCAGCTCAAGGTCGGCGACGAGATCGACCGCGACCAGCTGCTGCGCCGCTTCGTCGACATCCAGTACACGCGCAACGACATGGCGTTCCAGCGCGGCACCTTCCGGGTCCGCGGCGACACGATCGAGATCTTCCCGGTCTACGAGGAGCTCGCCGTCCGCATCGAGATGTTCGGCGACGAGATCGAGGCACTGTCCACCCTCCACCCGCTCACCGGCGAGATCCTCAGCGAGGACCAGTCGCTGTACGTCTTCCCCGCCAGTCACTACGTGGCCGGCCCCGAGCGCATGGAGAAGGCGGTCAACGGCATCGAGGCCGAGCTGGAGCAGCGCCTCGCGGAGCTCGATAGGCAGGGCAAGCTGCTGGAGTCCCAGCGGCTGCGCATGCGCACGACGTACGACATCGAGATGATGCGCCAGATCGGCTCGTGCTCGGGCATCGAGAACTACTCGATGCACTTCGACGACCGCGAGCCCGGCTCCCCGCCCAACACCCTCCTCGACTACTTCCCCGAGGACTTCCTGCTCGTGATCGACGAGTCCCATGTGACGGTCCCGCAGATCGGCGCGATGTACGAGGGTGACGCCTCCCGCAAGCGCACGCTCGTCGACCACGGCTTCCGGCTGCCGTCCGCACTCGACAACCGTCCCTTGAAGTGGGAGGAGTTCAAGGAGCGGATCGGCCAGACCGTCTACCTGTCCGCCACCCCGGGCGCCTACGAGCTCTCGCGCGGCGACGGTTTCGTGGAGCAGATCATCCGGCCCACGGGTCTTGTCGACCCGGAGGTCGTCGTCAAGCCCACGGAGGGCCAGATCGACGACCTGGTCCACGAGATCCGGCTGCGCACGGAGAAGGACGAGAGGGTCCTCGTCACCACCCTCACCAAGAAGATGGCCGAGGACCTCACCGACTACTTCCTCGAACTGGGCATCCAGGTCCGTTACCTCCACAGCGACGTCGACACCCTGCGCCGCGTCGAGCTGCTGCGTGAACTGCGCGCCGGCGAGTACGACGTCCTGGTCGGCATCAACCTCCTGCGCGAGGGCCTCGACCTCCCCGAGGTCTCGCTGGTGGCCATCCTGGATGCGGACAAGGAGGGCTTCCTGCGCTCCGGCACCTCCCTGATCCAGACCATCGGCCGCGCGGCGCGCAACGTCTCCGGCCAGGTCCATATGTACGCGGACAAGATCACGCCCGCGATGGAGAAGGCCATCGACGAGACCAACCGCCGCCGGGAGAAGCAGATCGCGTACAACACGGAGAACGGCATCGACCCGCAGCCGCTCCGCAAGAAGATCAACGACATCGTCGCGACGATCGCGCGCGAGGAGGTCGACACCGAGCAACTGCTCGGCACCGGCTACCGCCAGGCGAAGGCCGACAAGGCGGGCAAGGCCGTCAAGGCCCCCGTGCCCGCGCTCGGCACGTCGGGTGCCAGGAAGGGCGAGGTGGTCAGCGACCGCCCCGCGGCCGAACTGGCCGGAATCATCGAGGAGATGACCGATCGGATGCGCGCGGCCGCGGCGGAGCTGCAGTTCGAGGTGGCCGCGCGACTGCGCGACGAGGTCAGCGAGTTGAAGAAGGAGCTCCGCCAGATGAAGGAGGCGGGCCTCGCCTGAGGCTGGCAGCGGACGCTGTGTTGCAAGACCGACACAAAATCGGGCGGACGGTCCTGCTCCGCCGTCCCGACTGCGTAGGGTGCAGGTCAACCGCACATTTGGGCGGTGGCAATTCTCAAGAAGGGGACAGCGCGTGACGGTCAACATGACCAAGGGCCAGGCCATCAGCCTGCAGAAGAGCGACGGGGGCATCCTCACTGCTGTGCGGATGGGGCTCGGCTGGCAGGCGGCTCCGCGCCGTGGTCTGTTCGGCTCGCGCACCCGCGAGATCGACCTCGACGCGTCGGCCGTGCTGTTCGCCGACAAGCAGCCGGTGGACGTGGTCTTCTTCCGCCACCTCGTCAGCGACGACGGTTCGGTCAAGCACACCGGTGACAACCTGGTGGGCGGCGCCGGTTCCGGCGGCGACGACGAGGCGATCCTCGTCGACCTGCAGCGGGTGCCGGTCCACATCGACCAGATCGTCTTCACGGTGAACTCCTTCACCGGCCAGACGTTCCAGGAGGTGCAGAACGCCTTCTGCCGCATCGTCGACGAGACCAACGGCCAGGAGCTCGCCCGCTACACGCTCGACGGCGGTGGCCAGTACACGGCGCAGATCATGGCCAAGGTGCACCGCGCGGGCGGCGGCTGGCAGATGACCGCCCTGGGCAACCCGGCCAACGGCCGTACGTTCCAGGACCTGATGCCGGCGATCCTGCCGCACCTGTAGGCGTTCACCGCAGGCCCGGACCGTATCGACGGACCCGCAGCTCCCGGAGGCATCGCCGCCGGGAGCTGCACCGCTTGCACCGCACGACGCGAACCGCCGGCCGCCCGCGCACCGGCGACGCCGCACGACATCCGACGCACACACCACGCGTACCGCAGAACACCGAGGGGACAGAGCGATGACGGCCGAGCTGGTCCGGGGGCAGAACCACCCCCTGCCGCACACCCGGCTGGAGGTACGGGTGTCGGCCGGTCATCCGGTCGTGGCCTGCGCCAGCTACGTCGACGACCGCGGCACAGGGCGCGAGGAGTGGGTCGCCCATCCCGGCGCCCGCGCGCTGCCCGGCGTCGAGGTGCCCGAACAGGCCGACCGGGCGCCCCGGTTCACGCTCCAGCTGGACGCCGTGCCCGAGGCGGTGCAGCAGATCAACGTGCTCCTCGCGCTCGCGGACGGGGGCGGTCCCGACCGCTTCGGCGCCACCGCGGCGCCCTTCGTCGCCGTCGTCGGCGACGACGGCGACGAGATCGCCAGTTTCACCATCACCGGCCTCGACACCGAGACCGCGCTCGTCGCCGTCGAGGTCTACCGGCGCCAGGGCGCCTGGAAGATCCGTGCGGTGGGCCAGGGCTACGAGGGCGGCCTCGCGGACCTCCTCGCCGACCAGGGCCTCGCCCGCGCCCGGGAGGTCGCCGCCGGCATCCAGGCGACCGTTGCCCTCCCGGCCCCCCGCACCGAACCGGCGCGGCTGGCCACGAGCGCCGACGCGGGGCCGGTCGCGCCCGCCGCACCCGACCAGTCCTCCGCCCCCGACGCGACGCCGTCCGGCGGCCGTTCGCTCTCCGACGGGCTGTCCGTGCCCGCGGCCCAGGCCGCGGCGGCCTCCGCGGGCCCGCAGCACACCCCGGGGCCGGACACGCCGCAGGTCCCGAGCGGCCCCGTCGACTACACGCACCCCCGGCGTCAGTCGGCGGCCCCCCCGCCGCCCCCGGCCGCACCGCCGGCGGAGCCCGGCCGCCCCTCCGCGCCCGTCGCGGGCGACGCCACCGGCTGGTCGATGGAGGAGCGCCTCTACAACCAGATCTGGGGCATGTTCGAGGACCTGGCCAGGACCGTCGCCGCGTACCGCAGTGCGGTCGAGTTCGCCGAGAACCGCATGGACAAGGAGCTCGACCAGGTCCTGTCCGACCCGCGCAGCCGCATCGGCAGCGGCGGGGACGCGGCGCGGGCCGCGGCCCGCGCCAAGTACGAGCAGCTGACCGACCAGGCCCGGCAGGTCCTCGACCGCGATCTGGCCCAGCTCACCGCCGAGGCGGAGGTCGTCGAGCCCGCGCTGCCACCGGCCTTCGCGCGCTGGGACAACCCGGTCTGGCACGCCTACCGCGTCCCGATGGAGATCCCCATGGCGCTGCGTATCGGGGACATCCACCTGCCCGAGAGCCCCGAACTGCGCCTCCCGCTGCTCGTACGGCTGCCGCTGGAGCGCGGGTTGTGGGTGGACAGCGGACGGTCGAGCTCGGACGCGGCCATGGCGCTGGACGAGGGAGTGCTGCGCCGGCAGGCCGCCGACACGGCGGTCGCGCTCGCGGCCCGGCTCGTCGCGGTGTATCCGCCAGGCGAGTTCTCGGTGCATGTGATCGACCCCGCGGGGTCGGCGGCCGGGGCCCTGGCCCCGCTGGTGGGCTCGGGCGTGCTCGCCGGGCCGCCGGCGGCAGGAGCCCAGGGCGTGAGTTCCGTCCTCGCCCGGCTGACCCAGCGGGTCGACCTGGTGACGATGGCGCTGCGCGGTGACGCGGCCGACTCCCTGCCGCCGGATCTCGACCGGGCCGAGCAGCTCCTGATCGTCAACGACTTCCCGCACGGCTTCGACGACCGGGCGGTCACCCAGTTGCGGTACCTCGCGGACGAGGGACCGGCCGTCGGAGTCCATCTGCTGATGGTCGCCGACCGCGAGGACGCCTCCGCCTACGGCCCGGTGCTGGATCCGCTGTGGCGCTCGCTCCTCCGGATCACGCCCGTGCCCGACGACCACCTCGCCGACCCCTGGGTGCGGCACGCGTGGACGTACGAACCGCTGCCCGTGCCGCCGGGCAGTGCCGTGCTGCGTCAGGTGCTGGGCCAGGTGGCCGACGCCCGCCGCTCGTGGGGGCGTTGACCTGGGCACTTGGTAGCCGCTTTACCCTTTGCTTTACCTTTCCTTGGTCTTTCCTGTACTGTTCCTTGGGCGGAGGGGAGTACTCCCGACTCGCGGCGTGCCCGTCAGTACGGACCGACAGAGAAGGTCCCGGGGCGCCGGCCCGTGGTGCGGCACGACGCCGCACGGGGTGGAGGAGACCTCCGGCAGCGACGACGCTGATCAGTAGCCGTACGAAGCCGGAGGCACAGTGGACGTTTCCATGACCCTTTGGGTGCTGACCATTCTCGGTCTCAGCGCCCTGATCGCGGTCGACTTCTTCATCGGGCGAAAGCCCCATGACGTGTCGATCAAGGAAGCCGGCATCTGGACGGTCGTCTGGATCGTGCTGGCCGCGCTCTTCGGCGTGGGCCTGCTCGTGTTCGGCGAGAGCCAGGCGTCCGGCGAGTTCTTCGCGGGCTTCATCACCGAGAAGTCGCTGAGCGTCGACAACCTCTTCGTCTTCGTCCTGATCATGGCGAAGTTCTCGGTGCCCTCCCACCTCCAGCAGCGGGTGCTGCTGATCGGTGTACTGATAGCCCTCGTGCTGCGGGCGATCTTCATCGCCGCCGGCGCCGCCATCATCGCCAGCTTCTCGTGGGTGTTCTACCTCTTCGGCGCCTTCCTCATCTACACCGCCTGGAAGCTCATCCAGGAGGCGCGCTCGGACGAGGAAGAGGAGGAGTTCGAAGAGAACAGGCTCCTCAAGTCCATCGAGAAGAAGTTCGGCGTCGCCGACAAGTACCACGGCACGAAGCTGTTCATCGCGAACAACGGCAAGCGCGTCCTGACCCCGCTGATGGTGGTCATGCTCGCCATCGGCACCACCGATGTGCTCTTCGCACTGGACTCCATCCCCGCGATCTTCGGTCTGACCCAGGACCCGTACATCGTGTTCACGGCCAACGCGTTCGCGCTGATGGGTCTGCGCCAGCTGTACTTCCTCATCGGCGGACTGCTGAGGAAGCTGGTCCACCTCAGCTACGGCCTGTCGGTGATCCTCGGCTTCATCGGCGTCAAGCTGGTGCTGCACGCACTGCACGAGAGCGGGGTGCACGTCCCCGAGATCTCGATCCCGTTCTCGCTGGCCGTCATCTGCGGCGTGCTGGTCGTCACGACGATCACCAGCCTGATCGCCTCCAGGAAGCAGGCCGAGCGGGAAGCGGCCGAGGCCGGGCAGGCTGCCGGCGAGGATCATGCCGAGAAGGACAGCATCGACGCCTGACCCACCAGGCCCGGTCATCCGCGGTGACAGCCCGGCCGGGGCGAGGACGAAAGCCCTCGCCCCGGCCGGCTGCGTATCCCGCCTCCGGACCGGTCCCTCTCCGCGGCCTCCGGGGCTGGGTGAGCGCGCCGGGTGCCCGGGTTTTCCGCAGGGCCGGTGCCGCCTCCACGGCTGTCTCCGGCTCCGCATACCGTGGCGTGCGACAGCCCCGAGCGCCGAGGACGTGAGAGCCATAGCCGCACGCCGAGACCAGACCGCGTCCTCCGCCCTGGTGCCGCTGCGCGCCGTCGAAGCGCCCCGGGGCGCCGTCCTGCTGTTGCACGGCGGCCGGGCCGACGCCCTGGAGCCGCCGCCGGTCGTCAATCTGCCCGCGGTCCGGATGCGTCCCTTCGCCAGGTCCCTCGCACGAGCCACCGCCGGCCACGCCATCGCCCTCGGCCGGGTGCGCTACGTCCACCGCGGCTGGAACGGGGAGCGCGCCGACGCGGCGCGGGACGCGACGCGAGCCCTGGAGGAGCTGTCCCGGGTGACCGGTCCCGTACCCGTCGTCCTGGTCGGCCATTCGATGGGGGGCCGGGCCGCCCTGCGCGTCGCCGGGCATCCCCTGGTGTCCGCCGTGGTCGGGCTCGCGCCCTGGTGCCCTGCGGACGAACCTGTCGATCACCTGGCGGGCCGGCGTGTCGTCCTGCTGCACGGCGACCGGGACCGGGTGACCGACCCGGCCGACACCTGGGCCCTCGCCGCCCGTGCCCGGACCGCGGGTTCGGAGGTCTGCACACTGCCGGTGTCCGGCGGTGACCACGCCATGCTGCGCGGCGCCGCCGCCTGGCACGCCCTGACCACCGCGGTGGTCACCGGCCTGCTGGGCCTGGGGCCGCTGCCGGCGCGCGTCGCAGAGGGCTTCGCCGCGCCCGCGACCGCCCCGCACGTGCCCGCTCAGGCGCCGGAGCCGTCCGGAACCGCACCCGCTCAGGCGCCGGAGCCGCCCGGTACCGCACCCGAGCCGGCGGCCTGAGCCGGAAGGCCGGGTACTACCAGCCGCGTTCGCGCCACTCCGGCAGCTTCGGGCGCTCGTCGCCCAGCGTCGTGTCCTTGCCGTGGCCCGGGTAGACCCACGTCTCGTCGGGGAGCCGGCCGAAGAGCTTCTCCTCGACACCGCTCAGCAGATCGGTGAACGCCTTCGGATCGTCATGGGTGTTGCCCACACCGCCCGGGAAGAGGCAGTCCCCGGTGAACACATGGGGATGCCCGTGCGGGTCGTCGTAGACCAGCGCGATCGATCCCGGGGTGTGGCCCATGAGGTGACAGGCAGTCAGCTCGACGCGGCCCACCCGGATCGTGTCCCCGTCGTCCACCAGGACATCGGTGGGGACCGGGATCCCCTCGGCGTCGTGGCGCCCCGCGTACGTCCGGGCGCCCGTCGCCGCGACCACCTCGGCGAGTGCCTGCCAGTGGTCGCCGTGGCGGTGCGTGGTGACGACCGACGCGATCGAGTCGTCACCGATGAGCCGCAGCAGGGTGTCGGGCTCGGCGGCGGCGTCGATGAGCAGCTGCTCGCCGGTGGCCCGGCAGCGCAGCAGATAGGCGTTGTTGTCCATCGGGCCGACCGCGACCTTGGAGATCATCAGGTCCGTCAGTTCGTGCACGTCCGCGGGCCCGCCGACCTTCACCACTCCGCTGTAAGTCATAGGTCTCAGCCTATAGCGGGGGCAGTACGGGCAGCGGTCCTCCCGACGCCTCCAGCACCGCGCCGTCCCGCCGTCCCGCGAGCCAGCCCAGCACGTCCGCAGCCGGCCCGGACACCGTCACCTCGGCTCCTTCGTCGCCACCCGTGCGCCACTCGCCCCCGGTGGTGCGGACCCGCGTCGGCGGGACGTTCGCGGCGCCCCGGAAGCGCTGAGCGAGGAAGTCGGTCTCCCGCTGGGTGAACTCCTTCGACAGGTCCTCCAGCTCGTAGCCGATGCCCAGGTCGACGTGGTGCAGCTCCACCTCGATCAGGCGGCGGAACGGCACCCGCGCCGCGCGGTCGGTGATGCCGTTGCGCAGCTCGACCGTGCGGTCCCAGTCCGCGGGCACGGAGCCGGCGTCCTGGAAGCGTGCGGCACTCTCCCGCAGGTCGTCGAGCTGCGCTGCGAGGGGCCGGGGGGCGTCGCGCTCGATGTCGGCGTTGCGTGCCTCGCCGCTGACGTACATCGGGCGGCCCTGGAGAACATTCACGAGCGCGTCGGCGTTACGGGAGATGTGGGCCAGTACATGGCCGAGGGTCCAGCCCGGCAGCCGTGACGACCGTGCCACGGCGGCGTTGTCCAGTGCGGCGACGGCGGTGAGGAGCCGGTCGGTCGCTTCGCGTACGGAGCGCAGGTCGTTCAGAGGATCGATCACGAGGCAGACCCTAGCCCTCGGTACTCGTTCGGGTGAAGGAATCGGCAGGCGTCCATAAATCGAATGCGCGTGCTATACGCTCGGTGGAGGCATCCTTGAAAGTCAGGCATTCATCCATCTGGCGGCCCCCCTAGGCTTGGAACAGTCTGGGACGGGGGCCGTGCCCCCGCTTCTCTCAAGAAAGGTGCGGACCGGCGTGGCCGACCGTCTCATCGTCCGTGGCGCGCGCGAGCACAATCTGAAGAACGTCTCGCTCGACCTCCCGCGCGACTCCCTCATCGTCTTCACCGGGCTCTCGGGGTCGGGCAAGTCGTCCCTCGCGTTCGACACGATCTTCGCCGAGGGGCAGCGCCGCTACGTCGAGTCCCTCTCCTCGTACGCCCGGCAGTTCCTCGGTCAGATGGACAAGCCGGACGTCGACTTCATCGAGGGCCTGTCGCCGGCCGTCTCAATCGACCAGAAGTCGACCTCGCGCAACCCGCGCTCCACGGTCGGCACGATCACCGAGGTCTACGACTACCTCCGTCTGCTGTTCGCCCGCATCGGCAAGCCGCACTGCCCCGAGTGCGGCCGTCCCATCTCGCGCCAGTCGCCGCAGGCGATCGTCGACAAGGTCCTGGAGCTGCCCGAGGGCAGCCGCTTCCAGGTGCTCTCGCCGCTGGTGCGCGAGCGCAAGGGCGAGTTCGTCGACCTCTTCTCCGACCTCCAGACCAAGGGCTACAGCCGTGCCAGGGTCGACGGCACGACGATCCAGCTCGCCGAGCCGCCCACACTGAAGAAGCAGGAGAAGCACACCATCGAGGTGGTCGTGGACCGCCTCACCGTCAAGGACAGCGCCAAGCGCCGGCTGACCGACTCCGTCGAGACCGCGCTCGGCCTCTCCGGCGGCATGGTCGTGCTCGACTTCGTCGACCTCCCCGAGGACGACCCCGACCGCGAGCGGATGTACTCGGAGCATCTGTACTGCCCCTACGACGACCTGTCCTTCGAGGAGCTCGAGCCCCGCTCCTTCTCGTTCAACTCGCCGTTCGGCGCCTGCCCCGACTGCACCGGCATCGGCACGCGCATGGAGGTCGACCCCGAGCTGATCGTCCCCGACGAGCAGAGGTCCCTGGACGACGGCGCGATCCACCCCTGGTCGCACGGCCACACCAAGGAATACTTCGGGCGCCTGATCGGCGGGCTCGCCCAGGCGCTCGGCTTCTCCACCGACATGCCCTGGGCCGGGCTGCCGCAGCGTGCCAAGAAGGCCCTGCTGTTCGGCCACAAGACCCAGGTCGAGGTCCGCTACCGCAACAGGTACGGCCGAGAGCGCGCGTACACGACCCCCGCCTTCGAGGGCGCCGTCCAGTTCGTGAAGCGGCGGCACTCCGAGGCCGAGAGCGACTCCAGCAGGGAGCGCTTCGAGGGCTACATGCGCGAGGTCCCCTGCCCGACCTGCGAGGGCACCCGTCTCAAGCCGATCGTCCTCGCGGTCACCGTGATGGAGAAGTCCATCGCCGAGGTCTCCGCGATGTCGATCAGCGAGTGCGCCGAGTTCCTCGGCCGCCTCAAGCTCAACGCCCGCGACAAGAAGATCGCCGAGCGCGTCCTCAAGGAGGTCAACGAGCGGCTCCGCTTCCTCGTCGACGTGGGCCTCGACTACCTCTCCCTCAACCGTGCGGCAGGCACCCTCTCCGGCGGCGAGGCGCAGCGCATCCGGCTCGCCACCCAGATCGGATCCGGCCTGGTCGGCGTGCTGTACGTGCTGGACGAGCCGTCCATCGGCCTGCACCAGCGGGACAACCACCGGCTCATCGAGACGCTGGTGCGCCTGCGGGACATGGGCAACACGCTGATCGTCGTCGAGCACGACGAGGACACGATCAAGATCGCGGACTGGGTCGTCGACATCGGCCCCGGCGCGGGTGAGCACGGCGGCAAGGTCGTCCACTCCGGCCCGTTGAAGGAGCTGCTGGCCAACAAGGAGTCCATGACCGGGCAGTACCTCTCCGGCAAGCGGTCCATCCCGACGCCCGAGCTGCGCCGCCCGGTGGACCCGACGCGCCGGCTCACGGTGCACGGCGCCCGGGAGAACAACCTGCGGGACATCGACGTGTCCTTCCCGCTCGGCGTTCTCACCGCGGTCACCGGTGTCTCCGGCTCCGGAAAGTCGACGCTGGTCAACGACATCCTCTACACCCACCTGGCCCGCGAGCTGAACGGCGCCAAGTCGGTGCCGGGACGGCACACCCGCGTCGACGGCGACGACCTCGTCGATAAGGTCGTGCACGTGGACCAGTCGCCGATCGGCCGCACGCCGAGGTCGAACCCGGCGACGTACACCGGCGTCTTCGACCACGTCCGCAAGCTCTTCGCCGAGACGATGGAGGCGAAGGTCCGGGGCTATCTGCCCGGCCGCTTCTCCTTCAACGTCAAGGGCGGCCGCTGCGAGAACTGCTCCGGCGACGGCACGATCAAGATCGAGATGAACTTCCTGCCGGACGTGTACGTCCCGTGCGAGGTCTGCCACGGGGCGCGGTACAACCGCGAGACGCTGGAAGTCCACTACAAGGGCAAGTCCATCGCCGAGGTGCTGGACATGCCGATCGAGGAGGCGCTGGACTTCTTCGAGGCCGTCCCGACGATCTCCCGCCACCTGCGCACGCTCCACGAGGTCGGCCTCGGGTACGTCCGGCTCGGCCAGTCCGCTCCGACGCTCTCGGGGGGTGAGGCACAGCGCGTGAAGCTGGCCTCCGAGCTCCAGAAGCGTTCCACCGGGCGCACGGTCTACGTGCTGGACGAGCCCACGACCGGTCTGCACTTCGAGGACATCAGCAAGCTGATCAACGTGCTGTCCAACCTCGTCGACAAGGGCAACTCGGTGATCGTCATCGAGCACAACCTGGACGTGATCAAGACGGCCGACTGGGTCGTCGACATGGGCCCCGAGGGCGGCAGCGGCGGCGGACTCGTCATCGCCGAGGGCACCCCGGAGCAGGTCGCGGGCGTCCCGGCGAGCCACACCGGCAAGTTCCTGCGGGACATCCTGGACGCGGAGCGCATCAGCGACGCGGTGTCGGTGCCGGCGGCGCGGCAGCCCGCGCGGAAGGTGGCGGCGAAGAAGACGGCGGCGGCGGCGCGGGCGCGTCGCGCCTGACGGGGCGGCCCCGCTGTTGCGGGGGCGCGCTCTTCCGGGGTCCCGGCCCCGGAAGACCGCGCCTCACGCGCCGACGGGCCGTGCGTCCCAGGCACCCGTGGGCTCGGACCTCGCGCCTCAAGCGCCGGCGGGGCTCGAGTGACCCGGCGCAGGATCTGCGGCTGGTCCCTGGCTCAGCTCCCAGGCGTACGGGGGCTCCGCACCGGTACGGGAGCACGTCACCGCCGCCGCGCGCGCCGCGAACGTCAGCACCTCGCTCCAGGCAGCCGCGTCCAGCGCGGACAGCGCGGCGGGTGACAGCGCGTCCCGGGCCGCGAGCCCGTGGAGCAGCGCCGCGTTCACCGTGTCGCCCGCCCCGATGGTGTCCGCGACGGTCACCGGCGCGGCCGGGACCGAGACCTCGACGCCGGCGCGGGTCCGCACCGTCAGCCCCGAGCCGCCCCGGGTCAGCACCACCGCCTCCGGCCCTTCGGGCACGCCGCCCAGCCACTCGGCGTCGTCCTCGGAGAGCTTCAGGAGCGAGACGAACGGCAGCCACCCCGCGAACCGCGCCCGGTAGGCGTCCGCGTCGGGGATCAGACCGGCCCGGATGTTCGGGTCGAGCAGCGTGAAGACCCCGCGCGCCGCCTCCCGCCGCAGCAGCGCCTCGTACGCGGTCGCGCCCGGCTCCAGCACCAGCGAGCACGTGCCCAGCGCCAGCGCCCGCACGGCCTCGGGCAGAGCACCGGGCAGTTCGAAGAGGCGGTCCGCGCTGCCCTGCGCGTAGAAGCCGTACCCGGCCGAACCGTCCGAGCCGATCGCGGCCACCGCCAGCGTCGTCGGCTCCGGGCCGCGCTGGACCAGGGAGACGTCGACACCCGCCGCGCGCAGCCCGCCCAGCAGTGCCTCGCCGAAGGCGTCCGTCGACACCCGAGAGCAGAACGCCACCGGGGAGCCCAGCCGGCCGAGCGCCACCGCCGTGTTGTAGGGCCCGCCGCCGAGGCGGGGCAGGAGTGCGGGCAGGGGAGCGGCGGCCCCCTGCGGGACCAGGTCGATCAAGGACTCACCGGCGACGACGATCACGGGCCAGAACGTAGCCGATGCCCGCGCGCCCGGCCAGGGAGCCCGCCCCGGGCACCGCCGATCTCCGCCGGTATCGTCGTTTCTGTCACCGACACGCGCCCTCGGACGCACCCGACGCTCTGAACAGTGGAGTTCCCATGCCCGGCCAGCCGCCCGCCCGCCGTACCGTCCTGAAGGGCGCTGCCCTCGCCGGGGCCGCCGGGCTGGGCGTCGCCGCCTGCTCCACCGAGTCCAAGGTCGGCCACGCGGAGAACCCGACGCCCACCGCGCCCGTCGACCTCGGCGCCGCCGACGCCGTCCCGGTCGGCGGGGCCAAGCTCTACCGCGAGCAGCGACTGGTCGTGCACTGCCCGGCGAAGGGGCAGTACAAGGCGTTCAGCGCCCAGTGCACGCACGCGGGCTGCGTGCTCGACAAGCTGGAGGGCACGGAGGGCAACTGCCCCTGCCACGGCAGCCGCTTCGACGTGACGACCGGCAAGGCGCTCGTGGGCCCGGCCACCGTGCCGCTGCCGGAGGTCCCGGTCAGGACGGAGGGCGGCAGGCTCGTCGCCGGCCCCGACGCCTGACGACGGCTCCGACGCCCGAACCCGTACACATCGCCCGGCGGCGGCCCCACGCGCGGTCGGCCCATGGGTCGGCCTGGTCCGGCCCGGACCGGACGGTCCGTGCGCCGTCAGTCCCAGTCCCAGTCGATCCCGAGGATCCCCGGCCGCACCCCCTGCTCCACCAGGTGCACCGTGCGATGGCGCCCGCTGAGCGCCAGACGCGTCCGCGCTCCCCGCGGCGCACCCGTCGTCGCATGGGCGAACCGGTGGCAGCGCACCGGCAGCGCGCCTTCGTCGAACCGCACCTGGAGCAGGTACTGCCCGCCCGCGAAGCCGAAGCCGCGCACGTACTCGCCGCCCGGACCGCCGGTGCCGTCCTCGAAGCCGTAACCGAAGACGTACGTCTCTCCGGCGCGCAGCCTGGTGTCGAAGAGGAGCTCGGCCACCACCACGCGGGTGTCGGTGTCCCACCGCACCCGGCCCGTCCGGCAGTTCTCCAGCGCGCTCACCCGCACGCGCGCCGGGTCACAGCCGGGATCGCCTTGGTGGACGGCCAGATAGCGGTCGACGCCGTCCCGCTGGGCGCGGACGACGTGGTGGGAGTCGCGTCCCGCGAGGCGCCGGCCGGCGTCGATGCGCACCCGGTCCTGGTGTCCGACCGTGTGCAGTCCGCCGTCCCCGGGCGGCGTGAGACCCGCGAACAGCCGTTCCGCCGTGCCGGCGGCCTCCGCGAGCGAGCGGTAGGAACGTGCCCCGGGAGGGTCCGCGCCGGCGGGGGTGCTGTCCGTCCCCGGGCCGAGCAGCCGGACCAGTGACTGCGCGGGCAGCTCCAGCACGTCCTCCAGCGCGCGTACGGCCCGCAGCGACTCGGGGCGCTGGGGGCGGCGCGCGCCCTGCTGCCAGTAACTGAGGCTGGTCACCCCGACCTTGATCCCCCGGTGGGCGAGGTGGTGCTGGACGCGCTGGAGCGGCAGGCCGCGCGTCGCGAGGGCGGCGCGCAGGGCCAGGTGGAACGGGCCGGTGGTCAGCACCTGTGCCAGGTCTGCCTCGGTGTGGCCCATGGACTCCTCCGGGGGCTCATGGCGTGCGGTGAACGATCACGGAGCGGTGGCTGCCGCTGGGGGTGGGCGGCGGCCTTCCGGGCGGAGAGGGACGGAGGTCATCACATCCGGGCCGTACCGATCACAGCGCCGCGTCACTCCGCATTGAAGCGTGTTGATCTTCCCGCGACAAGGATGGATGCAGGGCTCATGGCCGGGAACGAGGCCCCCGGCCGCCGTCGCGGCCGGTTTCCGCGCCTGCGCTCGTCCGGCCCGCGGCGTCCCCCGCAGCGCTGGTCACGTCCCCCGGAGATGACCACGCTGTCACCGCCCGCCAGTAGGGTGGTCGGCATGGCAGACCCCTCCAGTTACCGCCCCAAGCCGGGACAGATCCCCGACTCGCCGGGGGTCTACAGGTTCCGCGACGAGCACCGCCGGGTGATCTACGTCGGCAAGGCGAAAAGCCTGCGCCAGCGCCTCGCCAGCTACTTCCAGGACCTGGCCAATCTGCACCCGCGCACCCGCACCATGGTCACCACCGCCGCCTCCGTCGAGTGGACGGTGGTCTCCACCGAGGTCGAGGCGCTCCAGCTGGAATACTCCTGGATCAAGGAGTTCGACCCCCGCTTCAACGTCAAGTACCGCGACGACAAGAGCTATCCGTATCTCGCCGTCACGCTGAACGAGGATTTCCCGAGGGTCCAGGTCATGCGCGGGGCCAAGCGGAAAGGCGTGCGCTACTTCGGTCCGTACGGGCACGCGTGGGCGATCCGCGAGACCGTCGACCTGATGCTCCGCGTCTTCCCCGTGCGCACCTGCTCCGCGGGCGTGTTCAGGAACCACGTGCAGAAGGGCCGCCCCTGCCTGCTCGGCTACATCGGCAAGTGCTCCGCGCCGTGCGTCGGCCGGGTCACCCCCGAGGAGCACCGCGAACTGGCCGAGGAGTTCTGCGACTTCATGGCCGGCCGCACCGGCACGTACATCCGCCGCCTGGAGAAGCAGATGACGGCGGCCGCCGAGGAGATGGAGTACGAGAAGGCGGCCCGGCTGCGCGACGACATAGAAGCGCTCAAACGCGCCCTGGAGAAGAACGCCGTCGTGCTCGCCGACGCGACCGACGCCGACCTGATCGCCCTCGCCGAGGACGAGCTGGAAGCCGCCGTGCAGATCTTCCACGTCCGTGGCGGCCGGGTGCGCGGCCAGCGCGGCTGGGTCACCGACAAGGTGGAGAACGTCGACACCGCCGGCCTGGTCGAGCACGCCCTCCAGCAGCTGTACGGCGAGGAGAGCGGCGACGCCGTGCCCAAGGAGGTCCTCGTCCCCGCGCTGCCCGAGGACGACAGCGCCGTCACCCAGTGGCTGAGCGGCCGCCGCGGGTCGCAGGTGTCGCTGCGCGTCCCGCAGCGCGGCGACAAGAAGGCGCTCATGGAGACCGTGCAGCGCAACGCCCTGCAGGCCCTCGGCCTCCACAAGACCAAGCGCGCCAGCGATCTGACCACCCGCTCGCGGGCCCTGGAGGAGATCGCGGAGGCCCTCGGTCTCGACTCGGCGCCCCTGCGCATCGAGTGCTTCGACGTCTCCCACCTCCAGGGCGAGGACGTGGTGGCGTCGATGGTGGTCTTCGAGGACGGCCTCGCGCGCAAGAGCGAGTACCGCCGCTTCCAGATCAAGGGTTTCGAGGGCCAGGACGACGTCCGGTCCATGCACGAGGTGATCACCCGGCGGTTCAGGCGGTATCTCGCCGAGAAGGACAGGACCGGGGAGTGGATCGGCGGCGACGACCCCGGGAGCCAGGCCCCCGAGGACGACGGCCGTCCCAAGAAGTTCGCCTACCCGCCCCAGCTCGTCGTCGTCGACGGCGGAAAGCCGCAGGTCGCGGCCGCTCAGCGAGCCCTGGACGAGCTCGGCATCGACGACGTGGCCGTCTGCGGCCTCGCCAAGCGCCTCGAAGAGGTCTGGCTGCCGCACGACGACGACCCGGTCGTGCTGCCCCGGTCCAGCGAGGGCCTCTACCTCCTCCAGCGGGTCCGTGACACGGCTCACGATTTCGCCATCCGCTATCAGCGCTCCAAGCGGACGAAGCGGATCAGGACCAGCCCGCTGGACGCCGTGCCCGGCCTCGGGGACACCCGGAAACAGGCTCTGATCAAGCATTTCGGCTCGGTGAAGCGCCTGCGGCAGGCGACAATCGAGCAGATCTGCGAGGTCCCCGGCATGGGCCGCAAGACGGCCGAGTCGGTCGTCGTGGCCCTTGCGCAGTCGGCTCCGGCCGCACCCGCCGTGAATACGGCGACAGGAGAGATCATGGAAGAGAACGACGGGGGCAGAAAGACATGACCGAGCACGACGGAGACGGAGCAGCAGACGTGAGTACGGGCAATACGGCCGAGCCCGCCGACGCCGCGGCGGACGTGGCCATCCCGGAGCTGGTGATCATCTCCGGCATGTCCGGAGCCGGTCGCAGCACTGCGGCGAAGTGTCTGGAGGACCTGGGCTGGTTCGTCGTGGACAACCTGCCCCCGGCGCTGATCCCCACCATGGTGGAGCTCGGCGCCCGCTCGCAGGGCAATGTCGCCCGTATCGCCGTCGTCGTGGACGTGCGCGGCCGGCGGTTCTTCGACAATCTCCGCGAGTCCCTCGCCGACCTCGACGCCAAGCAGGTCACCCGCCGGACGGTCTTCCTGGAGTCCTCCGACGACGCCCTCGTGCGCCGGTTCGAGTCGGTCCGCCGTCCGCACCCGCTCCAGGGCGACGGCCGGATCGTCGACGGCATCGCGGCCGAGCGCGACCTGCTGCGCGAGCTGCGCGGCGACGCCGACCTGGTGATCGACACCTCCAGCCTCAACGTGCACGAGCTGCGCGCCAAGATGGACGCCCAGTTCGCGGGCGAGGAGGAGCCGGAGCTGCGGGCGACGGTGATGTCGTTCGGGTTCAAGTACGGACTCCCCGTCGACGCCGACCTCGTCGTCGACATGCGCTTCCTGCCCAACCCGCACTGGGTCCCCGAGCTGCGCCCCTTCACCGGCCTGAACGAAGAGGTGTCGAACTACGTCTTCAACCAGCCCGGAGCCAAGGAGTTCCTGGACCGCTACACCGAGCTGCTCCAGCTGATCGCCTCCGGCTACCGCCGCGAGGGCAAGCGGTACGTGACCATCGCGGTGGGCTGCACGGGCGGCAAGCACCGCTCGGTCGCCACCTCCGAGAAGCTCGCGGCCCGGCTGTCCTCCGCCGGAGTCGAGACCGTGGTCGTGCACCGGGACATGGGGCGCGAGTGACCGGACGAACCCTCCGTCTGCGGCGGGTGCGCAGGTCCACGCGTACCGTGTCGACACGGAAGCGCGGCGCGCAGCCCAAGGTCGTCGCCCTCGGCGGCGGCATGGGCCTGTCCGCGTCGCTCGCGGCCCTGCGCCGCATCACCGGCGACCTGACGGCGGTCGTCACCGTCGCCGACGACGGCGGCTCCAGCGGCCGGCTCCGCGAAGAGCTCGGCGTGCTGCCGCCGGGCGACCTCCGCAAGGCGCTCGCGGCCCTGTGCGGCGACGACGACTGGGGCCAGACCTGGGCCCGCGTCATCCAGCACCGCTTCCAGTCCAAGGGCGACCTGCACGAGCACGCGGTCGGCAATCTGCTGATCGTGGCGCTGTGGGAGCAGTTCGGCGACCATGTGCAGGCCCTGGACCTGGTGGGCAAGCTGCTCGGCGCCCAGGGCCGGGTGCTGCCCATGTCGGCCGTCCCGCTGGAGCTCCAGGCGCTCGTGCGCGGGCACGACCCCGCGCGCCCCGACGAGGTGTCCACGGTCCGCGGCCAGGCGACCGTCGCGCTCACCCCGGGCGAGGTGCAGTCCGTGCACCTTGTGCCGAACGACCCGCCCGCCGTCCCGGAGGCGGTCGAGGCCGTCCTGGACGCCGACTGGGTGGTTCTCGGGCCCGGCTCGTGGTTCTCCTCGGTCATCCCGCACCTGCTCGTGCCCGAACTGCTCGATGCCCTGGTCGAGACCAAGGCGCGGCGGGTCCTCTCCCTCAATCTCGCGCCGCAGCCGGGCGAAACAGATGGCTTCTCCCCGCAGCGTCATTTGGAGGTTTTGGGACGACACGCGCCTAAACTCGCCCTGGACGTGGTGCTGGCCGACGAGGCCGCCGTGCCCGACCGCGAGTCCCTCGACGACGCCGCCAGGCGGCTCGGCGCCGCGGTCGAGCTGGCGCCCGTGGCCTCGGTCGGGGGCCCCTCCCAGGGCGAAGTCTCTGGGGGAGGCGCTCCGAAGCATGACCCGGAGCTGTTGGCTGCCGCGTACGACCGTATTTTTCGGATGCATGGAAGGATCGGCCCATGGCGATGACGGCAGCGGTGAAGGACGAGATCTCCCGGCTTCCCGTCACCCGGACCTGCTGCAGAAAGGCGGAGGTCTCGGCGATCCTGCGGTTCGCGGGCGGTCTGCACCTGGTCAGCGGCCGCATCGTGATCGAGGCGGAGCTCGACACCGGGATCGCGGCGCGCCGCCTCAAGCGCGACATCCTGGAGATCTTCGGCCACAGCTCGGAGCTGATGGTGATGGCCCCCGGCGGGCTGCGCCGCGGCTCCCGTTTCGTCGTACGGGTGGTGGCCGGCGGCGACCAGCTCGCGCGCCAGACCGGCCTGGTCGACGGCCGCGGCCGCCCGATCCGCGGCCTGCCGCCCCAGGTCGTCTCCGGTGCCACGTGCGACGCCGAGGCCGCCTGGCGGGGTGCGTTCCTCGCGCACGGCTCCCTGACGGAGCCCGGCCGGTCCTCGTCGCTGGAGGTCACCTGCCCCGGCCCGGAGGCCGCCCTGGCACTGGTCGGCGCCGCCCGCCGGCTCTCGATCGCCGCCAAGGCCCGCGAGGTGCGGGGCGTGGACCGGGTGGTCGTCCGGGACGGTGACGCGATCGGCGCGCTGTTGACCCGCCTCGGGGCGCACGAATCGGTGCTGGCCTGGGAGGAGCGGCGGATGCGCCGCGAGGTGCGGGCCACCGCCAACCGCCTGGCGAACTTCGACGACGCCAACCTGCGCCGGTCGGCCCGCGCCGCCGTCGCGGCCGGGGCGCGGGTGCAGCGCGCCCTGGAGATCCTCGGCGAGGAGGTGCCCGAGCACCTCGCCGCCGCGGGCCGGCTGCGCATGGAGCACAAGCAGGCGTCCCTGGAGGAGTTGGGTGCCCTCGCCGACCCGCCGCTGACGAAGGACGCGGTCGCCGGCCGTATCCGGCGGCTGCTGGCGATGGCCGACAAGCGGGCTCAGGACCTCGGCATTCCGGGTACGGAGTCCAACCTGACCGAGGAGATGGCCGACGGGCTCGTCGGCTGAGCCCTCCCCGGCATGCAGCTCAAGAGCTTTGCTGCCGACGCCCGTTCGGGCGTCGGCAGCGGCGTTTTCGGAGACCGTCCCGGGCATCCCGATGCCCTATTGACATGATCATGGAGAGTCATGAGCCTGGCGCATGTTCACTCATCGGGCAGACAACAGCAAGGGGGGCGCATGAGACGCAGAGCGAGATCGATCCTCGCAGCGGCTTCACTGCTCGTCGCGGGACTGTCGGCGGCGCCGATCGCGCAGGCCGAACCGGGGGGAGGAGACGGTGACGAACTCTCCGTGTGGCATGCGAAGATCACCCGGGCGCAGGTCCCGCTGATCCTCGCGGCGGGCGCCGACGGACACGAACTCACCGAGCAGGTGCCGAAGAAGGGCTCCGCCACCGTCGAGCTGTACCTCACCGAACGGCAGGCGGACGAACTGCGCGCGCAGGGCGTCGGCATCACCGAGCACACCGTCCCCGCCGAGACCGAGCGGCGCGTCGCCAAGGCGGGCGACGGCGTCTACCGGCCGTACAGCGGCGAGGGCGGCCTCAAGAGCGAGATCCTGGCCACCGCCGCCGCCCATCCCGGCCTCACCAAGGCCGTCAGCATCGGCAAGACGGTCAAGGGCCAGGACATCCTCGCACTCAAGATCTCCAAGGGCGCCGCGAAGCACCGGGACGGCAGCAAGCCGGCCACGCTCTACATGTCGAACCAGCACGCCCGGGAATGGATCACGCCGGAGATGACCCGGCGGCTGATGCACCACTACCTCACGAACTACGGCAAGGACCCGCGGATCACGAAGATCGTGGACTCCACCGAGCTGTGGTTCGTGCTCTCGGCCAACCCCGACGGCTACGACCACACCTTCACCGGGCCCGCCGAGCGCCAGTGGCGCAAGAACATGCGCGACAACAACGGCGACGGGAAGATCACGCCCGGCGACGGCGTCGACCTCAACCGGAACTTCGCCTACAAGTGGGGCTACGACAACGAGGGTTCGTCCCCCGACCCGTTCGACGAGACCTACCGCGGCACCGGCCCGGCGTCCGAGCCCGAGACCCGGGCCATCGACGCCTTCCAGAAGCGCATCGGCTTCGAGTACGGCATCAACTACCACTCGGCCGCGGAGCTGATCCTCTACGGAGTCGGCTGGCAGGTCGCCACGCCCACGCCCGACGACGTGCTCTACAAGGCGCTCGCCGGCACCCCCGAGAACCCGGCCGTCCCCGGCTACCGCCCCCAGGTCTCCTCCGAGCTGTACACCACCAACGGCGAGGCCGACGGCCACGCGGCCAACGTCAACGGGATGATGATGTACACCCCGGAGATGTCGACCTGCGCCACCGCGTCCCGCATCGACCCGAACGACCCCTGGAACGCGGCCGACTGCGCCTCCGTCTTCACCTTCCCCGACGACGAGAAGCTGATCCAGCAGGAGTTCGCGAAGAACATCCCGTTCGCGCTCTCCGTCGCCGAGACCGCCGCCCACCCCGACCGGCCGTCCTCCTCGCTCGGGCTCGACGCGGCGGACTTCACCCCCGACACCTTCACCACCTCCTACGCCCTCGGCGGGGATCAGGAAGTGTCCGTCGTCGCCCGCAAGTCGCTACGGGGCAAGCAGCTCAAGTACCGCGTCAACGGCGGTCGTACGCACACGCAGGCGCTGCGGCCCTGGAAGGGCGGCGAGACCTTCGGCGGCGACGACAACATCCGCTTCGACGAGTACCGCGCCGGCATCCGGGACGGCGACGTCGGCGACACGGTCGAGGTCTGGTTCACCGGCCGTACGAGGGAGGGCAAGCGCACCTCCAGCGAGCACTTCACCTACCGGATCGCCGAACGGCCGCGCGCCTCGACCCTCGTGATCGCCGAGGAGGGCGGCAGCGCACCCGCGCAGCACACCGCCGTCTACACCGGGGCGCTCGCCGACAACAAGCAGCGCAGCGCGGTCTGGGACGTCACCACGCAGGGCGCCCCGCATCCGCTCGCGGTGCTCGGCCACTTCGACACGGTCGTCTGGTACACCGGGGCGAAGGCGCCTTCCTGGGCCACCACGCAGGCCGTGCGGGCCTACCTCAACGAGGGCGGCAAGCTCGTCACCACCGGCGAGCGGGCCGGCGGCGCCGCCGACCTCGGCGGCGCGCTGAGCGACGACTTCTCCCAGTACTACCTCGGCGCCTCGGGCCGTGCCTCGCTCGCCGGAGCGGGCGGCTTCCTCGGCGCGGGCCGCCTCGCGGGGGCCTCGGGAGCGCTCGCCGGGGCGCCCGGCAACCCACTGGACGCGGCCGGTGCGTACACGATCACCTCGGACACCCTGCCGTCCGACGAGTTCCCGCAGTTCAGCAGCGCGGCCGCGGGCGACTACCCCGGCGTGAAGATGCCCTTCTCGCCGTACGAGGGCGACTGGTACGCGGCGGCGAGCCACCGCAACGCCTCCTGGATGCGGCTCACGCGCACGCTCGACCTGAGCGGCACGAGCGCGGCCGACGCGCCCGCGCTGAACCTGCGCCTGAGTTACAACACCGAGCCCGGCTACGACAACGCCGTCCTCGAGGTCCACACGGTGGGCCAGGACGACTGGACGACGCTGCCCGACGCGAACGGCTCCACCTCCACCACCGTCCCCACCCAGTGCGACGGCGGCTTCTACGTCGCCATGCACCCCTTCCTGCGGCACTACCTCACCGTGGGTTCCGGGGGATGCACGGCGCGGGGCTCCACGGGCGGCTGGAACTCCTTCACCGGGGCCTCCGACGGCTGGCGGACCGCCTCGTTCGACCTCAGCGCCTATGCGGGCAAGAAGATCGAGGTCGCCGTCTCGTACATCACCGATCCCGGCGACGGCGGCCGGGGCGTCTTCGTCGACGACACCCGGCTGGTGACGGCGGGCGGCGAGCAGGGCGCCGAGGGCTTCGAGACCTCGCTCGGACCCTGGGCCGTCGCGGGACCGCCGCAGGGCAGCCCCGCTCTGCGCGGGAACTGGGCACGCAGCCAGGACCTGCACCCGTCCGCCGCGGCGGTCACCGCGCGTGACAGCGTGCTGATCGGTTTCGGCCTGGAGCACGTCCCCTCCGCGGCCGACCGGGCCCGGATCATCGGCAGGGCGCTCGCCGCACTGCGGCGCTGACACAGTCGGAGCGGCCGGATCGGGGGCTGTGGCCCGATCAGAAAACGGCCGGAAAAGCAGCGGTCCGTACCCCTACTGGTGGGTACGGACCGCCTTGCCGTACACGGCCCGCTCTGGATGTCACCACGAGCACTCCGGAGAGGTAGGGTCGTAGGCGGTCGGGGACATCCCAAATAAAGCTCGCCGGCGTCGAAACCCGGCGTACCAACGAGGAGATCGGTTTCGTGACGATCCGCGTAGGCATCAACGGCTTCGGCCGCATCGGTCGTAACTACTTCCGCGCGCTGCTGGAGCAGGGTGCAGACATCGAGATCGTGGCTGTCAACGACCTGGGTGACACCGCGACCACGGCCCACCTGCTGAAGTACGACACCATTCTCGGCCGTCTCAAGGCCGACGTGTCCCACACCGCCGACACGATCACCGTCGACGGTCACACCATCAAGGTGCTCTCCGAGCGCAACCCCGCCGACATCCCGTGGGGCGAGCTGGGCGTCGACATCGTCATCGAGTCGACCGGCATCTTCACCAAGAAGGCCGACGCCGAGAAGCACATCGCCGGTGGCGCCAAGAAGGTCCTGATCTCCGCCCCCGCCAGCGGCGAGGACATCACCATCGTGATGGGTGTCAACCAGGACAAGTACGAGCCGGCCAACCACCACGTCATCTCCAACGCCTCCTGCACCACCAACTGTGTGGCGCCGATGGCCAAGGTCCTGGACGAGAACTTCGGCATCGTCAAGGGCATGATGACGACGGTCCACGCGTACACGAACGACCAGCGCATCCTGGACTTCCCGCACAAGGACCTGCGCCGCGCCCGTGCCGCCGCGGAGAACATCATCCCGACCTCGACCGGTGCCGCCAAGGCCACCGCCCTGGTCCTCCCGCAGCTCAAGGGCAAGCTGGACGGCATCGCCATGCGCGTCCCGGTCCCCACGGGCTCCGTCACCGACCTCGTCCTCGAGCTGGACCGCGAGGTCACCAAGGACGAGATCAACACCGCCTTCCAGAAGGCCGCCGAGGGGCAGCTGCAGGGCGTCCTGGAGTACACCGAGGACCCGATCGTCTCCTCGGACATCGTGAACTGGCCGGCCTCCTGCACCTTCGACTCCTCCCTGACCATGGTCCAGGGCAAGCAGGTCAAGGTCGTCGGCTGGTACGACAACGAGTGGGGCTACTCCAACCGCCTCGTCGACCTGACGGTCTTCGTCGGCAACCAGCTCTGATCAGTACTCTCTGATCCGAACTGCAACGAGAGCACCAAGATGTGAGTGGCAGGGCTCGGGCAGCGCGACGCAGCGCCGTTCGAGCCCTGTCGCGCGTGCAGAGCCCTTCGAGGAGTCGCAGAACATGAAGACCATCGACCAGTTGCTGGCCGACGGGGTCACGGGCAAGCGGGTATTCGTCCGCGCCGACCTCAACGTCCCGCTCGACGGCACCACCATCACCGACGACGGCCGCATCCGCGCCGTCCAGCCGACGATCGCGAAACTCGCCGAGGCCGGCGCGCGTGTCGTCGTCGCCTCGCACCTCGGCCGCCCCAAGGGCGCCCCGGACCCCGCCTTCTCGCTCGCCCCCGCCGCGGCGCGGCTCGGGGAACTGCTCGGGACCGACGTCGCCTTCGCGACCGACACGGTGGGCGAGTCCGCCCAGGCGGTCGTGGCGGGCCTGGCCGACGGCCAGGTCGCGGTCCTCGAGAACCTCCGCTTCAACGCCGGCGAGACCGCCAAGGACGACGCCGAGCGTGGCGCGTTCGCGGACCGGCTCGCCGCCCTCGCGGACGTCTACGTCGGCGACGGCTTCGGCGCCGTGCACCGCAAGCACGCCTCCGTCTACGACCTCCCGGCCCGGCTGCCGCACGCCGCCGGCCACCTCATCGCCACCGAGGTCGGCGTCCTGAAGAAGCTCACCGACGAGGTGAAGCGGCCGTACGTCGTCGTCCTCGGCGGCGCCAAGGTCTCCGACAAGCTCGCGGTCATCGACCAGCTCCTCGGCAAGGCCGACCGTCTGCTCATCGGCGGCGGCATGGCCTACACCTTCCTCAAGGCCAAGGGCTACGAGGTCGGCATCTCCCTCCTCCAGGAGGACCAGATCCCGACCGTCACCGAGTACATGGAGCGCGCCGAGAAGAACGGCGTCGAGCTCGTCCTTCCGGTCGACGTCCTGGCCGCCTCGGAGTTCCCCGACCTGAAGACCAAGGCCCCGGCCGACTTCACCACGGTCGACGCCGACAAGATCCCCTCCGACCAGGAGGGCCTCGACATCGGCCCGAAGACCCGCGAGCTGTACGCTGCCAAGATCGCCGACGCCGAGACCGTCTTCTGGAACGGTCCGCTGGGCGTCTTCGAGCACCCCGACTACGCGGGCGGCACCCGCGCGGTCGCCCAGGCCCTCGTCGACAGCTCCGCCTTCACCGTCGTCGGCGGCGGCGACTCGGCCGCCGCCGTGCGCACGCTCGGCTTCGACGAGAACGCATTCGGCCACATTTCGACCGGCGGTGGCGCGAGCCTCGAGTACCTCGAGGGCAAGACGCTTCCCGGCCTCGCCGCACTGGAGGACTGAACACCTGTGAGCACTCGCACCCCGCTGATGGCGGGCAACTGGAAGATGAACCTCAACCACCTCGAGGCCATCGCCCACGTCCAGAAGCTCGCCTTCGCGCTCAACGACAAGGACTACGACGCCGTCGAGGTCGCCGTCCTGGCGCCCTTCACCGACCTGCGGTCCGTGCAGACCCTGGTCGACGGCGACAAGCTCAAGATCAAGTACGGCGCCCAGGACATCTCCGCGCACGACTCCGGCGCCTACACGGGCGAGATCTCGGGCCCGATGCTGGCCAAGCTGAAGTGCGCCTACGTCGCCGTGGGCCACTCCGAGCGCCGCCAGTACCACGCGGAGACCGACGAGATCTGCAACGCCAAGGTGAAGGCCGCGTACAGGCACGGCCTGACCCCGATCCTGTGCGTCGGCGAGGGCCTGGACGTCCGCAAGGCCGGCAACCAGGTCGCATACACGCTCGCCCAGCTCGACGGCGGCCTGAAGGACGTCCCGGCCGAGCAGGCCGAGTCCATCGTGATCGCGTACGAGCCGGTCTGGGCCATCGGCACCGGCGAGGTCGCCACCCCCGAGGACGCGCAGGAGGTCTGCGGGGCCATTCGCGGCCGTCTCGCGGAGCTGTACAGCCAGGAGCTGGCCGACAAGGTCCGCATCCAGTACGGCGGCTCGGTGAAGGCCGGGAACGTCGCCGCGATCATGGCTCAGCCCGACGTCGACGGCGCCCTGGTGGGCGGCGCGGCGCTGGACGCGGACGAGTTCGTCAAGATCGTCCGCTTCCGCGACCAGTGAGCGACAGGTGAGCGACCGGTGAGTATGCGCTAGCGCGGATCCGGCGTACCCTTGCGGGGGCCGAGGCTCACAGTGCCACTCTGCGGCTCCGCCGCGTGGCGAGCCCGGCCCCCGCAGTACATATCGGTGTCAGTCCTGATCAGTCCGAGGAAGTTGGTCCAGCCGTGGTTATGGGGTTCTCGATCGCCCTGATCGTCTTCAGCCTGCTGCTGATGCTGCTGGTGCTGATGCACAAGGGGAAGGGCGGCGGCCTCTCCGACATGTTCGGTGGCGGCATGCAGTCGTCCGTCGGCGGCTCGTCGGTCGCCGAGCGCAACCTCGACCGCATCACCGTCGTGGTCGGTCTGCTGTGGTTCGCGTGCATTGTCGTACTTGGCCTGCTGGTGAAGCTGGACAGCTGACCCGTCTCTTTCCCGTCCCGGCCTGGGGTGTAACTCCAAACACTGGACGAGCGTTGGGCCTTACGTAGACTGGGGCACTCGCGGCGCAGCCGCTGTGAGACGCTGTGCAGCACCATCACGCAGGGAGTTACGACCGTGGCAAGTGGCAACGCGATCCGGGGGAGCCGGGTCGGAGCGGGGCCGATGGGCGAGGCAGAGCGGGGCGAGTCCGCACCGCGCCTCCGCATCTCCTTCTGGTGCTCCAACGGGCACGAGACGCAGCCGAGCTTCGCCAGTGACGCACAGGTCCCCGACACCTGGGACTGCCCGCGGTGCGGGTTCCCGGCAGGCCAGGACCGGGACAACCCGCCGGACCCGCCGCGTACCGAGCCGTACAAGACGCACCTCGCGTACGTGCGCGAGCGGCGCAGCGACGCGGACGGCGAGGCGATCCTCGCGGAGGCGCTCGCCAAACTGCGGGGCGAGATCTAGACGTTGAGTCCGGCCGGCACCGAGGGGTGCCGGCCGGACTTCGTCGTTCCGAGCCCCGGCCCGGCCGCTTCTCGCCGTCCCGCGTCCCGCTGACACGTCATCCGCCCGCCTGATCAATTAGGTTGGAGACGCAGCGGGGCATGCAGGCAGGTACGAGAAGAAGTGGGCTGATGTCCGAGATGAACGCAGAACGTCCTACGAGGCTCCACCAGATGTCGCCATGGGTCGCTCTCGGCAAGCACCGCGAGCAGCTGGGCGACACCCACCTGCGGGAGCTCTTCGCCGCCGACGCCGGGCGCGGCAGCGGGTACACACTCCAGGTCGGTGATCTGTACCTCGACTACTCCAAGCACCTCGTCACGGACGAGACGCTGGCGCTGCTGCGCGAGGTGGCGGGGGCCACCGGAGTGTTCGAGCTGCGCGACGCCATGTTCCGCGGCGAGAAGATCAACACCACCGAGGACCGCGCGGTCCTGCACACCGCGCTGCGCGCCCCGCGCGACGCCGTCATCGAGGTCGACGGCGAGAACGTGGTGCCCGCCGTGCACGCCGTGCTCGACAAGATGGCCGCCTTCTCCGACCGGATCCGCTCCGGCGAGTGGACCGGCCACACCGGAAAGCGCATCCGGAACGTGGTCAACATCGGCATCGGCGGCTCCGACCTCGGTCCCGCGATGGCGTACGAGGCGCTCCGCTCCTACACGGCGCGCGAGCTGACGTTCCGTTTCGTCTCCAACGTCGACGGGGCCGACCTCCACGAGGCCGTGCGCGACCTCGACCCGGCCGAGACGCTGTTCATCGTCGCGTCCAAGACCTTCACCACGATCGAGACCATCACCAACGCCACCTCCGCGCGCAACTGGCTGCTCACCGAGCTGGGCGCCGGCCAGGAGGCCGTCGCCGAGCACTTCGTCGCCCTGTCGACGAACGCGGAGAAGGTCGCCGATTTCGGCATCGACACGGCGAACATGTTCGAGTTCTGGGACTGGGTCGGCGGCCGCTACTCGTACGACTCCGCCATCGGTCTCTCGCTCATGATCGCCATCGGCCCGGACCGCTTCCGGGAGATGCTGGACGGTTTCCGCCTCGTCGACGAGCACTTCCGCACCGCCCCCGCCGAGGCCAACGCGCCGCTGCTGCTCGGGCTGTTGGGCGTCTGGTACGGGGCCTTCTTCGACGCCCAGTCGCACGCGGTCCTGCCGTACTCGCACTACCTGTCCAAGTTCACGGCGTACCTCCAGCAGCTGGACATGGAGTCCAACGGCAAGTCCGTCGACCGCGACGGCAACCCCGTCGACTGGCAGACCGGCCCCGTCGTCTGGGGCACGCCCGGCACCAACGGCCAGCACGCCTACTACCAGTTGATCCACCAGGGCACGAAGGTCATCCCGGCGGACTTCATCGGCTTCGCCCGGCCCGTCGGCGACCTGCAGCCCGGTCTGGTCGCGCAGCACGACCTGCTCATGGCCAACTTCTTCGCGCAGACGCAGGCCCTGGCCTTCGGCAAGACGCCCGAGGAGGTGCGGGCGGAGGGCGTCCCGGAGGAGCTGGTGCCGCACAAGACCTTCCGCGGCAACCACCCCACCACCACGATCCTCGCGGACGGGCTGACCCCCTCCGTGCTGGGCCAGCTCATCGCACTGTACGAGCACAAGGTCTTCGTCCAGGGCGCCGTCTGGAACATCGACTCCTTCGACCAGTGGGGCGTCGAACTCGGCAAGGTCCTCGCCAAGAAGATCGAGCCCGTCCTGACGGAGGGCAGGGGCGGCGAGCAGCTCGACAGTTCGACCGCAACGCTGGCCGCCCGGTACCGGGCACTGCGCGGCCGCTGAGCCGATGCGGGGGGAGAACGCGGTGCGGCTGCGGCCGCCGGAGAACCGGCTGAACGAACGCGTCGTCGGCTGGTGGCGCACGCAGTGCCTGCTGACGACGGCCGTCCCCGTGGCCGTCCTGGGCGTCCTGGGCGCGGTCATCGAGCCTGCACGCCCCTGGCTGTGGGGACCGGCCGCCGCGGTGGCCGTCATCGGCCTCACCGGCACCGCGTTCCTCCCCGCCTGGTGGTACCGGGTGCATCGCTGGGAGATCACCGACGAGGCGGTGTACGTGCGCACGGGCGCCCTGTGGCAGGAATGGCGGATCGCCCCGATGTCCCGCATCCAGACCGTGGACACGGTCCGCGGGCCGCTGGAGCAGGCATTCAGGCTCGCCACGGTGACCGTCACGACCGCCTCCTCCAAAGGGGCGATCAAGATCGAGGGGCTCGACCACGAGCTCGCCGCGGACCTCGCCGAGCGGCTGACCCGGATCACCCAGGCCACGCCCGGGGACGCGACATGAGCGAGCCCGGCGGGCCGGACGGCGAGTGGCGCCGGCTGGACGGGCGGACGGTCCTCGTCAACGCCCTGGTGACGGCGGGCGTCGCCGGCGGAGCCGGACTGCCCGCCCTGTTCGGCCTGCTGGGCGGCATACCGCTGTGGCAGGCCCTCGGCTGGGTGCTGGGCGGCGCCGTCCTGCTCGTCGCCGCCGCCACCGGCGCCGACTACGTCCGCTGGCGCCGGACCCGCTACCGCGTCGGACCCGAACGCGCCGAGCTCCACACCGGCCTGCTGCTCGTCAAACGACGCTCCCTGGCCCGCGAGCGCATCCGCAGCGTCGACCTCACCGCCGGCGTCCTGCTGCGCGTCCTCGGCCTCGTCCGGGTACGGATAGGCACGGGCGAACAGACCGGCGGCGGCGAGTCCACGCTGGAACTGGACGCCGTCTCCCGGGCGGAGGCCGAACGGCTGCGCACGCACCTGCTGGCCCGCACCGCCACGCCGGGGGCGGACCCCTCGGCCGACGGCGTCCTCGCCGCCCTCGACCCCGCCTGGATCCGGTACGCGCCGGTCTCCTTCGTCGCCCCGCTGCTCGGCGGCGCGGCGGCCGGCGCCGTGATGCAGGTCAGCGAGTGGTTCGGCGCCCAGGCCGAGGTCATCCACTGGATATGGGGACGCTTCCGGGACACCCCGCTGGTCTGGATGATCGTCGTGCTCGCCGGTGCGGCGATCGTCACGGGCGTCGTGGGCGCGCTGGGCCTCTGGACCGAGATGTGGTGGAACTACCGTCTGGAGCGCGAACCGGGCGGGACTCTGCGCGTGCGGCGGGGCCTGCTCACCGCCCGCTCGACGTCGATCGAGGAACGGCGCCTGCGCGGGGTCGACCTCGTCGAGCCGCTGGGCGTGCGGCTGGTCGGAGCGGCCCGCCTGGACGCGGTGGCCACCGGGCTCGTCAAGGACGGCGAGGACGAACACGCCGACCGCCGGACCCTGCTGCCGGCGGTGCCGCGGGCGCTCGCCGACGAGGTGGCGGCGCGCGTGCTGCGCGAGCCCGTCGCCCCGACCGCCGCGTCGCCGCTGACACCGCATCCCCGCGCCGCCCGCGGCAGGCGGCTGCGCTGGGCCCTGACAGGGGCGCTGCTCCCGGCCCTCGTCCTGGCGCTGCTGGAGTGGTGGCTCACGCCGGTGCTGGTGTGGATCGCGGTGGGCTGGACGGCTGCGGCGGTCCCGGTGTCGCTGCTGCTCGCGCTCGACGCGTACCGGAGCCTGGGCCACGGCATCGCGGGGGCGTACCTGCTGACCCGCTCGGGCACGGTACGGCGCAGCACAGTGGCGCTGCAGAGGTCGGGGGTGATCGGCTGGACGGTCCGGCAGTCCGTCTTCCAGCGCCGCGTGGGCCTGATCACGCTGACGGCGACGACGGCGGCGGGCGCGGGGGCGTACGACGTGCGGGACGCAGGGGAGGGGGAGGGGCTGGTGTTCGCGGCGGAGGTGGTGCCGGGGGTGCTGGAGCCGTTCCTGCGCGGCGGGCCGGGCTGACGGGGGCGCGGCCCGAGAGCGCGGCGCGCTTGCGGGGCTCTGCCCCGGGCCCCGCGCCTCAATCGCCGGCGGGGCTGGAGGGGCTGGAGGGGTTCCCGTGCCGCGAACGCGTGCGGGGCTGGAAGTGTTCCCGTGCCTGGAATGCGTGCGGGGCTGGAGTGTCCCCGCGCCGAAATCGCCGGCGGGGCTGGAAGCATCCGCCGTGCCGCGACGCCCACCAGGGCGACGGGCTGGACTTGCCGTGCTGGGCGAATCCAGCCCGTCCGGGGCGCTCTCCCACGGCCGCCAGGCCGTAGGGACACCGCGCGAAGCGCGATGCGGGGCCCGGGGCTAGGCCGAGGCCGGTGGGTACAGCGCGCGGGGGAGTTGGGACGCCGCCGCCGCGTCCAGCAGCCACAGCGTGCGACCTCTGCCGTACGCTCCCGCCGCCGGCGCCTGGATCTCGCCCGCGCCCGACAGCGCGATCTGGACCGCCTTCGCCTTGTCCTCGCCCGCCGCGAGCAGCCACACCTCGCGCGCCGCGCGGATGGCGGGCAGCGTGAGCGAGACCCGCGTCGGCGGCGGCTTCGGCGCCCCGTGGACGCCGACGACCGTGCGCTCCGTCTCGCGGACCGCGGGCAGTTCGGGGAACAGCGACGCCACGTGCGTGTCGGGTCCCACCCCCAGCATCAGCACGTCGAACGTCGGCACCGGACCGTGGTCCTCCGGCCCGGCCGCCGAGGCCAGTTCGGCCGCGTAGGCCGCGGCCGCGGCGTCCACGTCCGAGCCGTACGGCCCGTCCGACGCCGGCATGGCGTGCACCCGCGCCGGGTCCACCGGCACCCCGTCCAGCAGGGCCTCACGGGCCTGCGTGACGTTGCGCTCGGGGTCGCCGTCCGGCAGGAAGCGCTCGTCGCCCCACCACAGGTCGAGCCGCGACCAGTCGATCGCGTCCCGCGCGGGGGCCGAACTCAGCGCGGCCAGCAGGCCGTTGCCGTTGCGGCCGCCCGTCAGGACCACCGACGCCGAACCGCGGGCGGCCTGGGCGTCCACGATCCTCGTGATCAGCCGGGCCGCCGCGGCCTGCGCCATCAGTTCCTTGTCGCGGTGCACGACCAGTTGCGGCGCGCTCACTTCGCCGCCGCCTTCTTCGCCGGAGCGGCCTTCTTCGCGGGCGCCGCCTTCTGCTCCGCCGGGGTGGCCTGCTCCGCCGGGGCGGGCTCGGCCGCCGAAGCCACCTCCGCCACCGGATCGCTCAGCCGGTGCACCCCGTACCGCAGCGCCGACGCGTACGTGTCGTCCGGGTCGAGCCGCCGCAGTTCCTCCGCGATCAGCTCGGCCGTCTCACGCCGCTTGAGCGCCACCGCGCGGTCGGGCTGGCCGTGGATGGACAGGGTCGCGAGCGACCCGTCCGGCCGGTCCAGCACGATCGGCCCGCAGGTGGATTCCATCCGGACCGAGGTGAGGCCGGGGCCCGCCGAAAGCGACCGCTTCACCGGCACGTCCAGCCGGTCCGCGAGCCACATGGCCAGCAGTTCGCAGCTCGGGTTGAACTCCTCGCCCTCCACCTCGACCGACGTCACCTTGCAGGTGACCTGGTCCAGAGCGGCCGCGAGCATCGAGCGCCACGGCGTGATCCGGGTCCAGGACAGGTCGGTGTCGCCGGGGCTGTACGCCTCGGCGCGGGCGGTGAGCTCGTGCACCGGGTGCTCGGCCGCGTACGTGTCGGTCACGCGACGCTGCGCCAGCGCGCCCAGCGGGTCGGACGCCGGGTCGGTCGGCGCGGTCACCGGCCACCAGACGACGACGGGCGCGTCGGGCAGCAGCAGCGGGAGCACCACGGACTGCGCGTGGTCGGTCACCTCTCCGTACAGGCGGAGGATCACCGTCTCGCCGGTGCCGGCGTCGGCCCCGACGCGGACCTCCGCGTCGAGCCGTGCCTTGGCGCGGTCGCGCGGGGAGCGCGAGACGCGCTTGATGACGACGAGGGTGCGCGAGGGGTGCTCGCGCGACGCCTCGTTGGCGGCCTTGAGCGCGTCGTAGGCGTTCTCCTCGTCGGTGACGATGACGAGGGTGAGCACCATGCCGACGGCGGGGGTGCCGATCGCGCGACGACCCTGCACCAACGCCTTGTTGATCTTGCTGGCCGTGGTGTCCGTGAGGTCGATCTTCATGGCCGGCGCCAGCTCCGTCCGTCTCGTGCGAGCATCTCGTCCGCCTCGGTGGGCCCCCAGGTACCCGCGGGGTACTGCGCGGGCTTGCCGTTCGTGTCCCAGAACTGCTCGATCGGATCGAGGATCTTCCAGGACAGCTCGACCTCCTCGACCCGCGGGAAGAGGTTGGAGTCGCCGAGCAGGACGTCGAGAATGAGGCGTTCGTACGCCTCGGGGCTGGACTCGGTGAACGACTCGCCGTAGGCGAAGTCCATCGAGACGTCCCGTACCTCCATGGAGGTGCCGGGCACCTTGGAACCGAAGCGCAGGGTCACGCCCTCGTCCGGCTGGACGCGGATGACCAGGGCGTTCTGGCCCAGCTCCTCCGTGGCCGTGGAGTCGAACGGGGAGTGCGGGGCGCGCTGGAAGACGACCGCGATCTCGGTGACGCGGCGGCCCAGCCGCTTGCCGGTGCGCAGGTAGAAGGGGACGCCCGCCCAGCGGCGGTTGTCGATCTCCAGCTTGATCGCGGCGTACGTGTCGGTCTTCGACGCGGGGTCGATGCCGTCTTCCTGGAGGTAGCCGACGGCCTTCTCGCCGCCCTGCCAGCCGGCCGCGTACTGCGCGCGGACCGTGCTGGTCGCCAGGTCCTTGGGCAGCTTGACCGCGCCCAGCACCTTGGTCTTCTCGGCCGCGAGCGCGTCCGCGTCGAAGGAGGCGGGCTCCTCCATCGCGGTCAGCGCGAGCAGCTGGAGGAGGTGGTTCTGGATGACGTCACGGGCGGCGCCGATGCCGTCGTAGTAGCCGGCGCGGCCGCCGATGCCGATGTCCTCGGCCATCGTGATCTGCACGTGGTCCACGTACGAGCGGTTCCATATCGGCTCGAACAGCGTGTTCGCGAACCGCAGCGCCAGGATGTTCTGGACGGTCTCCTTGCCCAGATAGTGGTCGATCCGGAAGACCTCGTTGGGCGGGAAGACCTCGTGGACGACCTGGTTGAGCTCCTTGGCGGAGGCCAGGTCGTGACCGAACGGCTTCTCGATGACCGCGCGGCGCCAGGAGCCTTCCGTCTGGTCCGCCAGTCCGTGCTTCTTCAGCTGCTGCACGACCTTGGGGAAGAACTTCGGCGGCACGGACAGGTAGAACGCGAAGTTCCCACCTGTGCCCTGCACCTTGTCCAGGTCCTCGATGGTCGACTTCAGCCGCTCGAAGGCGTCGTCGTCGTCGAAGGTGCCCTGCACGAAGCGCATGCCCTGGCTCAGCTGCTGCCAGACCTCCTCACGGAACGGCGTGCGCGCGTGCTCCTTGACCGCGTCGTGGACCTCCTGGGCGAAGTCCTCGTCCTGCCACTCGCGACGGGCGAAGCCGATGAGCGAGAAGCCCGGCGGCAGCAGCCCCCGGTTGGCGAGGTCGTAGACGGCGGGCATCAGCTTCTTGCGGGACAGGTCCCCGGTGACGCCGAAGATGACCAGGCCCGACGGCCCCGCGATACGCGGGAGCCGTCGGTCTGCAGCATCACGGAGCGGGTTGGCTCCGCCAATACCGGACAAGGTAGGTCAGCCCTCCGACGGTGCGAGGCGCTTGAGCTCGGCCTCGGTCGACTTCAGCAGGTCGTTCCAGGACGCCTCGAACTTGTCGACGCCCTCGTCCTCGAGGAGCTGGACGACGTCGTCGTAGCCGATGCCCAGCTTCTCGACCGCGTCGAGGTCGGCGCGGGCCTGCTCGTAGGTGCCACGGACCGTGTCGCCGGTGATCTGGCCGTGGTCGGCCGTCGCGTCGAGCGTGGCCTCCGGCATGGTGTTGACGGTGCCGGGTGCGACCAGCTCGTCGACGTACAGCGTGTCCTTGTACGCCTTGTCCTTGACACCCGTCGAGGCCCACAGCGGACGCTGCTTGTTGGCCTGCGCCTTGTCGAGCGCGGCCCAGCGGTCGCTGCCGAACACCTCCTCGAACGCCTGGTAGGCGAGGCGGGCGTTGGCCAGAGCGGCCTTGCCGCGGGCCTCCTTGGCCTCGGGGGTGCCCAGGGCGTCCAGGCGCTTGTCGATCTCGGTGTCCACGCGGGACACGAAGAACGACGCCACCGAGTGGATCTTGGACAGGTCCAGGCCGCGCTCCTTGGCCTTCTCCAGACCGGCCAGGTAGGCGTCCATGACCTCGCGGTAACGCTCCAGCGAGAAGATCAGCGTCACGTTCACGCTGATGCCGAGGCCGATGACCTCGGTGATCGCCGGCAGACCCGCCTTGGTGGCCGGGATCTTGATGAGCGTGTTCGGGCGGTCCACCAGCCATGCCAGCTGCTTGGCCTCGGCCACCGTCGCCTTGGTGTTGTGCGCCAGGCGCGGGTCGACCTCGATGGAGACCCGGCCGTCCTGGCCGTCGGTCGCGTCGAAGACCGGACGCAGGATGTCCGCCGCGTCGCGCACGTCCGCCGTGGTGATCATGCGGATGGCTTCCTCGACCGTCACCTTGCGGGCGGCGAGGTCCTCCAGCTGCTGGTCGTAGCCGTGACCCTCCGAGATCGCCTTCTGGAAGATCGACGGGTTGGTGGTGACACCGACGACGTGCTGCTGGTCGATCAGCTCGGCGAGGTTGCCGGAGGTGATCCGGGTGCGGGACAGGTCGTCCAGCCAGATCGCCACGCCTTCGTCGGAGAGGCGCTTGAGTGCGTCTGTCATGAGAGTTGCATCTCCTACTTGTCGTATACCGGCGTCAGCGCGCGGCGGCTTCGATCGATTCCCGCGCGGCAGCGGCGACCGCGTCCGCGGTGAAACCGAACTCGCGGAAGAGGACCTTGCCGTCGGCCGAGGCACCGAAGTGCTCCAGCGAGACGATGCGTCCTGCGTCGCCGACGTAGCGGTGCCAGGTCAGGCCGATACCGGCCTCGACCGCGACGCGCGCCTTGACCGACGGAGGAAGCACCGCGTCCCGGTACCCCTGGTCCTGCTCCTCGAACCACTCGACGGACGGCATCGAGACCACCCGGGTCGGCACACCGGCGGCCTGGAGCTGCTCGCGGGCCTCGACGGCCAGCTGCACCTCGGAGCCCGTACCGATCAGCACGACCTGCGGCTCGCCGCCGTCGGCCTCGAACAGCACATAGCCGCCCTTGGCCGCGTCCTCGTTGCGCTCGTACGTCGGCACGCCCTGGCGGGTCAGCGCGAGGCCGTGCGGGGCGCCCACGCCGAACTCCTTGGTGTACCGCTTGAGGATCTCGCGCCACGCGATCGCGGTCTCGTTGGCGTCGGCCGGGCGCACGATGTTCAGGCCCGGGATGGCGCGCAGCGAGGCCAGGTGCTCGACCGGCTGGTGGGTCGGGCCGTCCTCGCCGAGGCCGATGGAGTCGTGCGTCCACACGTAGGTGACCGGCAGGTGCATCAGCGCGGACAGGCGCACGGCGTTGCGCATGTAGTCGGAGAACACCAGGAAGGTGCCGCCGTAGATGCGGGTGTTGCCGTGCAGCGCGATGCCGTTCATGACCGCGGCCATCGCGTGCTCACGGATGCCGAAGTGCACGGTGCGACCGTAGGGGTCGGCCTCCGGCAGCGGGTTGTCCGCGGGCAGGAACGACGACGTCTTGTCGATCGTCGTGTTGTTCGAACCGGCCAGGTCGGCCGAGCCGCCCCACAGCTCGGGCACGACCGCGCCCAGCGCCTGGAGGATCTTGCCCGAGGCGGCGCGGGTGGCGACACCCTTGCCCGTCTCGAACTCGGGCAGCTTCTCCTCCCAGCCCTCGGGCAGCTCGCCGGCCCGGATGCGGTCGAACTCCGCGGCGCGCTGCGGGTTGGCCGTGCGCCACGCGGCGAACGCCTTCTCCCACTCGCCGCGCGCCTCGCGGCCGCGGTCGAGCGCCTTGCGGGTGTGCGCGATGACCTCGTCGGAGACCTCGAAGTGCTGCTCGGGGTCGAAGCCCATGACGCGCTTGGTGGCCGCGATCTCGTCCTCGCCCAGCGCCGAGCCGTGCGCGGCCTCGGTGTTCTGCGCGTTCGGGGCGGGCCAGGCGATGATCGAGCGCATCGCGATGAACGACGGCCGGTCCGTGACGGACTTGGCGGCCTCGATCGCCGCGTACAGGGCGGCCGGGTCCAGGTCGCCGTTCTCCTTCGGCTCCACGCGCTGCACGTGCCAGCCGTAGGCCTCGTACCGCTTCATGGTGTCTTCGGAGATCGCGGTCTCGGTGTCGCCCTCGATCGAGATGTGGTTGTCGTCCCACAGCAGGATCAGGTTGCCGAGCCTCTGGTGACCCGCGAGCGAGGACGCCTCCGCCGAGATGCCCTCCTGGAGGCAGCCGTCACCGGCGATCGCGTACACGAAGTGGTCGAACGGCGAGGTGCCCGGGGCGGCCTCGGGGTCGAACAGACCACGCTCGTAGCGGGCGGCCATCGCCATGCCCACGGCGTTGGCGACACCCTGGCCGAGCGGGCCGGTCGTCGTTTCGACACCGGTGGTGTGCCCGTACTCCGGGTGGCCCGGGGTCTTGCTGCCCCAGGTGCGGAACGCCTTGAGGTCGTCCAGCTCCAGGCCGAAGCCGGCCAGGTACAGCTGGATGTAGAGGGTCAGGGACGAGTGGCCCGCGGACAGCACGAACCGGTCGCGCCCGGTCCAGTCGGCATCCGCCGGGTCGTGCCGCATCACCTTCTGGAAGAGGGTGTACGCGGCCGGCGCCAGGCTCATGGCCGTACCCGGATGGCCGTTGCCGACCTTCTGTACGGAATCCATGGCCAGGACGCGGACGGTGTCGACTGCCCGCTGGTCCACTGCGGTCCACTCGAGGTCTGTGGTGGTCGGCTTGGTGCTCACCCTGGGTCAGGGCTCCTCTCCACATGTCGAATCCCGGTGACGAGGGGTGCACCGGGCGCTGTCGAGCCTACCTTCGCAGCAATGCGCCCTTCTGCGAGAGCGCGTCTCACGAGATGGGTCGGACATTGTCAGAGTGCGGGTCCGGCGTGCCGTTCGCCTGTCGGGCCTGTATACGCGAGGCGTCGGGGACGGACTCAACACGTGCCCACCCCGGCGAAGATCGGCCTGTGGGCAACGTCTAGAGTGGCGTGGTACGCGCAAGTCTTCACGGGTCTTCACGCCCCCATCGCCCTTCGGACATGGGAGGTCCTCCCGGAGGCTTGCTGGGATTTTCTCTGTCAGGGGTGTGCGTGACGGCCGTCGAGTCCCGACCCGCAGGGGTCGTCTTGACTCCCAGCCCGGGGGGCCATCGGCCGTTCGGTGCCCGCGTCAAGGCATTCGTGGCGCTGACCAAGCCGCGGATCATCGAGCTGCTGCTGATCACCACCGTGCCGGTGATGTTCCTGGCCGAGCAGGGTGTGCCGGACCTGTGGCTGGTGCTCGCGACCTGCCTCGGCGGTTACCTCTCCGCCGGTGGCGCCAACGCGCTCAACATGTACATCGACCGCGACATCGACGCCCTGATGGACCGCACGTCCCAGCGCCCGCTGGTCACCGGCATCGTGTCGCCGCGCGAGGGCCTGGTCTTCGGCCTCGCCCTCGCCGTGATCTCCACGCTCTGGTTCGGGCTGCTCGTCAACTGGCTGTCCGCCGCCCTGTCACTCGGCGCGCTGCTGTTCTACGTCGTCGTCTACACGATGATCCTCAAGCGCCGCACCGCGCAGAACATCGTCTGGGGCGGCATCGCCGGCTGCATGCCCGTGCTGATCGGCTGGTCCTCCGTGACCGACTCGATGTCGTGGGCCGCAGTCATCCTCTTCCTCGTCATCTTCTTCTGGACGCCGCCGCACTACTGGCCGCTGTCGATGAAGGTGAAGGAGGACTATGCCCGCGTCGGCGTCCCGATGCTCCCGGTCGTCGCCGGGAACAGGGTCGTCGCCCGGCAGATCGTCGTCTACAGCTGGGTGATGGTCGCCGTCTCGCTGCTGCTGACCCCGCTCGGCTACACCGGCTGGTTCTACACGGCCGTGGCGCTGGCGACCGGCGGCTGGTGGCTGTGGGAGGCCCACGCGCTGCAGAACCGCGCGAAGAGCGGGGCGACGGGAGGCAAGCTCAAGGAGATGCGGCTGTTCCACTGGTCGATCACCTACGTGTCGCTGCTCTTCGTGGCCGTGGCGGTGGACCCCTTCCTGCGCTAGGTCGCGTCCGCGCGGCGTGGGGCAGACCACGTCGCCCCGCAGTCGCCAAGCGATCTACCCGCCGGTAGCATCCTGGCCATGGCAGACACCCAGATTGACGAGAGCGCGCAGGACGCCAAGCAGGCCGCGAAGGCCGAGCGCAAGGCGGCGAAGCTCGCCCAGCAGATCCGGTCGTTCTCCGAGGCGCACGGCGGCGCCGAGGGCCAGCTCGCGTACATCGGGCAGATGGGCACCCGCATCGTGCTCGTCGGCGAGGACGGCGGCTGGGGCGACCTCGTCGCGCCGAGTCACGCCGTCGCCGTGAGCGCGGCCGAGAAGTCCGGGATCACGCTCCACGAGTCCTTCGACGGCGACTTCGCGGCGAAGGTCCGCACCGGCCCGTACGAGTGGACCCGCATGGCGGGCATCCAGGTCGGCGGCCCGTCCGGCCGCTGAGCAACACCTCGCGCGGGGCTCACCCGTTAGGACTGTGGAAGCACGGTCCTAGACAGGGAGCTCCCGATGATCGACGCCGCGTCCTCAGTGCGTCTGGTCGACCAGTACTGCCACGGGGTGCTCCGTACGGAACTGGGCCTCGGCACCTTCGAGGCACTGCTCGGCCCCGGGGCCGGGACGCCGGCCGCGGGCACCACGTTCTTCGACAGCCAGACCGGCTTCGCCGTACGGCGCTGGTGCCCGCCCCTGCTCGGGCTCGAACCCCACTGCCCGCCCGCCCACTACCTGGCCCGCCGACGCGAGCTGGGAGCGATTGAGGCGGGCAGACGGCTGCTCCGCGGCACCGGCATCGACACCTACCTGGTCGACACCGGGCCTCCCGGGGACCTCGCCGGGCCGGGGGAGGTCGCCGCGGCGGGCGCGGCGGACGCCCGCGAGATCGTCCGCCTCGAACTGCTCGCCGAGCAGGTCGCCGACACCTCGGGCACGGTCGAGTCCTTCCTCGCGAACCTCGCCGAGGCGGTGCACGGGGCGGCCGGCTCCGCCGTCGCCTTCACCACCGTCGCCGCCGCGTCGGGCGGCGCCGCACGCGATCCGGAGCCGCCGGGGGCGGGGGAGGTGCGCGGGGCCGCGGACGCCTGGATCGCCGCCCGTCAGGCGGGCGCCCCGCTGACCGACCCGGTGCTGCTGCGCCATCTCCTGTGGATCGCCATCGCGTCGGGCCTGCCGGTTCAGATGCACCTGGGTGTCGGCGACCCGGTGCTGCTCGCGGGGTTCGCGGCGGCGACAGCCGGTCTCGGCACCGATCTGGTGCTGCTGCACGGCTACCCGCACCACCGCAGCGCCGCCCGCCTGGCGAGCGAGTACCCGCACGTGTACGCCGATCTGGGGCCCGCCGTGACCCGCACGGGAGCGCGGGCCGCCGGGGTGCTGGCCGAGATCCTGGAGCTGGCCCCGTTCGGGAAACTGCTGTTCTCGAGCGGGGCGCGGGGCCTGCCGGAACTGCACGTGGTGGGCGCCCACATCTTCCGCGACGCGATGAGCCGGGTGCTCGGAGGCTGGGTGGAGGACGGCGCGTGGGCGCGGTCCGACGCGCAGCGCGTGGCGGGGATGCTCGCGGCGGGCAACGCGCGGCGGGTCTACGGGCTCACCGCCGGGTGACGCCCCCGCGGTCCCGGCGCGTCACACGGTGGACAGCGCGCCGTCCGGCCGGGACGGCGTCGCCGTGTCCGAGGTCTCCCGCTCCCGCAGGCTCAGTGCCAGTCGCAGCACCGCGATCCACATCAGCGACGAGCCCAGCATGTGCACGCCCACCAGGATCTCGGGGACCTGGGTGAAGTACTGGACGTAACCGATCGCGCCCTGCGCCAGCACCACCAGCAGCAGGTCGCGCGCACGGGCCCGGATGTCGTCCGGGGCGTCCACCACCCGCAGCACCAGCCACATCGCCACGGCGAGCGCGCACACCACCCACGCCGCGATCGCGTGGACGTGCGCGGCGGCCGCCCAGTCCCATGGCATACGCGGCACGTCGCTGCTGTCGCCCGCGTGCTTCCCGGAGCCCGTCACCAACGTGCCCAGCACGATCAGCACCGCGGAGACCGCGACGATCGCCCACGACAGCTTGCGCACCGGACGCGGCACCCGGGGACGCGGCGCCGCGTCCCCCTCGCCGGTGCGCACCCAGGTGACGGTCGCGACCGTCAGGAGCGCGTTGGCGAGCAGGAAGTGCCCGGCGACGGACCACGGGTTCAGGCCGGCCCAGACCGTGATGCCGCCGATGACGGCGTTGCCCAGGACGATCCAGAACTGCAGCCACGCGAGCCGGGTCAGCCCCCGGCGCCGCGGCTTGACGGACCGCACCGCGATGATCGCCCAGCCCACCGCGGCCGACAGCACGTACGTCAGCATCCGGTTGCCGAACTCGATCGCGCCGTGGAGGCCCTGCTCGGGCGTGGCGAAGAGGCTGTCGTCCGTGCACTTGGGCCAGGTGTCGCAGCCGAGACCGGAGCCGGTCAGCCGGACGGCACCGCCCGTGACGACGATGAGCACGGTCATCAGGACGGCGGAGAGCGCCGCACGTCGCAGGATTTTGGGCGACGGTGTCCAGCGCTGGGCGATATAGGCGAGGGGGGTCTGCACGGGGCCTATCGTAGGCGGGGGCTTGTGCACCGATTCACGAGGGGTCGGGCGCGGGCGGGAACGTCATCCGGAAGCGTGCCCCGTCCAGGTGGTCCTCCTCCTCCCACCACAGGGCGAACCTCCACGGCACCCCGTCCGGCGGCCGGTCCGGCGAGTGCAGGAACGCGTCGGTCAGATCGGCGGCGACCGCATCCGCCGTGCGGTCCGTCATCGCGTCCGTCCCGCGCCACGGACACGCCATCGGCGTCCACGTCCCGTCGTCCGCGCGCACGTCGAACCGCCATACCGCCCGCCACGAGCGAGCCCGCAGGATGCGCCGCACCTCGGTCCGCTCCAGCGCCAGCCCCTCCGCGATCGCGTCCTTGGCCACGCCCTCGATCCGAGCGGCCAGGACCGCGAGCGGTACCAGCCGCTCGGGCAGCAGTTCGCGCTTGTGCAGCTGCGTGAGTCCGCCGTCGAAGGGGCAGCGCCGCAGCCTGCGCTCCAGCTGGTCCCCGAGATGGCCCAGCACGGCCGCGTGCGCGCGCTCGGCCGGCTCGGGCGTCCACACCGCGTGGAAGGCCCGCTCGGCCCGTACGGCCCACTCCGCCGCGTCCACCGGCCGGCCGAGCTCCTCCAGCCGGTCGCCGAGGAAGGCGTACGCCTGGGCGAGCCCCTCCCGGTTGCGCGGCTCGTCCCGGTCGAGGCCCTCCCACACGGCGATGGCCCGGTGGGTGGCCTCGACGGCGGCGAGGCCCGCGAGCCGGTCCTCGGCCGGTGGCTGCTCACCGTGCGGACGGAAGGCGTAGCGCGGCAGTCCGAGCTCGTCGCTGAGCGGCTCCGCGAGGTAGACGGCCTGGCTGATGAGGGCCCTGGCGTACCAGCGGGCGTGCTCGTCGTCGTGCCGTGCGGGCTCCGCGCAGTGCCGTACGGCCTGGTCGACCGCGGCCAGCGCGTCCGTGCGGCTGCCGGTGTCGAAGTGGTGCCGCGCCAGATCGCCGTACCGAAGGCTCAGTCTGGCGGTCAGGGACAGATCGTCCGCCGCGTGCGGGGCGAGCGCGGCGATGAGATCCGTCAGCATGCGCTCGCGTGCGCGGGGCGAGGCGCCGGGCCGGCCGGCCCTGATCTTCGCCCACTCGGCATCCAGCCGCAGTGCGGCAGTCCGCTCCATCCAGACCTCCAGTCGTGCCGGGTCCCGACAGGAGCATCCTGGCGCGCGCCTCACTCCCAGCGGAAGAGCCGGGCGGCCGCCCCGAGTCCGAGCAGTGCCCATACGGAGAGGATTCCTAGATCGCCCCAGGGCATGCCCGCGCCGTTCTGCAGAACGTCACGGAGTCCGTCGGACAGCGCCGAGATCGGCAGCAGGGCGAGGGCGGAGGCGACGGCGCCCGGGAACCTGTCCAGCGGAACGATCACGCCGCCGCCCACGAGGAGCAGCAGGAATACGAAGTTCGCGGCGGCCAGGGTCGCCTCCGCCCTGAGCGTCCCGGCCATCAGCAGCCCGAGCCCGGAGAAGGCCGCGGTGCCGAGGACGAGCAGCAGGAGCACGGCGAACGGGTTGCCGTGCGGGGACCAGCCGAGCGCGAAGGCGATCACGGTCAGCAGCACGATCTGCAGGATCTCGGTGACCAGGACCGAGAGCGTCTTGGCGCACATCAGCGCCCAGCGCGGCAGGGGCGAGGCGCCCAGCCGCTTGAGCACCCCGTACCGCCGCTCGAAACCGGTCGCGATCGCCTGTCCGGTGAAGGCCGTGGACATCACGGCGAGCGCGAGGACGCCGGGGGCGAGGAAGTCGACGGGCTCGCCGTCGCCGGTGTCGACGATGTCGACGGTCGAGAAGAGCACCAGCAGCAGCGACGGAATGACCACGGTGAGCAGCAGCTGTTCGCCGTTGCGCAGCAGCATCCTGGTCTCGAAGGCGGCCTGCGCCGCGATCATGCGGGTCAGCGGCGCCGCGCCCGGCCGCGGCGTGTACGTACCGGCGCTCATCCGCGCAGCTCCTTGCCCGTCAGCGTGAGGAAGACGTCCTCCAGCGTGTGGCGTTCGACCGAGATGCCGTCCGGCATCACGCCGTGCTGGGCGCACCAGGTCGTGACCGTCGCCAGCAGTTGTGGGTCGACCTGGCCGCTGATCCGGTACGCGCCCGGCGTGAGCTCGGCGGCTGCCGTGCCGTCCGGGAGCGCCTTGAGGAGCGAGCCGAGGTCGAGCCCGGGGCGACCGGTGAAGCGCAGGGTGTTCTCGGCGCCGCCACGGCACAGCTCCTCCGTGGTGCCGCGGGCTATCACCCGGCCCGCGTCGACGATCGCGACGTCGTCCGCGAGCTCTTCGGCCTCGTCCATGAAGTGCGTGGTCAGGACGGTGGTGACGCCGTCGGCGCGCAGTTCGCGCACCAGCTCCCAGGTGGCCCGGCGGGCCTGCGGGTCGAGCCCGGCGGTCGGTTCGTCGAGGAACACGAGCTCCGGCCGGCCGACGACGGCCATGGCGAGCGCGAGCCGCTGCTGCTGGCCGCCGGACAGGCGGCGGTAGGTCGTGCGGCCGCAGCTGCCGAGTCCGAGCCGTTCGATCAGGGCGTCCACGTCCAGCGGGTGGGCGTGCAGCTTCGCCATGTGGCGCAGCATCTCGTCGGCGCGGGCGCCCGAGTACACGCCGCCGGACTGGAGCATCACGCCGATCCGGGGACGCAGCCGGGCCGCGTCGGCGACGGGATCGAGGCCGAGGACGCGCACCGTGCCGGCGTCGGCGCGGCGGTAGCCCTCGCAGGTCTCGACCGTGGTGGTCTTGCCGGCTCCGTTGGGGCCGAGCACGGCGGTCACGGATCCGGTGGCGACGTCGAGGTCCAGGCCGTCCACCGCGGTCTTCGATCCGTACCGTTTGACCAGGCCCCGGATCTGGACGGCGGACTCGTTGCTCATGCGGGAAGTCTAAGGACCCGCCCGGACCGCTCGGGCCGCGGCCCCGGGCCCCGCCGCGCGCACCGGCCGGCGGCCAGGTCACGGGCCGGCCTGACCGGGGCCGTGGCCTGCCCTGACCGGGGCGCCGGCCGCGGTGAGGCGGCCGGAACGGGGAAGGATCACCGTATGCCCGTGCTCATCGGCACCTCCGGGTGGCAGTACAGGGACTGGCGCGGCGTCCTCTATCCCGAGGGCGTGCCCCAGCGGCTCTGGCTGGAGGAGTACGCGCGCCGCTTCGTGACCGTCGAGAACAACAACGCCTTCTACCGGCTGCCCGAGCGCAGGACCTTCGCCGAATGGCGTGAGCGCACGCCCGACGGCTTCGTCATGGCGGTGAAGGTCAGCCGGTTCCTCACCCACATCAAGCGGCTGAAGGATCCCGAGGAGCCCGTCGAGCGGCTCATGGGCCGCGCCGAGGCGCTGGGGGAGCGGCTGGGGCCCGTCCTGCTGCAGCTGCCGCCCACGCTCCGCGCCGACGCGCGGGCGCTGGACGCGGTGCTCGCCTGCTTCCCGCGCGGTGTGCGCGTGGCCGTCGAACCGCGCCACGACTCGTGGTGGACGGACGAGATCGCCGGGTTGCTGGCGGCCCGGGGTGCCGCCCTGTGCTGGGCGGACCGCGGCTCGCGGCCGGTGACCCCGCTGTGGCGGACGGCCGACTGGGGCTATCTGCGCTTCCACGAGGGCCGGGCGAGGCCGTGGCCGGGGTACGGGCGGCAGGCGCTCGCGTCCTGGGCGGACCGGGTGGCCGACGCCTGGCCCGACCGGGCGGACGTGTACGCGTTCTTCAACAACGACCCGGGCGGCGCGGCCGTCCGGGACGCGGCAGCGTTCACGCGGGCGGTGGTGGCGCGGGGCCGCACGGCGGTCCCTCCGGCGGCGGAGGGGGCCGGGCGCGAGCACCCCGGCGGACCTGCGAAGCAGGCGCCCGAGTGATCATTTCCGCAGGTCAGATTAGGTATGCCTAAGTGACGCACGGCACCGTGCGGTGATCCGGACGCGGCTTGTCACTCTCTGAGGAATTACGCAACAATGGCGTTGTGAAAAACGTAGGCGAGGCTCCCCACGAGGAACTCGCGACCGGCGAGCGCTCCACGCGCAACCGCGTCGCGCGCTCCATCCTGGACCACGGCCCGTCCACCGTGGCCGACCTCGCGGGCCGTCTCGGACTCACGCAGGCAGCCGTCCGCCGTCACCTCGACTCGCTCGTCTCCGACAATGTCGTGGAGGCACGCGAGCAGCGCGTCTACGGCGCGCGCACGCGCGGGCGCCCCGCCAAGGTGTTCGCCCTGACCGACTGCGGCCGCGACGCCTTCGACCAGTCGTACGACACGCTGGCCGTCGACGCCCTGCGCTGGATCGAGCAGCACGCCGGAGGAGAGTCGGCCGTCGCCGCCTTCGCCCGGGACCGGATCGAGGCCCAGGCCGACGCCTACCGCGCCGCCGTCGAGGCCGCGGCCCCCGAGGAGCGCACCGAAGCGCTGGCCAAGGCTCTCAGCGCCGACGGGTACGCTGCTACGGCCCGTACCGCGCCGGTCGGCGAGCAGCTCTGCCAGCACCATTGCCCGGTCGCCCACGCGGCCGAGAAGTACCCGCAGCTGTGCGAGGCGGAGACCGAGTTCTTCTCGAAGCTCCTCGGGACGCACGTGCAGCGGCTGGCCACGATCGCCCACGGCGACGGCGTCTGCACGACGTTCATCCCGCGCGGCTCTCCCCAGAGCGGCGCCGCACAGACCACCACATCACCAGCATCTGCAAGCACGGCCGGGAGGAACCCCGCATGACTCTCCCCACGGAGACTGCCCACCCCGAACTCGAGGGTCTGGGTAAGTACGAATTCGGCTGGGCCGACTCCGACGAGGCCGGCGCCGCTGCCAAGCGCGGTCTCAACGAGGACGTCGTCCGGGACATCTCCGCGAAGAAGAACGAGCCGGAGTGGATGCTGAAGCTGCGGCTGAAGGGTCTGCGGCTGTTCGACAAGAAGCCGATGCCGAGCTGGGGCTCGGACCTGTCGGGCATCGACTTCGACAACATCAAGTACTTCGTGCGCTCCACCGAGGCCCAGGCCGCCTCCTGGGAGGACCTGCCCGAGGACATCAAGAACACCTACGACAAGCTCGGCATCCCCGAGGCGGAGAAGCAGCGCCTGGTCGCCGGTGTCGCCGCCCAGTACGAGTCCGAGGTCGTCTACCACCAGATCCGCGAGGACCTGGAGGCGCAGGGCGTCATCTTCCTCGACACCGACACCGCGCTGAAGGAGCACCCGGAGCTCTTCCAGGAGTACTTCGGCACGGTCATCCCGGTCGGTGACAACAAGTTCGCGTCGCTGAACACGGCGGTCTGGTCCGGCGGGTCGTTCATCTACGTCCCCAAGGGCGTCCACGTGGACATCCCGCTGCAGGCCTACTTCCGTATCAACACGGAGAACATGGGCCAGTTCGAGCGGACGCTGATCATCGTCGACGAGGACGCCTACGTCCACTACGTCGAGGGCTGCACCGCTCCGATCTACTCCTCGGACTCGCTGCACAGCGCCGTGGTCGAGATCATCGTCAAGAAGGGCGGCCGCTGCCGCTACACGACCATCCAGAACTGGTCGAACAACGTCTACAACCTGGTCACCAAGCGCGCCGTGGCGTACGAGGGCGCGACCATGGAGTGGGTCGACGGCAACATCGGCTCCAAGGTGACGATGAAGTACCCGGCCGTCTACCTCATGGGCGAGCACGCCAAGGGCGAGACCCTGTCCATCGCCTTCGCGGGCGAGGGCCAGCACCAGGACGCCGGCGCCAAGATGGTCCACATGGCCCCGAACACCTCGTCGAACATCGTCTCCAAGTCGGTGGCGCGAGGCGGCGGCCGCACCTCGTACCGCGGTCTGATCGAGATCGGCGAGGGCGCCCCGGGCGCCAAGTCCAACGTGCTCTGCGACGCGCTGCTGGTCGACACGATCTCGCGCTCCGACACCTACCCGTACGTCGACGTCCGCGAGGACGACGTCTCCATGGGCCACGAGGCCACCGTCTCCAAGGTCTCCGAGGACCAGCTCTTCTACCTGATGAGCCGCGGTCTGTCCGAGGACGAGGCGATGGCGATGATCGTGCGCGGCTTCGTCGAGCCGATCGCCAAGGAACTCCCCATGGAGTACGCGCTGGAGCTCAACCGGCTGATCGAGCTGCAGATGGAAGGCGCGGTGGGCTGAGGCGCCCCGCCGACCCGATCACGTCCCTGGGGCTCACGCGGTGAGCCCCGTGAGCGGACCCCGGGCAGACCGGCCGCAGCCGGAGCCACAGGCTCCGGCCCGCGGCGGCCCCGCGGCCGAGCACACGCACTGAACGCAGAAAGCGAGCAGACCGACAGCCATGGCTGAGGCTCAGAACTCCCCCGAGGACCTCCGTAGAACTCCGGTCCAGGGGGGACCCCCACCGTTGGGCTCCACCACCGCCGGCTCGATCGCGGTGGCCGCCGAATCGACCGTCGCCACCCGCATGAGTGCGCCCCCGTCGTTCGACGTGGCGGACTTCCCGGTTCCGCACGGCCGCGAGGAGGAGTGGCGCTTCACTCCCCTGGAGCGCCTCGCCGGACTGCACGACGGCACCGCCGTCGCCACCGGCACCGGCGTCAAGGTCGCGATCGACGTCCCCGACGGCGTCGTCGTCGAGACCGTCGGCCGCGACGACGCGCGGCTCGGCAAGGCGGGCACCCCGGTGGACCGCGTCGCCGCCCAGGCGTACTCCTCCTTCGAGCAGGCCTCGGTCGTCACCGTGCCCAAGGAGACCGTGCTCGCCGAGCCGATCCGCATCGCGGTGCACGGCGAGGGCGGTGTCGCCTTCGGCCACCAGGTCGTCGAGCTCGGCGCGTTCGCCGAGGCCGTCGTGGTCATCGACCACACCGGCGACGCGGTGCTCGCCGCCAACGTGGACTACGTCCTCGGCGACGGTGCCAAGCTCACCGTCGTCTCCGTCCAGGACTGGGACGACAAGGCCGTCCACGTCGCCCAGCACAACGCGCTGGTGGGCCGCGACGCCTCCTTCAAGTCCGTCGTCGTCACCTTCGGCGGCGACCTCGTGCGCCTCCACCCGCGGGTCGCCTACGCCGGCACCGGCGGCGAGGCCGAGCTCTTCGGTCTGTACTTCACCGACAAGGGCCAGCACCAGGAGCACCGCCTCCTCGTCGACCACAACACCCCGCACTGCAAGTCCAACGCGGTGTACAAGGGCGCTCTCCAGGGCGACGACGCCCACGCGGTGTGGATCGGCGACGTCCTGATCCGGGCCGCGGCCGAGGGCACCGACACGTACGAGATGAACCGCAACCTCGTCCTCACGGACGGTGCGCGTGTCGACTCCGTGCCGAACCTCGAGATCGAGACCGGCGAGATCGCCGGCGCCGGCCACGCCTCCGCCACCGGCCGCTTCGACGACGAACAGCTCTTCTACCTGATGGCCCGCGGCATCCCGGAGGCCGAGGCCCGCCGCCTGGTCGTCCGCGGCTTCTTCGCGGAGCTCGTCCAGCAGATCGGTCTGCCGGACGTCGAGGAGCGCCTCATCGCCAAGATCGAGGCCGAGCTGGAGGCTTCCGTCTGATGGCCTTCGTCCGAGCCTGTGGGCTGAGCGAGCTGGAGGAGGACACCCCGAAGCGGGTGGAACTCGACGGCACGCCGGTCTCCATCGTCCACACCGAGGGCGAGGTGTTCGCGATCTACGACATCTGCTCGCACGCGAACGTCTCGCTGTCGGAGGGCGAGGTGGAGGACTGCCAGATCGAGTGCTGGCTGCACGGATCGGCCTTCGACCTCCGCACCGGCAAGCCGTCCGGCCTTCCCGCGACGCGCCCTGTGCCCGTATACCCCGTAAAGATCGAAGGGGACGATGTTCTCGTCTCCGTCACACAGGAGAACTGAAGTCCCCATGGCAACGCTTGAAATCCGCGACCTGCGCGTCTCCGTCGAGGCCGACAACGCCACCAAGGAGATCCTCAAGGGCGTCGACCTGACCGTGAAGCAGGGCGAGACCCACGCCATCATGGGCCCGAACGGCTCCGGCAAGTCGACCCTCGCGTACTCCCTCGCGGGCCACCCCAAGTACACGATCACCGGTGGAACCGTGACCCTGGACGGCGAGGACGTCCTGGAGATGTCCGTCGACGAGCGCGCCCGCGCCGGCGTCTTCCTCGCCATGCAGTACCCGGTCGAGGTCCCCGGCGTCTCGGTCTCCAACTTCCTGCGCACCTCCGCCACCGCCATCCGCGGCGAGGCCCCCAAGCTGCGCACGTGGGTGAAGGAGGTCAAGGAGTCCATGGAGCGTCTGCACATGGACCCGGCCTTCGCCGAGCGCAACGTCAACGAGGGCTTCTCCGGCGGTGAGAAGAAGCGCCACGAGATCCTCCAGCTGGAGCTCCTCAGGCCGAAGATCGCGATCCTCGACGAGACCGACTCCGGCCTCGACGTCGACGCCCTGCGCATCGTCTCCGAGGGTGTCAACCGCGTCCGCGAGACCGGCGAGGTCGGCACCCTGCTGATCACGCACTACACGCGCATCCTGCGCTACATCAAGCCCGACTTCGTCCACGTCTTCTCCGGCGGCCGCATCGTCGAGTCCGGCGGTGCCGAGCTGGCCGACAAGCTGGAGGCCGAGGGGTACGAGTCCTACACGAAGGGTGGCGTATCCGCGTGACACATCTGCCGGGCCTCCTCGACACCGAGGCGATCCGCAAGGACTTCCCGATCCTCGACCGGGTGATCCACGACGGAAAGAAGCTCGTCTACCTGGACAACGCGGCGACCTCCCAGACGCCGCGCCAGGTGCTCGACGTGCTCAGCGAGTACTACGAGCAGCACAACGCCAACGTGCACCGCGGCGTGCATGTGCTGGCCGAGGAGGCCACGGCGCTGTACGAGGGCGCGCGCGACAAGGTCGCCGCGTTCATCAACGCGCCGAGCCGCGACGAGGTGATCTTCACCAAGAACGCCTCGGAGTCGCTCAACCTCGTGGCCAACATGCTCGGCTGGGCCGACGAGCCCTACCGGGTGGACAGCGACACCGAGGTCGTCATCACCGAGATGGAGCACCACTCCAACATCGTTCCGTGGCAGCTGCTCGCGCAGCGCACCGGCGCGAAGCTGAAGTGGTTCGGCCTCACCGACGACGGCAGGCTCGACCTGTCGAACATCGACGAGGTCATCACCGAGAAGACGAAGATCGTCTCCTTCGTGCTGGTCTCCAACATCCTGGGCACGTTCAACCCGGTCGAGGCGATCGTCCGCCGCGCCCAGGAGGTCGGCGCGCTGGTCCTGATCGACGCCTCGCAGGCCGCCCCGCACATGGTGCTGGACGTGCAGGCGCTGCAGGCCGACTTCGTGGCCTTCACCGGCCACAAGATGTGCGGTCCGACCGGCATCGGTGTGCTGTGGGGCCGGCAGGAGCTGCTGGAGGACCTGCCGCCGTTCCTCGGCGGCGGCGAGATGATCGAGACCGTCTCGATGCACTCGTCCACGTACGCTCCCGCGCCGCACAAGTTCGAGGCGGGTACGCCCCCGATCGCGCAGGCCGTCGGCCTCGGCGCGGCCGTGGACTACCTCACCTCGATCGGCATGGACAAGATCGCCCAGCACGAGCACGTGCTCACCGAGTACGCGGTGAAGCGGCTCCTGGAGGTGCCCGATCTCCGGATCATCGGCCCGACCACGGCCGAGGACCGCGGCGCCGCGATCTCGTTCACGCTCGGTGACATCCACCCGCACGACGTGGGCCAGGTCCTGGACGAGCAGGGCATCGCGGTCCGGGTCGGCCACCACTGCGCGCGGCCGGTCTGCCTGCGGTACGGAATTCCTGCGACCACGCGGGCGTCGTTCTATCTGTACTCCACGCCGGCCGAGGTCGACGCCCTGGTCGACGGCCTGGAGCACGTACGGAACTTCTTCGGGTAGGGGTTGGTCGTGAAGCTGGATTCGATGTACCAGGACGTCATCCTGGACCACTACAAGCACCCGCACGGCCGGGGCTTGCGGGACGGTGACGCCGAGGTGCACCACGTCAACCCCACCTGCGGTGACGAGATCACGCTGCGGGTGAAGTACGACGGGTCGCGCATCGCGGACGTGTCGTACGAGGGCCAGGGCTGTTCCATCAGCCAGGCCTCCGCCTCCGTGCTGAACGAGCTCCTCGTCGGCAAGGAGCTCGCCGAGGCGCAGAAGATCCAGGGCACCTTCCTGGAGCTGATGCAGTCCAAGGGCCAGATCGAGCCGGACGACGCGATGGAGGAGGTGCTGGAGGACGCGGTCGCGTTCGCCGGTGTCTCCAAGTACCCGGCTCGCGTGAAGTGCGCGCTGCTGAGCTGGATGGCGTGGAAGGACGCGACCGCCCAGGCGCTGGGCGACGGCACCGACGCCGAGAGGAAGACGGCATGACCGAGAACGCTGGGGCGGCGCTGAAGCCTGCCTCCGAGGAAGAGATCCGCGAGGCGCTGTACGACGTCGTCGACCCCGAGCTGGGCATCGACGTCGTCAACCTGGGCCTGATCTACGGCATCCACATCGACGACTCCAATGTCGCGACCCTCGACATGACGCTGACGTCGGCGGCCTGTCCGCTGACGGACGTCATCGAGGACCAGGCGAAGGCCGCGACGGACGGCATCGTCAGCGAGCTGAAGATCAACTGGGTCTGGATGCCGCCGTGGGGTCCGGACAAGATCACGGACGACGGCCGCGAGCAGCTGCGCGCGCTCGGCTTCAACGTCTGATCCGGGCGATCTCCCGGGAACGGCCATGCCCGCCAGGCAGACTGGCGGGCATGGCCGTTTCTCTGTACCAGATCGCGATCGACTGTCATGACGCCGCCGCGCTCGCCCGGTTCTGGACGCGGGTCCTCGACTGGCAGATCCTCTACGAGGATCCCGAGGAGATCGTCATCGGGGCCGACCCGAGCGCGCTGCCGGGCATCGTGTTCCTCACCGTGCCCGAGACCAAGACCGTCAAGAACCGGCTGCACATCGACCTCACCCCCGACGACCAGGCTGCCGAGGTCGAGAGGATCATCGCGCTCGGGGCGCGGCGTGCGGACGTCGGGCAGGGGGACGACGTCACGTGGGTGGTCCTCACCGACCCCGAGGGCAACGAGTTCTGCGTGCTGCGGCCGAAGAAGACCCTGCTCGACTGACGCCAGGGCGTCACGTCATCGCGCCTCGGTGCCGCCGTCCGCGGCGCCGTCCGCCGCTCCCGGCCGGGCGCTCAGCGCGTCGTGGGCGCTCAGCGCCGCGCGCACCCGCATGATGTCGGCGCCCGACGTGGCGTCCAGCCCGGTCGCCTCCGCCGCGCGGCGCAGCCGGTAGTCCACCGTGTTCGGGTGCACGCGCAGCCGCTCGGCGGTCAGCTGGCGGCTGAGTCCGCTGTCCAGGAACTCGCGCAGCGTGCCGAGGAGTTCGGGGCGGCCGGCGAGCGGGCGCATCAGTTCGGCCAGGGCGTCGCGGGCCGGGCCCGGCTGCATCAGCTGGTACTCCAGCAGCACGTCCCCGAGCCGGTGGACACCCGGTCCCCGGCCTGCCGACACCGCCACCCGCCGCACCTCCTCCGCCAGCCGGACCGCCGCCCCCACGCCCTCCGGGGCGGCCGCCGCAGCGCCGGCCACGATGTCGACCCCGGCCACGCGGCTCATGTGCGACACCGCGGTGGCCAGCCGGTTCCAGTCCCGGTCGGCCAGCAGCGCGGCGTCCGTGTCGTACGGGATGAGCGCGAGCCCGCCGTCGCCGGTGAGGGCCGACAGCACCTGGCCCTCGGCGTGGCGTTCCAGCTCCACCCGCAGCCGCCGCAGCTTCCGCTGCCTGGCGATCACGGGACTGACCCCCGGGGCCCGCTCGTCGGGGTGGGTGCCCACGGCCAGGGCCAGGACCAGATAGCAGGCGGGGAGCCCGATGCCCCAGCGGGCGGCCGTCACCCGTACGTCCTCCCCGTCGACGAGCGCCGTGAGCATCGCCTGCCGGGCCGACTGTTCCTCGCCCGCGGCCGCCTGGCGCTCCGCGAAGTAACCCGCCACCACGTTGGCCGTCATCCGCTCCAGGAACCGCAGCACCAGCTGGTTCGCGGTCCTCACCTGCGACAGGTCCTCGGGCGTCGCGTGCGCCGACATCCGCTCCAGGCACTCCTGCGCCCCCACGTGGTAGGCGCTGATCACCGCCTCCACCGGAACGCCCTCCTCGGCCCGCTTGGCGGCGGACTGCCGCAGGACCTGCAACTGCGTCTCGTCCGGCAGTTCGCCGGTGCGCAGGACGCCGATGAAGGCGCGTATGCCCTGGCAGATGACCCGCTGGGTCTCACTGCGCAACTGCTCGGCCGGCAGTGTGCCGTAGACGGGCACATGGTCGACGAGGCGTGCGAGAACACGGGCGGCCAGCTCGTCCACCGATCCGGCCAGGCGCTGGTGCACCGGAACCCCGCCGAAGGCGAGCGGCACGTACGCCTCACGGTCCATGGTCACGTACCCCTCACTGTCCACGGTGGCGACCTGTCGACGCTGCTGACCTTACTTACCGGTAATAAAGGTCGCCGCAGGACACGCGGGGTGTCAATGCCGACGCGCGGGCGAGGGGCGAGTACCCCGGGAGGGTGTTGTGACGGCTCACAAGCCCCCGGCGGATTGTTTGGACGCCGCCCGGGACCGGGCGCGCCCAAGTCGCGGCAGGCTGCTCCCGGGCATCCCCGTGCCCCGTACGACTCCGCCGACATCAGCCCCGGGACGGGCTGATCGACCCCCCACAGGAGCAACCGATGTCAGGGATCGAGTGGTCCGCCCGTCGCCTGCGCGCCGCACTGGCCACAGCCGCCGTGTCCGCGGCCGCCGTCGTCACCTGCGCCGCCGCCCCGGCGCAGGCGGCCGAGGAGAAACCGCTGCGCGAGGGCGGCGTCCCGCAGGCGCTGTGGAACTACGCGGTCTCCCCGGGGGCCGTGCCGGGCGCCAACGACTGGTCGTGCAGGCCCGGCGCCGAGCATCCCGAGCCGGTGATCCTCCTGCCGGGCACCTTCTTCAACATCGGCGCCAACTTCGTGAAGGCCGCCCCGCGCCTGAAGAACAACGGCTACTGCGTCTACGCCATGAACTACGGCTTCACCCCGCTGTCCTTCCAGCGCGTCGGCGGGCTCGGCTCCAACCGCGATTCGGCCGCGCAGCTGGACGCCTTCGTGACGCGGGTCCAGCAGGCGACCGGTGCCGGGAAAGTCGACATCGTCGGCCACTCGCTCGGCGGCAGCGTGCCGATGTGGTGGATGAAGAAGATGGGCGGCGCGAAGAAGGTCGGCGACTATGTCGGCTGGGCCCCCAGCTCCCACGGCACCGACCTCAACGGCATCGTGGACCTCGGCGAGAAGCTGAACCTCATGGGCTTCGGCACCGGCCTGTCGAACACGGCACGGTTCCCCGGCGTCGTCGAGCAGACCCGCACCAGCGACTACACCAGACAGATGTGGGCCGACGGTGACCGGGTGCCGGACGGACCCGAGTACACCGTCATCATGACCAGGTACGAGAAGGTCGTCACCCCGTACGCCACCCAGGCCCTGACCGGCAAGAACGTGAACAACATCGTCCTGCAGGACATGTGCCCCGACGACAGGGCCGGCCACATGGGGCTGTTCGACGACGACCCGACGCTCCAGATGACCGTGAACGCCCTGGCCGACGGGCCCGACGACTTCCGGCCCACCTGCACGGGATACGGCATGCAGTTCCTGTGAGCGCGCACGCTGCGCGGAGCCCCGCGGCCCGGCTCCCGGGCCGCGGGGCTCCGGCGTCTCAGGCCCCGTACGCGGCCGGCGGCTGCTGCGGCGGCAGCCCGGCGGCCTCGGCGAGCGTGGGTGCCAGGTTCTCCTTGCGGATGCGCTGGTCGACGTAGAGCAGAGCGACGACCAGTTGCGGGAAGGCCGAGGTGAGGATCTGGCCCACCAGCGTGGTCAGCAGTCCGAACACCATCGTCGTGAGCACGATCGTGACGGCCACACCGCCGTTGGCCGCCCCGTCCGACAGGGAGGCCGGTCCGGTGGGGATCAGGCTCAGCAGCTGGAACACCAGCTGGATGAGGTAGCTCGCCGCGGCCGCCATCACGAAGGCCAGGAGCGAGATGCCGAACACCCGCCACCACGCGCCCCGCACCAGCTGCGCCGAGCGCGCCATCGCGCCGATGGTGCCCTGCCCCTCGAAGACGGCGACGGCCGGCGCGAAGCTGAACCGCACCCACAGCCAGATCGCCACGGGCCCGGTGGCCAGCATGCCGAGGAAGCCGACCAGGATCAGCCAGCCCCACTCGCCCGAGCCGTCGACGGCCAGCGCGATCATCGTCACGATCATGCCGATGAAGGCCAGGGTCATCAGCACCAGCGGGACCGCGGCGATCAGCGCGGTGATCACGACGGTGCCGAGCACCGCCCCCACGCGCGGCCGCACCCGGCTCCAGATGACCCCGATGCCCGACGGGCGCCCGAGCACCGCGTCCTGCAGGACCGCGGGGCAGGAGGCGTAGACGACGGCGTTGGCCACCAGCAGCACGACGATGCCGAGGACGTACACGACCGCGAAGGTCGCCACCAGCGGCACGACCTGGTCGCTGCCCGGCGCGCTCTCCCCGGACCAGTCCAGCAGCCGGTGCAGCTCCTCCTTCATCGACAGGTAGGCGAGCGCGAGCGCCCCGCCGAACACCGCAAGGGCCGCGCCGTAGACGGCGAGCGCGAAGCCGAGCAGTTGCTTCCAGTGCCGGCCGATCGTGGCGAACGCCCCGCCGAGGATCTCGCCGAGGCCGAGCGGCCCGAGTGGTATCACCCCCGGCTTGGGCGGCGGCGGTGCCCAGGCGCCCCACGCGGGCGGCCCCGGATAAGGCGTGTTGCCCCCCGGATAAGGCGTGTTTCCGTAAGCCATTGAAGTCCCCCCATGTCAGACGACGGCGGGACGGCCGCCGCGGCGGCCGTCCGGACGAACAAGGTAGCCGGGGCCGCCGGAGTGACGGACTCCGCCCCCGAGCGTCGTGTCACCCCTCTTCCCCGTGCCGTTCCGCGCGACGCGGACGCCCGGCACCTGAGACCGGTTCGCCGATGCGGGCCCCGGCCGGTTAGGTTTCCTGTCATGACTGACTCGTCCGACAGCACCACTGCTCAGCGCACCACCGGCGCCGTGGCCGCAGGCCTGGCCACCGTCACCGCCGAGGGCGTCGTCCTCGACACCTGGTACCCCGCCCCCGAGCTCACCGCCGAGCCCGGCCCCGCCGGCACCGAGCCCGGCCCCGCCGGCACCGAGCGGCTGACCGCCGAGCGTGCCGTGGAGCTCCTCGGCGACGGCGCCGCGCGGGCCATCGGCCCGGACGCCCGCCGCGGGGTCGAGGTCGTCGCCGTCCGCACGGTCATCGCCTCGCTCGACGACAAGCCGCTGGACGCCCACGACGCGTACCTGCGCCTCCACCTGCTCTCCCACCGGCTGGTCAAGCCGCACGGTCAGAGCCTGGAGGGCCTCTTCGGGCTGCTCGCGAACGTCGCCTGGACCAGCCTCGGCCCCGTCGCGGTCGACCAGCTCGAGACCGTGCGCCTCAACGCCCGCGCCGAGGGGCTGCACCTCCAGGTGACCTCGATCGACAAGTTCCCGCGGATGACCGACTACGTGGCTCCCAAGGGCGTGCGGATCGCCGACGCCGACCGGGTCCGGCTCGGCGCGCACCTCGCCGAGGGCACCACCGTCATGCACGAGGGCTTCGTCAACTTCAACTCCGGCACCCTCGGCACCTCGATGGTCGAGGGCCGTATCTCCGCGGGCGTCGTCATCGGCGACGGTTCCGACATCGGCGGCGGCGCCTCCACCATGGGCACCCTGTCCGGTGGTGGCAACGTCATCATCTCTGTCGGTGAGCGCTGCCTGATCGGCGCCGAGGCGGGCGTCGGCATCGCGCTCGGCGACGAGTGCGTCGTCGAGGCCGGCCTGTACGTCACGGCCGGCACGCGCGTCACGATGCCCGACGGCCAGATCGTCAAGGCCCGGGAACTGTCCGGCGCGTCGAACATCCTCTTCCGCCGCAACTCGGTCACCGGCACCGTCGAGGCCCGCCCGAACAACGCGGTCTGGGGCGGCCTCAACGAGGTGCTCCACAGCCACAACTGATCTTCGCGGTTCCTCCTCGAGGACGTGCTCGAAGACGTCGCCGTGCTCGGCGGCATCTACGCAGTCGGCTGACCGGCCGCGCGCTCCAGCCGCCGGTACGCCTCCAGCAGCCCGTCGGTCGCCTCGCGGCCGGCGGGCTGCAGCGGTTCACGGACCGGCCCGGCCGGCCGGCCGAGCGCGCCGAGCAGCGCCTTGGCGGTCACCGTGCCCGGCAGCCCCGAGGCCATCATCGACTCCGAGAGCGGCAGGGCGAGCTGGTTGAGCCGGGCGGCCCGGGCGGTGTCCCCGGCGTCGTAGGCGTCGAGGACCGCGCGCAGATGGGGCGCGGCGACGTTGGCCACCGTCGAGACGAATCCGGCGCCGCCCACCGCGTACAGCGGCAGGTTCGTCTCCTCGCAGCCCGAGTAGTACGCGAGCCCGCTGCCGGCGATGACCTTGGTGCTGCCCAGCAGGTCGTACGCGCAGTCCTTCACCGCCGCGACGCGGGGGTGGTCCGCCAGCCGCAGCATCGTCTCCGGCTCGATGCGCACGCCCGTGCGGCCGGGGATGTCGTACAGCATCAGCGGAACACCGACGGCGTCGGCCACCCGGCGGAAGTGCGCCTCGATCGCCGGCTGGGGCGGGCGGCTGTAGTAGGGGGCGGTCACGAGCAGCCCGTCGGCGCCCGCCCGCTCGGCCTCGCGTGCCAGTTCCACGGTGTGGCGGGTGTCCGCGGTGCCGACGCCCGCGACGATCGCGGCCCGGTCGCCGACCTCCTCGGTCACCGCCCGCACCAGGGCCGCCTTCTCGGCGTCGGACGTCGTGGGGGACTCACCGGTGGTGCCGGAGAGCACCAGTCCGTCGCAGCCGTCGTCGACCAGCCGGGCGGCGAGCTTCCGTGCGCCGTCGAGATCCAGGGCGCCGTCGTCGGTGAAGGGCGTGACCATGGCGCACAGGGCGCGGCCGAAAGGGCGGGAGGATGACATGTCCGCAGTGTGGCCGCAGGGCCGGTAAAGCTCCAGTTACATCTGCTTCGTGTGAAAGTGAAGCAGCGCTGAGAGGTCCCCGGAGCGCCTGGTCACAGCGGTGCCGGCCGGTGCGCGGGCCGCGGGGCCCGCACACCGGCGGCTGCTCCTTACGGGCGGAAGCGCAGCACCTGCGGGTCGTGGTCGCTGTTCTGCTCCGCGAACTCCGCGTTGATGTGCACGCTGTCGTAGGAGAAGTCGTCGATCGAGGGGCTCGTCAGGATCTGGTCGAGGACCTGGCTGTTGCCCTGGAAGACGTACGAGTAGCGCTCCGAGCGCGGCAGGGACGTGATGGCCGGGTACAGGGCTCCGTCGTCCGTCAGGGCCTTCGTCGTCGCCGAGAACTCGAAGTCGTTGATGTCGCCGAGGACCACGACGTCGGCCCTGCGGTCGGCCTTGAGGATGTCCTTGACGAAGGCGTTGACCGACTGCGCCTGGAGGAGGCGCTTGGCCTCGGAAGGACGATTCGGCGGCTGGTGGTGCGAGGTCAGGCCCTCGTCGCCGCCCTTGGAGCCGAAGTGGTTGGCGATTAGGAAGACCGTGCGGCCGCGGAAGGTGAACTCGCCGGCCAGCGGCTTGCGGCTGTTCTCCCAGGCGGAGTTCGCCGGGTCGACGCGTCCGGGCGAGAGCGTCAGGGCCGCCCGGCCGTGCTCGCGCACGACACCGGTCGCCGTCGTGGCGTCGCCGCCCGCGCGGTCGGTGAAGGAGACCCGGTCCGGGTTGAACAGGAAGACCTGACGGATGTTGCCGCCGGGCTCGCCGCCGTCCTTGTTGTTCTGCGGGTCCACGGACCGCCACGCGTACGCCGGACCGCCGGCCGCGACGATCGCGTCCGTGAACTTCTTCAGCGTCTGCCCGGCCGCGACCGTGCCGTCGTTCTTCGCGCCGTTGTCGTCCTGGATCTCCTCCAGCGCGAGGATGTCGGGCGACGAGAGGTTCTCGACGACGGCCTTCGCCAGCGCGTCGAACTTGGACTGCGGGTCCGACGGGTCCAGGTTCTCCACGTTGTACGTGGCCACCGCCAGTTCGCCGTTCCGCTGCGGGCGCGTGCTCTCGCGCTCGAGGCCGCGGTCCGTCACCGTCCCCAGGGTGCGGGCGGTCAGGGTGTAGCCGCCGAACTGGTTGAAGTCCAGCGGGCCCTCGGTCGTGCCGGCGAGCACGTCACCGACGTTCGCCTTGGGGAACGGCTTCTCGGCGAGGGGTGTCAGCGACTGGATCTGCAGGCGCCCGGTGTTCTGTGAGGTGTACGAGCCGTAGACCGTGCCGCCGCGGCGGTTGTCGTTCTCGTACGGCTTGACCGTCACCCACAGCTCCGCGTACGGGTCGGTGGCGCCGACCACGCGGGACGTGCCGATGCGGACGTTGGCGCCCTCCAGCGACTCGTAGTAGTCCAGGGCGTACGTACGCGGCCGCAGGGGAAGGGCGTTGATGCTGTTGCCGGCCCCCGGGTCGCCGTCGGGGGCGTACGCGCCGGGGACGGACCAGGCCGAGACCGTGACGGGCGCGGGGATTTCGTTGCCCCGCGAGACCACCGTGACGGCCGGCCTGGCTATCTGCGTCAGCGACTGGTTGCCCGAGTTGGTGCCGCCCGGTATGTACTCGCCGACCGTGCCGGAGACCAGCACCTGGTCGCCGACGGCGACGGTCGGGACGGAGCCGGTGTAGACGAAGACGCCCTCGCTGGTGGCGTCGTTGTCGTCGGCCTGCGGGTCCTGGAACCAGAAGCCCCGGGAGCCGTACGTCCGAACGCCCGTGACGATGCCCGGCACATCGGTGACCTGGCGCCCCACGAGCGGGGACGTCCGGGTGGTGCCCTGGATGTCGTGGATCCGCACCGGGGCGGTCTCGGCCGCGGTGGCGCCGGTGGAACCGGCGAGCAGGCCGGCGGCCAGCGCGGCGGCGACGACAGCGGCGACGGCGGGCGTTCTCGGTACGACGGGGGAAGGCATCGGGGTTTCTCCGGAGGTGTGAGGGATGAGGGGTGCCGGCGGCGCCGGCGGGGTCCTGCGTGTTCTACGCGCGTCAATCTCTTGGCTCGACAGGGCAGTTGTCAAGAGTCGCCGGATGTACGGGGGTGGGCGCGTGGGTGAACACGGCGGCGTGACGGCTTTCCACGGCCGGGGGCGTCCCAGTCGCACCATGTGCCCCACAGGCACCCCTGGAGGTGGCCTCTTCCCAGTGCGCCGCGAAACCTCCTCGAATGCGTCTACGCTGGCACCGCCCGGGTCCCCCTGCGTCCGGGTCCCTTACGTCCGGGGGCCCGTGAGCCTGCCCCGGATCCCGTACGCCGCGGAGGAGAACCAGCACATGCCCGAAGACCGCCCCACCCTTCCGCCGGTCCGACTGCACTCGGACGCGGAGCTGGCTCGGGCCGCGCTCGGCGCCCCGCTGCTCGCGCGGGCCGTCAGGCTCGCCCGTTGGGCGGGACCGGGGACGCGGGTCGGCGCCGGCGGCGAGCTCGTCGACGAGCAACTGCCCGACGCGGCCGCCGTGTTGGGCCTCGCCGGGGACGAGGAAGGGGCCGCGTGCGCGAGCGAGGCGTGGCGCGTGGCCGTCGACACCGGGCTCGTCGAGGTCGAGGACGCCGACGACGCCGCCGATGACGCCGCCGCTGGTGCCGGTGACGTGACCGGCGGCGACGTCGCCGATGACGACGTCGCGGGCGGCGCGGGCGCCGGGGCCAACCTGGCGCTGGTCACCGGGGGTTCGCCGCAGGACGTACTCGGCCTGTGGCTGGACGCCCTGGACGTCGTCCTCGCCGACGCGAGCGCGCCCTTCTTCGACGACATCGCCGACGTCGTCGGGGCGGACGGCGGAGTCGACTTCGAGGCGCTCGGCTGGGACCCGGAGGCGGAGGCCGAGTTCCTGGAAGGCGTCCTCGGCAACCTGTACCTGCTGACCGTCTCCGACGGCGGCGCCGGTGACCATCCGGTCCCGCTGCCCGTGCTCGCGGCGTCGATGATCGTGCCCGAGGACATGGGGGAACCGACGGACGACGTGCTGGAGCAGGTCTCCGAGGCGATGATGCGCCTCGACGACCAGTTCCGTCTGCTGGAGCCCATCGGGCTCGTCGAGTACCGGCCGGTCGACGAGGCGCTGATGGCGGAGGAGACCGAGGACGCGGCGACCCAGACCGCGGCCGACGACGAGGACGTCTCCCGGTACGGGATGGTCAGGCTCACCCCGCTCGGCCTGTACGGTATCCGGGCCCGGATGCTGGAGGCGGGCGTCGACGCACCCGCCGTGGGGGAACTCGCGGACAAGGGCGCGGAGGTCCTGCTCGACCGGCTCACGCACTTCCCCGAGCCCGCCGCGCGCGCCGAGACCGAGCAGTGGCTGGCCCGGCGCGCACCGGCCGCGGCCGCCCGCGACCTGCTGGCCGCGGCCCGCGGTGCCGACGGCGGGGCACCGCTGCGCCGCCTCCACTGTCAGCAGGCCCTCACGCTGGTCGGCCCGCACGCCGAACCGGAGGTCCGCGCGGTCCTCGACGACGCCGAACTCGGCGGCCTGGCCCGGGTGTGGCTCGCGGAGCGCGGCGCGTCCGACGTGCCGCCGCCGCCGGAGTCGATGATCTTCTGGCTCGCGATCGACACCATCGCGGCGCAACTGGACGCGGACGGCGAGGTCGAGGAACTCCAAGGCCTGGTGGAGGGCCTGGTCGGCCAGCACAGCGGGTTCTTCGATGCGGCGTGGCGGGTGGAGCATCCGCGGACGGCGGACGTGCTGGAGGCGATGGGCAGGCTGCACGGCGACAAGCGGGTGGCGAAGGACGCCCGCAAGGCGGCCTTCAAGTCCCGCTCGGCCCACTGACATTTGGGCCTCCCGGCCCTCGGGGACGTCCGTGCGGGTACCGGACGTTGCGGCATCTGCCCCGCCCCCGCCGGTGGAGGCGATGGCGGAAGCCGGTGGTCCCCGCGGGGACGGCGGCCGCGGGCCCGTCTCCGGGCACGCGGCGCGAAGCGGCCGTGTCCGGGAGTGGCGCCCGCGCGCCGCAGGGGTCTGGGGCGCAGCCCCGGTTTCGGGAAGGGCGGGGTGGGGAAAGCACCCCCGGCGCGGAGCTGCCGCAGCCGGGGGCGGGGCGGCAGCCCCCGGACAGGGGCGCCGGTGTCGGGTGGCGTTCAGGACGTGTTCAGGCGCGCGCGTCATCGTGGCGCACGTCCGATCGATGCGTGGCCACCCAGGAGACCTTCATGCCGCTCAGCCGCAGGGAATTCACCAGACACTCCGCAGGCGTAGCCCTCGCCGGAGCCGTCGGGGCGCTCGCCACCGCGCCCGGAGCGCTCGCGGACGCGGGCGAGGAACTGGACCGGGAGCCCGGCTACGGCCCCCTGGTGCCCGACCCCGACGGCATCCTCTCGCTGCCCGCGGGATTCTCGTACCGCATCCTCACCCGCACCGGCGTCACGCGCCTGGATTCCGGCGAGTTCACGCCCGGCAAGCATGACGGGACGGCGACGTTCGAGGGGCCCCGCGGTTCGACCCTGCTCGTCGTGAACCATGAGCTCAGGGGCGACCGCAGCAGGATCGCGCACCCCGTTCCGCTCGCCGAGGGCCTCGTCTACGACCCGGCCGCGCCCGGCGGTTGCACGGTCGTCGAGAGCCACCGCGGCGGCGAGGTCGCCCAGTGGGTCGGCGTCTCCGGCACCGCGCAGAACTGCGCCGGCGGTACGACCCCCTGGGGCACGTGGCTCACCTGCGAGGAGACCGAGGACCGGGCCGGCCGGAACGGCATGACCAAGGACCACGGCTACGTCTTCGAGGTCGACCCCTACGACCGCCGCGCCAACCGGGCGCCCGAGCCCGTCAAGGCGCTCGGCCGTTTCGCCCATGAGGCCGTCGTCGTCGACCCCAAGCGCGCCCACCTGTACCTCACCGAGGACGCCTCGGGCCCCAACGGCCTGCTCTACCGCTGGGTTCCGCCGCACGGCTTCCAGCACGGACGCGGGCAGCTGCGCACCCTCGCCGACGACGCGGGCGTGCTCCAGGCCGCCAAGTGCTTCGACTCGGGCGGGCGGTTCGTGGACGACCTGTCCCGCGCCACGAAGATCGGCACGGTCTACGGCGTCGACTGGGCCGAGGTCCCCGACCGTGACGCCCGGACCGTCTCCGTGCGCAAGCAGTTCAGGGACGGCGAGATCACCCGGGGCCGCAAGCTCGAAGGCATGTGGTGGGGCGACAGCGGCGTCTACGTGGTCTCCTCGTACGCCCGCGAGGAAAGCCCCGCCCAGCACGACGGCCAGGTCTGGTTCTACGACCCGCGCCGGCGGACGCTGACCCTGAAGGTACTGCTCGGTGTCAAACCCGACCCGTCGCAGGACGGCGCCTTCGACGGCCCGGACAACATCACGGTGTCCCCGTACGGCGGCCTGATCATCGCCGAGGACGGCGAGGGCGTGCAGCACCTGTTCGGCGCCACCGACAGCGGCCGCACGTACCCGATCGCGCGCAACGAGCTGAACGTGGGCACCCAGGAGGACCCGGACTACAGCGAGTTCGCCGGTGTCGTCTTCTCGCCCGACGGCCGCACCCTGTACGCGAGCATCCAGACCCCCGGCATCATGTTCGCCGTCACCGGCCCCTGGAAGCGGCAGCCGGACCGGCACTGACCGCCCCTCCAGGGCGCGCCGGAAAATACGTGGCGCGCCCGGCATCCCGTTTTCTAGAGTCGTCACCACGAACTGCACCTCCCGGTGCGCCGGCCGCGGCTACTTCCTCTGACAAAAAGACGCCGCTGCCATCCTGGATCTCGGGAGGCGCAGTTTCGTGAGGCGCCCGTTTCCCGTGCGCCCGGTGTGCATCTCCGGAAATTCGGGGGGATTTCCTATCACTCGCTTCAACAGCGCCGCGGCCCGCACGGAGGCCGCACCGTATTCCTACGTCGGCCCCGGCGGCCGCGTTCTCTATCTGGACGAGGAACCCGCACCGCATTCCCACGTGCGCTCCAGTCGGCCCGCCCCGGCCGCGTTTCCCGTCCTTCGCACGTACGAGGGAGCCGCCGGGTTCCAGCGGGACCCGCACTCCGAGCTCTATCTGCTCGCGCTGGCCGACTTCGTGGGCCAGCGGACCTTTTACGAGGCGGCCGGCGACCGCGACGACCGGTTCGCCGCGCTCGTGCGCAGGCTCGCCGTCGAGGACCCGCAGTGGACCGCCGAGCTGCTCGGCTGGCTGCGGAGCCGCGCCCACATGCGGACCGCGTCGATCGTGGGCGCCGCCGAGTTCGTGCACGCGCGACTCGCGGCGGGCGCCACCCGGGGCGGGTACAACCGCCGGGTCGTCGACTCCGTGCTGCAGCGCGCCGACGAGCCCGGCGAACTGCTCGCGTACTGGACGTCGCGGTACGGCCGCACCGTGCCCAAGCCCGTCAAGCGCGGTGTCGCGGACGCCGTGCGGCGGCTGTACGGAGCGCGGTCGCTGCTCAAGTACGACACCGCGAGCAAGGGGTACCGCTTCGGTGACGTGCTCAATCTGGTGCACGCCTCGCCGGATCCCGCGAAGCCCTGGCAGGGCGACCTGTTCCGGTACGCGCTCGACCGCAGGCACCACGCCGACCGCGCCGAGCCGCCCGCCTCACTGCGGGTGCTCACGGCGCACCGTGAGCTGATGGAGCTGCCCGTTGGGGAGCGGCGGGCCGCCGTCGTCGCGCCCGGTGGTGCCGAGCGCCTGGCCGCGGCGGGCATGACGTGGGAAGCGCTGGCGGGCTGGCTCCAGGGGCCGATGGACGCGGCGGCCTGGGAGGCCGTCATCCCCTCCATGGGGCCGATGGCCCTGGTCCGCAACCTCCGGAACTTCGACGAGGCCGGTGTCTCGGACGAAGTGGCCGCACAGGTCGCGGCGCGGATCTCGGACCCCGAAGCGGTCGCCGCGTCACGGCAGTTCCCCTTCCGCTACCTCGCCGCGTACCAGCACGCCCCGTCGCTCCGCTGGGCGTACCCGCTGGAGGTGGCCCTCGGACACTCGCTGGCGAACGTGCCCGCGCTGCCGGGGCGGACGCTGGTGCTCGTCGACCGCTCGGGGTCGATGTGGTCGCCGCTGTCCGACCGCTCGGAGCTCAACCGCGCCGACGCGGCGGCGATCTTCGGCACGGCCGTCGCGATGCGCGCCGAGAAGGCGGACCTCGTCCAGTTCGGCACGGGCCACACCCCGGTGGCGTACACGAAGGGGGAGTCGGTGCTGAAGGTGCTGGAGCGTTTCGGCATGCTCGGCGGCACCAGCACCACCGCAGCCGTGCGGGCGCACTACCGGAGCCACGACCGGGTACTGATCGTCACCGACGAGCAGGCCGCGTACCACCACTGCGGCGATCCCACCGGCCAGGTCCCCGCCCGCGTCCCCGTCTACACCTGGAACCTGGCGGGCTACCAGGTGGGCCACGGTCCCTCGGGCGGCGCCAACCGGCACACCTTCGGCGGGCTGACCGATGCCGCCTTCCGGATGGTGCCCCTCATCGAACAGGGGATGTCGGCCGACTGGCCCTGGAGGTGAGCGGCCACCGGGGACGCCGCGAGGACGCCCCCGGTGGTGCGGGCGTCACAGAGCCTGTGCCGCCGGCTTGACCATGCCGCGCACCGTGCGCGACTTCACGAAGTCGCCCATCGCGGTCATCTCCCACTCCCCGGAGAACTGCTTGATCAGCTTGGCCATCATCACGCCGGTCTGCGGCTCGGCGCTCGTGAGGTCGAAGCGGACCAGCTCCTCCCCGGTGGCGGCGTCGATCAGACGGCAGTAGGCCTTGGCGACCTCGGTGAACTTCTGCCCGGAGAAGGAGTTCACCGTGAAGACGAGGCCCGTCGCGTCGGCGGGCAGCCGGCCGAGGTCGACGACGATGACCTCGTCGTCCCCCGCGCCCTCGCCGGTCAGATTGTCGCCGGAGTGCTTGATGGAGCCGCCCAGGATGGACAGCTTGCCGAAGTAGCAGCTGTCCAGGTGGTTGCGGCTGGGGCCGTAGGCGATGACCGAGGCGTCGAGGTCGATGTCCTTGCCGCGGAACGCCGGCTCCCAGCCGAGGCCCATCTTCACCTGCGAGAGCAGCGGGCGGCCGCCCTTGACCAGGGAGACGGTCTGGTTCTTCTGCAGGCTGACGCGGCCCTTGTCGAGGTTGATCTTCCCGGTGGCGGCCGGTGCGGCGGGGGCGGGCGGCGCTGCCGGCGGCGGTGCGGCGGCGGCGATGCGCGGGTCGGGAGCCGCGGGGGCGGGCGTGGGAGGCGCGGCGGGGGCCGGAGCGGGAGCGGGCGTCGGCGCGGGGGCCGGGGCGGCCGTGGGCTCCTCGTCGACCGAGACGCCGAAGTCGGTGGCGATGCCGGCCAGGCCGTTCGCATAGCCCTGGCCGACCGCGCGGGCCTTCCAGGCGCCGTTCCGCAGGTAGATCTCGACGACCACCAGCGCGGTCTCGGCGCCCAGCTGCGGCGGCGTGAAGGTGGCGATCGCGCTGCCGTCGTCCGCGTTGCGGAGGGTCGCGGTCGGCTCGATGCCCTGGAAGGTCTGTCCCGCGGCGTCCGGGCTGGCCGCCACGACGATCTTCTCGATGCCGGGCGGGACGGCCGCGGTGTCCACGACGATCGCGTCCGGGGCGGTGCCCCCGCCGGAGCGGTAGGTGACGCCGGGGCCCTGCGGCTGGTTGTAGAAGATGAAGTCGTCGTCGGAGCGCACCTTGCCGTCGGCGGTGAGCAGCAGGCCCGATACGTCGAGCCGCACCGGGGCGGCGACGTCCACCGCCACACGGGCGGTGGCCAGGGGAATGTTCGAGCCGGGGGTCATAGCTGTCATGCCAGGAGTAACGAGCGAGACCGCTTTACCGTTCCCTTACCGTCGTCACCGGTTACGGGGGTGGCTGCGCGCGGCCCGCTCGTTGCCGAACTTGTACGCGCCGGTCCAGCGGGCCATGACCAGCTGGGCGTCCCCGGCCGTCACCTCGGCGAGGAACGCGGGCGACGCCGGCGCCGCCGCGGTCTTCGCCTGCTGCGGCACCGGGGAGTTCCACGCCCTGTCCCCGGACGAGTTCCGTCTGTGCGTCGAGGCGGCCGTCGAGGAGAGCGCCGGAGAGGTCCCGGTCCTCGCCGGCACGGGATACGGCACCGCGCTCGCCGTCCGGTACGCGCGCATCGCCGAGGACGCGGGGGCGGACGGGCTGCTCGCCATGCCGCCCTACCTCGTCGTGGCCGGCCAGGACGGTCTCGTGCGCCACTACACCGCGCTCGCCGCCGCGACCGCCCTCGACGTGATCGTCTACCAGCGCGACAACGCCGTCTTCACCCCCCGGACCGTCGTCGGACTCGCCCGAGTGGAGCGGATCATCGGCCTCAAGGACGGCCACGGCGACCTCGACCTGATGCAGCGCATCGTGAGCGCGGTGCGCGCCGAGGTGCCCGAGCGGGACTTCTGTACTTCAACGGGCTGCCCACCGCCGAGCTCACGGAGCCCGCCTACCGCGCCATCGGCGTCCCCCTCTACTCCTCCGCCGTCTTCGCCTTCGCCCCCGACATCGCGGTCGCCTTCCACCGGGCCCTGGCGAACGGCGACGACAAGACCGTGAACCGGCTGCTCGACGGCTTCTTCGCACCCCTCGTCGAACTGCGCAACCAGGGCCGCGGCTACGCCGTCTCGCTCGTCAAGGCGGGCGTACGGCTCGAGGGGCTCGCCGTCGGCGAGGTCCGGCCGCCCCTGTCCGAACCCTCCGCCGACCACGTCGCCGCGCTCGCGGCGCTGATCGCGCGCGGCCGCGCGCTGCTGGAGGAGCGGGCGTGAGGGCCTCCGCGTTCCTCTACCGCTGGGACGTGACCGGCGACCCCCACACCGCGGACCGCATCGCGGACCTCGGCGTCCGGCAGGTGACGCTCGCCGCGGCCTACCACTCCACCCGGGCCCTGACCCCGCGCCACCCGCGTCACCGGATCGTCACCGCCCCGCACGCGGCCGTGCTCTACCCGCCGGACCCGGCGTACTGGGCGGGGCGCGGGCTGCGGCCGTATGGGCCCGGGGACTGGGCGCCGGGCGACGCCTTCGGCGAGGCGGCGGCCGCCCTCGCGGACGCCGGCCTCGACGTCCACAGCTGGGTGGTCCTGGCGCACAACTCCCGCCTCGGTGCGGAGCATCCGGACACCTCCGTCGTCAACGCCCACGGCGACCGCTATCCCTGGGCGCCCTGCATCGCGCAGCCCGCCGTGCGCGACCACCTCGTCGCCCTCGCGGCCGAGGCGGCGCCGCGGCCCGGCGCGCGCGGCACCGAGCTGGAGTCCTGCGGCTGGTACGGCCTCGCGCACCTGCACGCGCACGACAAGATCGCGGGGGTGGGGCTCGGGGACGCGGCGCAGTACCTCATGTCGCTCTGCTTCTGCCCGTCCTGCCGACAGGGTTACGCGGACCGGGGGATCGCGCCGGACCGACTGGCCCGGGCCGTGCGGCAGGCGCTCGAACCGGTCTGGCGGGGTGCGGCGCCGCCAGGCGAGCGCCTTCTCGACCCCGAACTGGCCACGCCCGTCCTCGAGTTCCGTACACACACGGCCCGTACGTTCCAGGAGTCCGCGATCGCCGCGGTGCGCGCGGCGGCGCCGCCCGGATTCCGGGTCCTGGTCCACGCTGACCCGGTGGCGCACCACTGCGGGGGCCAACGCGGGGGTCGACGCGGCGCACATCCTGTCGGTGGCGGACGGTGTGGTGGTGCCGTGCGCCCAGGGCCCCGGCCTGCTGGAGCCGTTCGCGCGCCACGCGCCGGACGGCGCCGTGCTCGCGGCGAACCTGGCCGTCGTCGCGGGGATGGGCGGCTCCCCGGGGACCCTCGCGGCGGACGCCGCGAGGGCGGCCGCGTCGGGGGTGACCGAACTGCGCCTGTACCACGCGGGGCCGGCGTCGGACGCGGACCTGACGGCGATCCGCACCGCCCTGGCCGACCTCACCTGACGCGCCCACGCTCCTGCCGGATCAGGTCGCACGGGAAGGTATCGGCCCGATAGAAAATGCTGCCCACGTTCGCATTGATGCGTGTGCGAGGGTGCCGGCCACCTCCGGCCGGACGAGCCGCGCGACCTTCACGCCGAGGTCCTGACTTGGCGAGGCCGGCCCGTTCTGCGATATCCTCGAATGGAATTGATGCGCCCGCCGGTCCGAGTTCGAGCAGTTCGACCGCAGCGGCCGACATTTCGTTTCCGCTGCTCGAGGTAGTGCCGCTCCCAGCGCATCTCGTGCCCCGTCGACATCCGGCGTGTGCACCGAGCGGCATACCCGCGATCCAAGAGGTATGTCCACAGCTTGCCCAGTGAACGCGAGAGGTGCCACGTGCTGGTCGATCCATTGCAGTAGGCGGTCCGTCGCACGATTGCCGTCGTGAGGGAGATCAGTTCCCATGGATCTCAACACCATCACCGAAGTCATCCGGCGGCCGCCCGATCGGCCAGGCGTGGACTGGCGAGAAGGTGACGCCTGGCTCGCAGGCGGAACGTGGCTGTTCTCCGCCGAACAGCCGAACCTGCGCCGCCTGATCGACCTGACAGCGTTGCGCTGGGACCCCCTGGTCCCCAGCGACGCGGGCCTCGAAATCGGCGCGACATGCACCATCCGCGACCTGCGTGCCTTCGAGCCGCAAGGTGATTGGATCGCGGGCTCCCTTTTCGCGAAAAGCTGCGAGGCGTTCCTGTCCTCGTTCAAAGTCTGGAACTCGGCGACCGTCGGCGGCAATATCTGCATGTCTCTGCCCGCCGGCCCCATGATCACGCTGACGGTCGCACTCGAGGCGAAGTACGAGCTGTGGGCCCCTGACGGGTCCACGCGTATTGTCGATGCCCTCGACTTCGTGACCGGAGACCATCGGAACATTCTTACTCCCGGAGAAGTCCTGCGGCGCATCGATATTCCGGCGCGCGCCCTGCGCAAACGCACCGCGGACCGCCGCTTCACGCTGACCCGCCTCGGCCGTTCGACCGTATTCCTCATCGGTACGCAGACGCCGGGAACGAGCGACCTGCTGCTCACCGTCACAGCCGGCACCGCACGGCCCGTGCGCATTGCTTTCGACACCATGCCCGATGCCCGGACTCTGCAGGAGAGCATCGACGTCATCCCCGCCGACGTCTGGTTCGCCGATCCCAACGGGACCCCGGACCACCGTCGCCACCTGACGAAGCACTTCGCCGAAGAGATTCGTCGCGAACTCATCGCCGGAGGTCCGGCATGACCTGCATCGTGAACGGCAACATCTTCGACGAAGAACCAGACCCCGGCCAGTGCCTGCGCACCTTCCTCCGCTCGCTCGGCCACTACGGCGTCAAAAAGGGTTGCGACGCAGGGGATTGCGGCGCGTGCACGGTGTGGTTGGACGGCATTCCCGTACACAGCTGCATCACCCCCGCTTTCCGCGCGGACGGCCGCGAGGTGACGACGATCGAGGGCCTCGGATCACCCGGCGACCTGCATCCGATGCAGCGGCAGTTCCGCGACGCCCCGGGGTTCCAGTGCGGTTTCTGTACCGCAGGGATGATCATGACGTCGGCGACGTTCACCGAGGCCCAGAAAGCGGACCTGCCACGGTCGTTGAAGGGCAACCTCTGCCGCTGCACCGGCTATCGGGGGATCGAGGATGCCGTGAAGGGCGTCGTCGGCGTAGAGACAGCCGCGCCGGGAAAGGCCGTCGGGGCGAGCGTCAGTGCGCCGGCAGCGAACGACGTGGTAACCGGTCACGCCGAGTTCACGATGGACACCCGTATCGAAGGCATGCTGCACCTCAAAGTGCTGCACTCACCACACGCGCATGCCCGGATCGTCTCGATCGACAAGTCAGCGGCACTCGCGGTTCCCGGTGTGCATCGGGTCTACACCTGGGAAGATGTGCCGCGCAAGCGTTTTACCACGGCGATCCACACCGACCATCTTGTCGATCCGGACGACACCTTCGTCCTCGACAACACGGTCCGTTTCGTCGGCCAACGCGTCGTCGCGGTCCTGGCCGACACGGTCGGGGCGGCAGAAGAGGGCTGCCGAAGGGTCGTCGTCGAGTACGAGTCGATGCCGGCGGTATTCGACCCCGAAGAGGCGATGGCCGAGGGGGCGCCCCAACTGCACGATACGCACGATCCATTCGTCCGCGATCCCGTGCGCAACATCCTGCTCGAGGTCCACTCGCACATCGGCGACATCGACGCAGGGTTCGCCGAGGCCGACGTGGTCCACGAAGGCACGTACTCGTCACCCCGCGTGCAGCACGCGCATCTCGAGACGCACGGCTCGATCGCCTGGATGCAGGACGGTCGTCTCAACGTCCGCACCAGTTCGCAGTCGCCTTCGATCGCGAAAGTCAAACTCGAGTATCTGTTCGGGCTGCGCCCGGACCAGCTCCGTGTGTTCTGCAAACGCGTCGGCGGTGGCTTCGGCGGCAAACAGGAAGTGATCTCGGAGGATCTGGTCGCGCTCGCCACCCTGGACACCGGGCGGCCTGTCTGCTTCGAGTACACCCGAGAGGAGGAGTTCACCACGGCCTCGCCACGGCATCCGATGACATTGACGGTCAAGCTCGGCGCGAAGGCGGACGGAACGCTCACGGCGATCCACGTCCGCAATGTCTCGAACACCGGCGCCTACGGCAACCACGGCGGCGAAACGCTGTACGCAGGCGGCGCCGCGGTCATGACCTACCGCTGCCCCAACAAGAAGTACGACGGCTTCTCCGTCTATACGAACACCGTTCCGAGCGGGGCACTGCGCGGTTATGGGATGACGCAACCGGCGTTCGCCATGGAATCGGCCATGCACGAACTGGCACGCGCACTGCACATCGATCCGCTCGAACTGCGACGACGCAACATCGTGCGACCGGGTGACCCGCTCGTCGCCATGCATGCCGGGCCCGACGACGTGACGTTCACCGAGGACGGGCTCGCGCAGTGCATCGATCTCGTGGACGAGGCCATGGCCCGTACAGCCGGTGAGCCGTCCCCCGGGCCCGAGTGGCTCGTCGGGGCCGGCGTCGCGAGTTCCTTGCACGAGACCGCGCCCCCGACCGAACACATCTCAGAAGCCTGGGTCACGCTTGGTGACGACCTCATGTACGAGGTGGCCGTCGGAACAGCGGAATTCGGCGAGGGTACCTCGACCGCCCATGTCCAGATCGCGGCCAACCAGCTGGGCACGACGCCGTCGCGGATTCGCCTGGTGCAGTCCGACACCGACCGCACGGGATTCGACACGGGCGCCTTTGCGAGTGCTGGGCTTTTTGTGGCGGGCAACGCAGTACTTCGAGCGGCCAATGCGGTACGTGACCGCATCCTGGAATTCGCTGCCGCGCACACGGGTGTCCATGTGGTGATGTGCTCGATGGACGACGAGGGCGTCGTCTGCGGCGAGCAGCGCGTGTCGTTGGCCGAGCTCGTCGCACTGGCCCGAGCGCGCGGAATCCGGTTCACCGCCGCCCGCAAGGCCTACGGCTCGCCCCGAAGCGTCACCTTCAATACGCAGGGGTTCCGGATCGCCGTCCACCGGGTGACGGGTGAGATCCGTATCCTTTACAGCGTTCAGGCGACCGACGCCGGCGTAGTCGTCAACCCCGCGCAGGTCCGGGGACAGGTCGAAGGCGGTGTCGCCCAGGGAATCGGCTTCGCGCTGACCGAGAACTACCATGTCGACGCGAAGGGTGGCATGGTCAACCCGAACTTCCGCAACTACCGCATCCCCGCCTACGCCGACATCCCCCGCACCGACGTGCTCCTGGTGGACTCGTCGGATTCCGTTGGGCCCATGCGGTCGAAGGGAATGGCGGAATGCTGCATCAACCCGGTAGCCCCCGCGCTGGCCAACGCGCTCCATGACGCCACGGGCGTCCGCTGCCGTGCGCTGCCCCTGACGCCGGAACGGATCTACAGCCGGCTCACCGCATACCATTCGTCGCCGACGGGCTTGAGCACATGAACACAGAAAAGCTCGATGAAGCCGCTGCGACGGCCATCATCGGCCAGAAGGTTCTGTCTGGCCTGGAGCAGGAGTACGAAACGTGGCAGGAGGAGCTCAACGCCGCTGCCGCCGACTATCCCGGGTACCTCGGCGCCGAGATCTCCCCGCCGACACCCCTGCAGTCCGACTGGGTTGTCGTATACCGATTCGACTCGATAGCCCATCTGCAAGCGTGGATCAACAGCGCAACCAGGCAGAGGTTTCTCGATGCCGGCCGCAAATACTTTGACGGTCCCGCTACCCAGCAGGTTGTGAGCGGTGGCACGCAGCCGGCGGATCCGCTCGTGACCGTTGTGGTCTCCCACCGCGTCCATCCGGACCACGTCGACGAATTTCTCGACTGGCAGGGCCGCATGAGCCGGGAGGAGAGCAATTTCGAAGGCTTTCGCGGGACCGAGGTCTTCCGACCGATCGAGGGACTTCAGGACGAATGGACCACGCTGTACCGATTCGACAGCGCCGAACATCTCGATGCCTGGCTGACGTCGACCGAGCGGCGGGAAGTCCTCGCTGAGGGCGAGAAGTTCAACGACTTCAAACTGCGCACGATCGACAACTCGTTCGGCAGCTGGTTCGCCTTCGAAGAGAACGGCAAGGAAGCGCCGCCGCCTTCGGAGACCAAAACCGCCATCGCGGTCTGGGTGGGCTTGTACCCGACTGTCGTGCTGCTGACGCTCGTCCTGTCGCCGCTGAGGATGCCGCTCTGGCTCGGGCTGCTGGTGGGCAATCTGCTGTCGAGCTTCGTGATGAGCTTCTTCACGATGCCCTACTACGTGAACCCGCTGCTCAAGCGGTGGCTGCGGCCGTCCCCGGACGAACCGGCGGCGAAGACCAACCTCGTCGGCCTCGGCGTCGTGGCCGCGGTGACCGTGTTCTGGGTCGTTGTCTTCTACGTCGTGACGACCCAGATCTGGACGCTGCCCTGACCTGGCGACGCCCGAGTGCCATCGGTCCCGCCCATAGATCACGACGTCGCACCGGTGTCCTGGGTGCGGCGGGTCAGGAGGAGGGCCGTGAGGAGGCCGAGGGCGCCGATCGCGGGGAGCAGGGCGCGGACGTCCAGGAACGCCACCAGCCCCGCGCCCACCGCGAGCGTCACCGCGTTCGGGACGAACATCAGGGTGCTCGCCGTCGCCGCCGTGCGGCCCACGACGGTGTCCGGCGTCTCCCGCTGGACCGCCGTCATCGCCGCGATCAGCACGCACGGCAGCCCCAGGCCGATCGCCGCGCTGCACACCAGGGCCACCGTGTCGTACGGCAGCATCCGCAGCGCGGCCGCCGTCGCGAACACCGCGACACCGGCCGCCGCGAAGCCCCGCTCCCCGAGCCTGCGCAGCAGCGGTCCCGCCAGCAGCCCGCTCAGCACCGAGCCCACGCCCTGCGCCGCGTACAGCACGCCGACGAACGCGGGGGAGCGGTCCAGCACCGTGTCCGCCACGGCGAAGACCAGTGCGCCGTTCAGGCCTGCCAGCCCCATCGCCGCCGCACCGCCGAGGACCAGCGGCCGCAGCGCCGGTGAACCCACACCCGGCGCGCCCCTTCGAGCAGTCCGTCCCCGGCCGCCTGCCGTACCGGCTTCTCCTCGCGCACCCGCAGCAGCGCGAAGATCCCCGCCGCCACGGCGAACGACACCATGTCCAGCACCGCCACCGAGGGGCCCCCGAAGCGGGTGAACAGCGCAGCGCCCGTCAGCGGCGCGAGCAGTTTCATGCCCTCGTTCGCGGTCGTCCGCAGGCCGTTGAAGTCGCCGAGGAGCCGGCCGTCCACGGCGGCCGCGACGAGCCCGGCCTCGGCCGCGTCGTGCACCACCGAGCCCGCCCCGTACAGGACGAGCACCGCGAACAGGATCCACACCCGTTCCGCCGAGTCCACGGCGAGCACCGGGAGCAGCAGGACGGCCGTCGCGAGGTTCGAGCAGATCAGCAGCGGCCGGCGGCGGAACCGGTCGGCCACCGTGCCGAGCAGCGGGCCGATCAGCGTCGGCGCCCACATCGTGAACGTCGTGAGCGCCGCCAGGGAGTCGGACCCCGTCAGCGACTTGACCCAGATTCCGGCGGCGAGCCACATCGCGGACGAGCCGAAACCGGAGACGACCACTCCGGACAGATACAGCCTCGCGGTGCCGTCACGGAGCACCGCTCCCCCCGTCCAGCGCACGTACGCCCTCCGCTTCCCGGCCGCCGCTCGGCCCCCGCGGTCACGGTGACACCTGAGGCCCTCCTGCGACATAGGGCAGTCGCCGTAGGCGTCTCTTCCGCGAGCCCCGTCACAGCCCTCGCAGAAGTGACGCACCGCCTACCTCAGCGCCGCCTCCATCATCTTCTGCGCGACCGGAGCGGCCAGGCCGTTGCCGCTGACCTCCGAGCGCTCCGCGCCCGAGTCCTCGATCACCACGGCCACCGCGACCTGCTTGCCCGTGTCCGAGGACCTGGCGTAGGAGGTGAACCAGGCGTACGGCGTCTTACTGTTGTTCTCGCCGTGCTGGGCGGTGCCGGTCTTGCCGCCGATCTCGGCGCCGGGGATCCGCGCGTTGGAGCCGGTGCCGTCCTCGACGACCGTCACCATCGCGCTGCGCAGCTGCTCCGCCGTCGACGACGACACGATCCGCCGCGCCTCACCGTCCTCGTAGGACCGGAGGGTGTCGCCGTCGGCGGAGACGACCTTCGAGACCATGTGCGGCGAGGCCAGCACCCCGTCGTCGGCGATGGCCGAGGACACCAGTGCCATCTGCAGCGGCGTCGCGGTCACGTCGAACTGGCCGATGCCCGTCAGCGCGGTCGAGGACTCGTTCATCCCCTTCGGGTACACACTGGCCGACGCCCGCACGGGCACGTCCTGCTCGTCGTCGTTGAAGCCGAACTTCTCCGCCATCGCCCGGACCTTGTCCTGCCCCAGGGCCACCGCCATCTTGCCGAAGACGTTGTTGCACGAGTACTGCAGCGCCGTGCGGATGGTGGCGTTCTCGCAGGGAGCGGACGGGTTCTCGTTCTCGAGGTCGGTGACCGTGCCGGGCAGGCGGTACGGGTCCGGGCTCTCGGTCCGCTCGTCCACCGAGGCGTACAGGCCGTCCTCCAGCGCGGCCGCCGCGACCACCAGCTTGAACGTCGAGCCCGGCGGCAGCGGCTGCCGCAGCGCGCGGTTGACCAGCGGTTTGTCCTCGTCGGCCGTCAGCGTGCGCCAGGTGTCGCCGTCGTTCGTGCCGCTGATCGACGACGGGTCGTACGAGGGCGTGCTGACCATGCCGAGGATCTCGCCGGTCTCCGGGTCGATCGCGACGGCCGCGCCCTTGGCGTCGCCGAGCGCCTCGAACCCGGCCTTCTGCACGGCCGGGTCGATCGTCGTGAGCACGTCACCCGGCTCCTGGTGCGCGCGCGTGAGCGCGTCCAGGGGGTTCTTCAGACGGTCGTCGGTGCCGTCCAGGACACCGGAGTAGATGCCCTCCAGCTGGGTCGCCCCGTACGCCTGCGAGCTGTAACCCGTGACGGCCGCGTAGAGCGCGCCGTCGGTGTACGTGCGCCGGTAGGCCAGATCGCCGCTGTCCGTCCTCTCCGAGCCGGTGACCGGGGAGCCGGCCACGATGATGTCACCGAGCGGCTGCGCGTACTGCGCGATGACCTTCCGCCGGTTGCGTTCGTCGTTCGCGAGCGCCTTCGCCTCGTACGCCTGCACCCAGGTCGCCCGCACCAGCAGGGCGAGGACCAGCAGCAGGCTGAAGACGGCGGCGCGCCTGATCGTCTTGTTCATCCCGTGGGAGGACGAGCGGCGGACCGCCCGGTGTTCCGCGGATGCCGTTTTCTCAGGACTTCCTCATGCGGCGCCCTCTCGGGAACCGGCCCCGCCGTCCGGTCACCGCGGTGAGATGAACCCCGACTCGTACGCCGCGATCACCGCCTGCGTACGGTCCCGCACACCCGTCTTGGCGAGGACCGAGGCCACGTGCGTCTTCACCGTGGCCGCGCCCACGCCCATCCGCCCGGCGATCTCCGCGTTGGTCAGGCCCGTGGCCATCAGCCGCAGCACCTCCGCCTCCCGCTCGGTCAGCCGGCCCGCCCAGGCGGGCAGGTCCGCCGGAGCGCGACGGCCGTACTCGGCGGCCAGCGAACGCACCGCCGCGGGGAACAGCAGCGAGTCGCTGCTCGCGACCAGCCGCACCGCCTGCACCAGCTCCTCGGCGGCGGCACGCTTGAGCAGGAACCCGGACGCACCCGCGCGCAGCGCGTCGTACACGTACGCGTCGTTCTCGAAGGTCGTCACCACCACGATCCGCGGCGGCGAGTCCATCGTGCCGAGGATCTGCTCGGTGGCCCGGATCCCGTCGATCTCCGGCATCCGCACATCCATCAGGACCACGTCCGGCCGCCGTTCGCGCACCATCGACACCGCCTCGGCGCCGGTGGCCGCCTCGCCCACCACCTCCAGGCCCGGCTCGGCGTCGAGGATGACGCGCAGCGCCGTGCGGACCATCCGCTCGTCGTCGGCGAGGGCGATACGGACCGCGCTCATCGGCCGGCTCCCAGCGGCAGCAGGGCCGACAGCCGCCACACCGCGCCCCGCGGCCCGGCACCCGCCCGGCCGCCGAGCAGCGCGGCGCGCTCGGTGATGCCGCGCAGGCCGCGTCCGCCGCCCGGGCGCGCCACGGGAGCCCGGTCGGGCAGGGGGTTCTCCATCGTGATCTCCAACTCCTCGCCGCGTACGGCGATCCACAGGGACACCGGGACCGCCCCGGCGTGCCGCAGGGCGTTGCTCAGCCCCTCCTGGACGATGCGGTACGCCTCGCGGGAGACGTGGGCGGGCACCGAGGCCGGATCTCCCTCGGTGTGCACGGCGACGCGCACCCCGCTGCGGGACACCAGACCGTCCAGCGTGTCCAGCGTCGGACCGGTGGCGCGGTCCGCTCCCTCTCCGTCCTGCCGCAACAGGCCGAGGACGGCGTCGAGTTCGCCGACGGTGCGCCTCGTCGTCTCCTCGATCGCGGTCAGCGCCTCCCGGACGAACTCCACGTCGCGATCCAGCACCCTGCGCGCGGCGCCCGCCTGCAGGGTCACCGCGCTGAGGGCATGGCCGACCGAGTCGTGCAGCTCGCGGGCGAGGCGGTTGCGTTCGGCGAGCTCGGCGGCCCGCTGCTCGGCCACGGCGAGCCGGTCGGCGGGGGTCGGGCCGAGCAGCACCGGCGCCTGGCGCGCGAGCAGGGCCCCGGCCCCCGCCGAGCACGCGGCGAGGGCGAGGAGCATGGCGAACCCCGCGGGCGGCAGCAGCAGGAGACGGTCGAACGGGCGCATCGACCACGGCACATGGAGGAAGTCCTGCACCGAGCGGCTGAGCGGCGCGACGATCAGCGTGACCGCGAACGGGGGCAGCGCGAGCGACGCGCCGCTGACCAGCGCGCCGATGCCCAGATGCAGGGTGAACCAGGCCGAGGTGCGCAGGCGCGCGGCCCAGCTGTGCGCGGGTCCGTCCGCGAACAGCTCGGCGGGCACCCCGGTGAGCGCCCGGGCCACGCCCACCGACAGCGGTCTGGCCAGCGGCAGCAGCGCGGCGACAGCGGCGAGCGGCAGGGCGACGAGGTACGCACCGAACTGCACGACGAACGAGGTCGTGAAGAGGTTTCCCGTCTCGCCCAGCGGCCCGACCACGGTCGTCCCGACGAGCCAGAACGGCATCAACAGCGCGCCGCCGAGCACGAGATGGACCCAGCGGAGCCGCGCCCGCCTCCCGAACAGGCCCCGCAGCACGACGCGCCACATCCCGCCGGACCCCCTCCCGCCGGTGCTCCTTCCGCGGCCCGCCGCGAGCGGGTCGCTCACGCGCCGCGCCTGCGCAGCAGCAGGGCGACGGCGGCGCTGAGCAGCAGGCCGGAGATCATCTCCCCAGCGTAGGTCAGCGTCAGCAGGGCCGTGGTCTGCTCGGCGTCATCGGACTGGGGCATCGCGGCGGTCGTGGCCAGCCAGCCGCCCCAGGCGCCCAGTCCGCTCGCCCCGATCCAGGCGGCGCCGAGCGGCAGCTTCACCGGCAGTGCGGGGGCGGCACGGAACGCGAGCAGCAGCGTTCCGGCGACGGCGACGGCCACGAAGGCGACGCGCACACCCTCCAGGACACAGAAGTCGCTCGTGCGCTGCGCCACGCGGGCGGCGGGCAGTGCCACGGTCGATCCGGCCGCCCACATCACGTGCATGACGGCCGGGAACAGTGCGAGGAGGGCGCCGGCCACGGTCAGGGCGCGTACCGGCCGGCCCGTCACGGCGGAGGGCAGGTCCCACACCCGCCCCTGCCACAGGTGGCTCCAGCGGTCCCTGGCGTACAGCAGGAAGAGCGTGCCGAGAGAGAGGCCCTGGAGGATGAAACCGCCGTAGACGACGTTGAACACCCAGCCGTCCAGGAACGGTTCGCCCGCGTCCTGCGTCGCCGTGCCGCCCGCCGCGGAGGCCGCCAGCTGCACCGGGAAGCCGATCATGATCGGCGTGAGCAGCCCGGTCGCGCCCCACATCGGCACGCCGAGCAGCCAGGCGCGTACGCGCATGCCCCACGGTTGTGTGAGCAGCAGCGCGAGGACGACGACGGTCGCGTCCATCAGCACGGTGACGCTGTTGACGACGGCGATCAGCGCGGGGTGTTCCAGCAGGATGCTGCCCTCGGGGATGCCGATGCGGCTGCCGGAGATCCAGGCGATCTTGAGCCCCAGGTACGGCAGGCAGGCGGCGATCGCGACGGCACGCAGAGCGGACCGCAGCGGGCTGCGCCGTACGGGAAGGAGGGTGTCGGCCTCAGCCGGGAGCGATGTCGGTGTCATGACCCCCACACTCTCGGCGCGGGCGCCCGGACACCTCCTGCGTCGCGACGATCCGCCTCCGCCGCACGGCGGAGACCGGTCTCGGCGAGACGCGCCGCACGGCGGAGACCGGGCACGGACAGGACGCCGCCCCGCCCACCGGGTCACCCGGTCGTCGCACCGACCGGTGTGTCAGAGGCGCCTGGTCGCCAGCGTCAGGCGGTCGCGGGCGTCGAAGAGGGCATCCTTGATCATCTGCTCGTGCGCGGGAGTGAGCCGGGCCACCGGCACCGAGCAGCTGATCGCGTCGCGCGCCGGCGTGCGGTAGGGAATCGCGATGCCGAAGCAGCGCAGACCGAGGGTGTTCTCCTCGCGGTCGACCGCGTAGCCCCGTTCGCGGACGACGTGCAGCTCCTCGATGAGCTTCTCGCGGTCGGTGATCGTGTGCTCGGTCAGCGGCGCGAGCGTCTCCGGCAGCATCTTGCGCACCTGCTCGTCGCTGTACGTGGCGAGCAGCGCCTTGCCGAGCGAGGTGGAGTGCGCCGGGAGCCGGCGGCCGACGCGCGTGAAGGGGCGCAGGTAGTGCTGCGACTGCCGGGTGGCGAGGTAGACGACGTTGGTTCCGTCGAGGCGGCCGAGGTGGATCGTCTCCGTGGTGTCGTCGGAGAGCCGGTCCAGGGTGGGCCGGGCCGCCGCCACGACCTCGTCGCCGTCGATGTAGGAGGTGCCCACCAGCAGGGCCCGCACACCGATGCCGTACCGGGTGCCGGTGGCGTCGGTCTCGACCCAGCCGAGCTCGACCAGCGTGCGCAGGAGCATGTAGAGGCTGGACTTGGGATAGCCCACGGCCTCCTGGACTGCGGCGAGGGAGTGCATGCCCGGGCGGCCGGCGAAGTACTCGAGCAACTCGACCGTCCGCACCGCGGACTTGACCTGCGCTCCACCGGAATCGACTGCTGACATCGCTCTTCGCCCCTCTCGACCGCTCTCCGGCACCCGTCCTGACCGCGCGGAACGCCTTGACCCCGCGGAACGCCCGGAAATAGAGTCCCCAGAAGATTCATCACCAGGAACACTGTTCAGAATACCGAACAAATCCTGGGGGATGGCAGAGACCGGGAAGGAATGCGCGGTGGCAGCAGCACAAGTCTGGAGTGTCGACCCCCGAACCGGGAAGCAGCGCGAACAGGTTGCGGTGGAAGCCACAGCCGAGGAGGTCGACACCGCGGTACGAGCCGCGCACGCCGCCCGTGCCGCACTCGCCGACCGCACGGTCCGCGCCGCCTTCCTGCGCACCGCCGCGGCCCTCCTCGACGGCGCGGGGGACCGGCTCGTCGAGGCGGCCGACGCCGAGACCGCGCTCGGCCCCGTACGCCTCACCGGGGAACTGGCCCGCACCTGCTACCAGTTGCGCGCCTTCGCGGACATCGTCGACGAGGGCGCCTTCCTCGACGTGATCATCGACCACCCGGACGACACCGCCACCCCGCCGGTTCCCGACCTGCGCCGCTACAAGGTGCCGCTCGGGGTCGTCGCCGTCTACGCCGCGTCCAACTTCCCCTTCGCCTTCTCCGTGCCCGGCGGCGACACCGCGAGCGCCCTCGCCGCGGGCTGTCCCGTCGTCGTCAAGGCCCACCCCGACCACCCGGCTACCTCCGAGCTGGTCACCGCCCTCCTGCGCAGGGCGGCGGCCGGGCACGGCATCCCCGAGACGGTCGTCGGCCTGGTCCACGGCTTCGACGCGGGCGTCGAGCTGGTGAAGCACCCGTTGGTCGCGGCTGCGGGCTTCACCGGTTCCGTACGCGGCGGCCGCGCGCTCTTCGACGCGGCGGCGGCCAGGCCCGTCCCCATCCCCTTCCACGGCGAACTCGGCTCGCTGAACCCGGTCGTGGTCACCGAGGCGGCCGCCGCCGAGCGCGCCGAACAGATCGGCACCGGCCTCGCGGGCTCCATGACGCTCGGCGTCGGGCAGTTCTGCGTCAAGCCCGGTCTGGTGTTCGCGCCCGCGAGCCCGGCGGGGGACCAGCTCGTCAAGACGCTGACCGACGTGGTGAGCGACACCGCCGCGGGCGTCCTGCTGGACCACCGCATGCGCGACAACTTCGTCGCCGGAGTCGCCGAGCGCGCCGCCCTGCCGGACGTGGAGACCCCCGTGACCCCCGGCGCGGGCTCCGAGCACACCGTCAGCCCCGGTTTCCTGACCGTCCCCGCCGCGCGGCTCGCCGCGGACGGTGCGCACGACCTCCTCCTGGAGGAGTGCTTCGGACCGGTCACCGTCGTCGCCCGCTACGACAGCCACGACGACGTCACCGCGGTCCTGTCCCGCCTCCCCGGCAACCTCACCGCCACCGTCCACCTGTCCGGCGAGGAGGCCGAGGGCAACGGCAACGGCGCCTCGATCCTCGCCGAACTCACCCCGCTCGCCGGCCGCGTCCTCGTGAACGGCTGGCCGACCGGTGTCGCCGTCGCCGCCGCCCAGCACCACGGCGGCCCCTACCCGGCGACCACCTCCACCTCGACCTCGGTCGGCGGCACCGCGATCGAGCGCTGGATGCGCCCGGTCACGTACCAGACGACCCCCGAGGCGCTGCTGCCGCCGGAGCTTCGCGACGACAACCCGCTCGGCCTGCCCCGGCGCGTCGACGGCCGCCCCGAGCACTGACCACCCTCCCGGAGGGCTGATTCAGGACCTGGTCCCGGACACCCGGGCTCGGCGCCCCTGCCGAGCCCGGCGCCCTGCGGGCGGCCGAGGACGCCCGGGCGGGCAGCCGCATCGGCGGTCGCCGCCCATGCGGGCAACCGCGCGTGAGCCGTCCGCGTCCCCCGGCACATGATCAGGAACGCCGTACCGGCCGATCTCGACGCCATCGCCGCCCTGCACGCCGAGGCGCGCGCCAGTTACTACCGCGGCCACATCGCCGACGAACTGTTCGACAGCCCCGCAGAACACGCCCGTATGCGAGGGGGCTGGGAGGCGGGCATAGGGCGCGGCGCCGTGCTGTGCGCCGAGCGGGACGGCACGGTCGCGGGCGTCGCCGCCTCGCGCGAGATCGACGGCGTCATGCACCTCACCCAGTTCCATGTCGACCCCGCGCGCTGGCGCGCGGGCATCGGCACCGAACTGCACGCCGCCTGCGTCGCGTCGTGGCGGCGCGCAGGTGTGCCGACGGTCCGTCTGGAGGTGTTCGCGCACAACACCCGCGCCCAGCGCTTCTACGCCCGCCAGGGCTGGTCCCCGGATCCGGACGAACCCCGCTCCGGGAACCACCTGGTGCTGCGGCTGGAGTTGAACGGCTGACCGTTCAGCCGGTGTTCGTGGACGCGCAGGTGGAGCGCCGCCAGGTCGAGGAGCGGCGTGGCCACGCCGTGCGCGCGGGCACGGGCGACCAGGTCCCCGAGGACGTGCTCGGCCTCGGTGGGCAGGCCGGCCACCACGTCCCGGTACAAGGACGACGAGAACGGCACGCCGCTGCGGGTCACCGTCTCCTTGATGAAGGTCAGTTCGTCGTCCGGTAGGGGGAAGCCGGCCGCCGCCGACACGGCGGCGGCCTCGGCCAGGACGGCCGGGCCGATCTCGTGACCGCCGGGGACGGCGTTGATGTCGCCGACCGTGCCGCGCATGAGGCAGGTCAGCGCGCCGACGGTGCTGACGAACACCCACTTGTGCCACATCGCGGCGATGATGTCCGCGGGCGCATCGGAGTCCACTCCCGCGTCCCGCAGCAGGATGCGGGCGGCGTCCACGCGGGCGGACGGGCGGCCGTCCTGCTCGCCGAGGTTCAGCAGGGCGCGTGGCGCGAGCCGCACGATGTCCCCCCGGCCGTCGAGGGTCGTGGCGACCTTGGCGACACCGCCCAGCACCCGGCCGGCGCCGAAGCGGGCGTTCAGCTCGTCGAGATGCGCCATTCCGTTCAGGAGCGGGACCACGGCGGAGCCGGCTCCGACCGCGGGCGCGAGATCGTCCAGGGCGCCGCTCAGCGCGGTGGCCTTCACGGACAGCAGCACGAGGTCGTAGGGACCGGACAGCCCGTCTCGTCACGAGCCGGGGAGTGATCACCTCGTCCTCGCCGGCCCCGGTGAGACGCAGCCCGCGCTCGCGCAGGACCTCGGCACGCCGCGGCCGGACGAGGAAGGTCACGTCCGTGCCGGCCTGGGCGAGGCGCGCGCCGTAGAGACCTCCGGTGGCACCGGCTCCGACGACGAGAACATTCATGGGAATCCTTGCGGTTGCGGTGAGGTGGGTGCGGCGGGGGAGGCCCCTGGGGCCTGTGCCCGCGGACCTAGTCGGCGACGCGCAGCAGCAGCTTGCCGGTCGAGGTGCGTCCGCCCATCAGCGTGTGCGCGGCCGCGGCCTCGGCGAGCGGGAACTCGGCGGTCACCGGAAGCCTCACGGTGCCGTCCGACACCCGGCTCAGGGCGCGTTCGGTGATCAGGCGCAGGATGCCGGGGGAGGACTGGGCGAGCGCGAGGACGGAGAACGCGGCCACGGAGCGACCGCTTCCGATCAGGTCGGCCTGGCCGAGCTGCCACGGCTCGTCCCCGGAGGCGTTGCCGAAGGACACCAGCCGCCCGAAGGCGGCCAGCGCGCCGAGGCCGCGCCGGAAGGTGTCGCCGCCGACGGGGTCGAGGATCAGGTCGACGCCGCGTCCGTCCGTGGCGCGCAGCGCGTCGGCGGCGAAGTCGTCGCCCGTGAACACCTCGTCGTAGCCGTGCGCGAGGGCGTGCTCCGCCTTGGCGGGCGAGGACACCACCCCGTACACCGCTCCCGCGCCGGCCGCGCGGGCCAGCTGTCCCGCGACGGTGCCGATGCCGCCGGCCGCGCCGTGCACGAGCACGCTCTCCCCGGCCCGCAGCCGGCCGACCTCGTGCAGCAGGGCGTGCGCGGTCGGCAGCACCGTGGGCAGGGTCGCCGCCGTGCGCGGGTCGATGCCGTCGGGCAGCCGGAAGGCCGTGGCCGCGTCCGCGACGACGACGTCCGCGTAGGCGCCGGACGGGGTGAGCGCGGCGACGGCCTGCCCCGGCAGGAATCCCTCGACGCCGGGGCCGACGGCCCGGACGCGGCCTGAGACCTCCAGGCCGGGGACGAACGGCAGGGACGGGACGCGATAGCCGTCGGAGCGTGCCTTGAGGTCGGCGAAGTTCACGCCCGCGTAGGCGGCGTCGACGGTGATCTGTCCCGGCCCCGGTTCGGGGACCTCCGCCCGGACGAGCCGCAGTACCTCGGGGCCGCCGAACTCCGTGATCCGGATCGTACGCATGGCGGGGTGCCACCCTTCGACGAGACGAGTGTTCAATGGAAAGCGAACACTCGGAGTGTAAGATCGCGGTCGAACACTCGGCAAGAGGATGGAGGGGAACGGTATGCCGGACCAGTCGCCCACCGCCGGTCACCGTCCCGCGCCGGTGCACACCCACCCCGACGACGTGTCCGTCCTGACGGCCCTCGCCGCCCTCGCGGACCCGGTCCGCCTCCAGCTCGTCCGCGAACTGGCCGGCTCCCCGGTGTGGACCCGCAGCTGCGGCGGCTTCGACGTCCCGGTCGGCAAGGCGGCCCTGAGCCACCACTTCACGGTGCTGCGCGCGGCGGGCCTGGTCGAACAGCGCGACCAGGGCCCGAAGCGGGTCAACCGCCTGCGCCGCGAGGAGTTCGACGCACGATTCCCGGGGCTGCTGGAGCTGGTGCTGCGGCCCGACGACGGGGCGTAGCGGAGCCTCGTCCTCCACTCCTGCGTCTCGTCCGGAATGGGGAGGCGCCCGTGAGCGTTGACCCTGGCGCGGAGGTGGCCTCCGCATGCCCCGAGCCGCACGACCTGGAGTGATGAGAAGACATGCGCGTCGAGATCTGGAGCGACATCGCCTGCCCCTGGTGCTACATCGGCAAAGCCCGGTTCGAGAAGGGGCTCGCCGCTTTCGCGCACCGCGACGGGGTCGAGGTCGTGCACCGCTCCCTCGAGCTCGACCCGCGCCGCGCCAAGGGCGACACCGCCCCCGTGATCGACATGCTCGCCGCGAAGTACGGGCGCACTCGCGAGGAGGCGCGGGCCATGGAGGAGCACGTCGCCTCCAACGCCCGTGCGGAGGGCCTCGCTTACCGCACCGAGGGACGCGACCACGGCAACACCTTCGACATCCACCGCCTGTTGCACCTGGCCAAGGCCCGCGGTCGCCAGGACGAGCTCCTCGACCTCGCCTACCGGGCCAACTTCGCCGAGGAGCGGTCGGTCTTCGACGCCGACGTCCTGATCGCGCTCGGCGTCGCGGCGGGGCTCGGCGAGGACGAGGTGCGCGCGGTCCTGGCCGACGAGAGCGCCTACGCGGACGACGTACGGACCGACGAGCGCGAGGCCGCCGAGCTGGGCGCGCCCGGGGTGCCGTTCTTCGTCATCGACCGGCGCTACGGCGTCTCCGGCGGGCAGCCCGCGGAGGTCTTCACGCAGGCGCTGGAGCAGGCGTGGCAGGGCCGGGCGCTCACCCCGGTCGGCGCCGACGACTCCCCGGCCTGCGACGCCGACGGGTCCTGCGAGGTCCCCTCCGCCTGACGCCGTCCCCGGTGCCGCGCGCGGCTCCTACAGGGGCCGTACGAACGCGATGCCCGGCCGGCCGTCCACCACGAGCTCGCCCGTGGCCGTGAAGCCGGTACGGGCCAGCACCGCGCGCGAACCGGCGTTGTCCACCGTGGTCACCGCCCGCAGCTCGGTCAGCCCGTACTCCGCCGCCGCCAGTGCGCAGACCTCTCGCACGGCGGCGGTCGCCAGGCCGCGGCCCGCCGCGCTCTTCGCCACGCGGTAGCCGAGCTCGGCGCTGCCGTCGGCCACGTCGACGAGGTTGACCCGCCCCAGCACCCGCTCGCCCTCGTCGACGAGGACGTGGAAGTGGCACAGTCCGGTCGCCTGTGCGGCGAGCAGCGCCGCGTGCCGCTCGTCGAACCGCGCGAAGTACTCGTCGCCCCGGTCGGGGACCGACGCGGCGAAGTAGTCCCGGTTCTCCCGCTCGAACGCGAGGAGGGCGGGGGCGTGATCGGCACGGAGGCGCTGGACGGCCGGAGTGAGTGCGGGCATGACACGACGGTACCGGCCGGGGCCGGCGCCCGGGGCGTTGTTGACCGGGCGTCCCGATCATCGGAGGGTGGCCCCATGGAGAGACTTCACGCCCTCGGCGGCGGCGAGTTCGCCCCCGCGTCGACCTACCTGAACACCGCGGTGTGCGGGCTGCTGCCGCGCCGCACGGTCCGCGCGGTGACCCGGCTCGCCGAGGAACTGGCCGAGGGGCGCCCGGGCGGCTCGGGGGAGTCGGGCGCGGTGGACGCCACGCGCCGCTCGTTCGCCCGGCTCACGGGCGTGGACGAGGGGCGCGTCGCCGTCGGCGGCTCGGTCTCGGTGCACGTCGGGCTGATCGCCGCGTCGATGCCGCCGGGCGCCGAAGTCCTCTTCCCCGAGGGGGAGTACGCGTCCGTCATCACTCCGTTCACGGTGCGCGGCGACCTGAAGCTGCGGTACGCGCCGCTGGACGCGCTGGCCGAGGCCGTGCGGCCCGGGACGGCGCTGGTGGCCTTCTCGTCGGTGCAGTCGGCGGACGGGAGGATCGCGGACATGGCCGCCGTACGGTCGGCCGCGGCGGCGCACGGCGCCCGTACGCTGCTGGACGCCAGCCAGTCGGCGGGCTGGCTGCCGCTGCGCGCGGGGGAGTGGGACTTCACCGTGACGGGTGGCTTCAAGTTCCTGCTGTGCCCGCGGGGCGTCTCGTTCCTGACCGTGACGGAGGAGGCGCAGGACGGGCTGGCGCCGATGCACGCGGGCACGTTCGCGGCCGAGCGGCTGTGGGAGACGACGTACGGCCCGATCGACGAGCTCGCACACTCGGCCCGCCGCTACGACGAGCCCCCGGCCTTCCTCGCCTACCACGGCGGCGAGCAGTCGCTCGCGCTGCTGGAGGAGATCGGCATCGGCGCGGTGCACGCGCACGTGGTGGCGCTGGCGCGGCGTTTCCGGGCCGGCCTCGTGTCCCTCGGGCACGAGCCGGTTCCGGGCGGCTCGGCGATCGTCGCGGTCCCGGGCCTCGGCGCCCGCGCGGCGGAGCTGGCCGAGGCGGGCATCGTCGTCTCGGCGCGGGCGGGCCGGCTGAGGGCGGCGTTCCACCTGTACAACACGGACGAGGACGTGGACCGCGCGCTGGAGCGCATCGGCCCGCGCTAGCGCGCGGCCCTCACGCCTCCGCTTCTCCGCAGTCCGCCGTCTCGGTGCACAGGCTGGCCTCGACCTTGCCCAGCAGGCGGGCCAGTTCGCTGCGTTCGTCCGGGTCCAGGCCGGCCAGCGTCTGCTCCTCCAGTGCGGTCCAGGCCGCCGACATGTCCGCGAGCAGCGCGCAGCTGCGCTCCGTCGCCTCGACGACCACCGCGCGACGGTCCGCGGGGTCGGGGCTGCGGCTGACGTGGCCCGTCTGTTCCAGGCGCTGGAGCATCTTGGTGACCGTCGAGGGGTCCAGCCCCACTTCCTTGATCAGCTCCGACTGCCGTACCGGGCCGGCGCCCCACAGGCGCATCATCAGGAACTCCTGACCGGGGTAGAGGTCCAGCTCCCTGAGCAGCTTTCCCGCGGCGATGCGGTGCAGCCTCGCCACCCGGGACAGCGCGTGGCTCACGGGGCCGCCGCGTGCGGCGTGGGGGAGCGCTTCCGCGCAGGCGGCGTAGCCCTGCGTCTCGGGCGCGGCGGACATGGCGACCTCCTCGGACACCCCCTGGGGGCAGCGGCTGCGGGCCGGTCGGCCCGTGTTCACGATGCTGTCACAGATATTACCTTGGTCGGCCAATGAATGAGGTACAGTGACGTCTCATTAGTTGGCCGACCATATAAGTTTGGGGACGATCATGACCACCGCATTCGACCCGATCCGCCTCGGCGGCAGGCAGCTCGCCAACCGCATCGCCATGGCGCCGATGACCCGTAGTCGCGCCCACGGCCCCGGCCTGACGCCCACGCCGTCCGTCGCAGAGTACTACGCGCAGCGCGCCTCCGCCGGCCTGATCGTCACCGAGGGCATCCAGCCCTCCGTCGTCGGCCAGGGCTACCCCGACACCCCCGGGCTCCACAGCCGCGAGCAGATCGCCGCCTGGCGCGAGGTCACCGACGCCGTGCACGCCGCGGGCGGCACGATCTTCGCCCAGCTGATGCACGCCGGCCGCATCGGCCACCCCGTGCTGCTGCCCGACGGCCTCGTCCCGGTCGGCGTCTCCGCCGTCGCCGCGCAGGGCCAGGTCTACACCCACGAGGGCCCCAAGGACTTCGTCACGCCCAAGGAGCTGAGCGCCGAGGAGGTACGGGCGACGATCGCCGACTTCGCCGCCGCCGCGCGCAACGCCGTCGAGGCGGGCTTCGACGGGGTCGAGCTGCACGGCGCCAACGGCTACCTGATCCACCAGTTCCTGGCGCCCAACACCAACCTGCGGACCGACGAGTGGGGCGGTTCCGACGAGAACCGGATCCGTTTCGCCGTGGAGGCGGTCAAGGCCGTGGCCGACGAGATCGGCGCCGAGCGCACCGCCATCCGGCTCTCGCCCTCCAACCCGTACAACGACATCGAGGAGCCGGAGCCCGAGGCCGTCTACACCGCCCTCGTCCAGCGACTCGAACCGCTCGGGCTCGCCTACCTGCACCTCATCGAGGCCACCCCCGGCCAGAGGGAGTTCGTCCAGACGCTGCGCAAGCGGTTCGGCGGCACGGTCGTGCTCAACGCGGCCACCGACGGCCCGACCGGCCCGGGGGAGCTGGCCCTGATCGAGGACGGCGTCGCCGATCTGATCTCCTACGGCGCCCTGTTCCTCGCCAACCCCGACCTGCCGGCCCGTCTCCGGGCCGGCGGGCCGTACAACACCCCCGACCCGTCCTCCTTCTTCGGCGGCGGCGACCAGGGCTACATCGACTACCCGGCCCTCGTCTGAGCGGCCGGACACGCGGGCGGGGCCGGTCTCCGGAGGGGGAGGAGACCGGCCCCGCCGTGCTCGGGGTGCCCGGCTAGCGCACCGGGGTGAAGTCCCGGGCCCCGATGAACTCCGGCCGCCGCACCGGAGCGGCGAACGGCTCCACCGCCGCATTCTCCACGCTGTTGAACACGATGAAGACGTTGCTGCGCGGATACGGCGTGATGTTGTCGCCCGATCCGTGCATGCAGTTGCAGTCGAACCAGGTCGCCGAACCGGCGCGGCCCGTGAACAGCCGGATCCCGTGGGCGTCGGCGAAGCGCGTCAGCGCCTCGTCCGACGGCGTCCCGGCGTCCTGCATCTGCAGCGACTTCTTGTAGTTGTCCTTCGGCGTCTCACCCGCGCAGCCGAGGAACGTCCTGTGCGACCCCGGCATGATCATCAGGCCGCCGTTGGTGTCCAGGTTCTCGGTCAGCGCGATCGACACGGACACGGTCCGCATGTTCGGCAGTCCGTCCTCGGCGTGCCAGGTCTCGAAATCCGAGTGCCAGTAGAAGCCCGAGGCGCCGAAGCCCGGCTTGACGTTGATACGCGACTGGTGGACGTACACGTCCGAGCCGAGGATCTGACGGGCTCTGCCCACCACCCGTTCGTCGCGCACCAGCGCGGCGAAGACCTCGCTCAGCCGGTGCACCTCGAACACCGACCGCACGTCCTGGGACTGCGGCTCGATGATGGAGCGTTCGTCGGCCCGTACCGCCGGGTCGGCGATCAGCCGGTCCAGCTCGGCACGGTAGAGCGCCACCTCGTCGTCACGGATGAGCTGGTCGACGGCGAGGAAGCCGTCGCGCTCGTAGCCCATCAGGTCGGCCGTGGCGATCGGGCCGGGCGTGCCCGGAGCGGACCAGACGACCGGGTCCTTTCGCGGGGTCGTCACCTCGGTCGCGCCACGGGTCGGGTACAGGTCGGTGCGTGCGGGTGCGGTGGTCATGTCTCAGCCCTCCTCCGTCAGCAGCGGGTACACGCCGTTCTCGTCATGGTCCTCCCGTCCGGTCACGGGCGGATTGAAGACGCAGACGCAGCGGAAGTCCGTCTTGGGGCGCATGGTGTGCTTCTCGTGACCGTCCAGCAGGTACATGGTCCCCGGCTCGATCCAGTGGGTCTCGCCCGTCTCGTCGTTGGTCAGCTCGGCCTCGCCCTCCACGCACAGCACGGCCTCGATGTGGTTCGCGTACCACATCGACGTCTCCGTGCCCGCGTACAGCACGGTCTCGTGCAGCGAGAAGCCGACCTTCTCCTTGGCGAGCACGATGCGCTTGCTCTCCCAGGTGCCGGACGCGGCCTTCACATGGCGGTCGGTGTTCTCGATGTCCTTGAACGATCGGACGATCACGGTGAGTCGTTGCCTTTCTGGTCTCTGCGGTGGTCAGGCGGTCTCGCGGACGGCGCGCGCCAGGATGCGCAGGCCCTCGTCCAGTTCGTCGGCGGAGACGGTCAGCGGCGGCAGCAGCTTCACGACCTCGCTCTCGGGGCCCGACGTCTCCAGGAGCAGTCCCAGCTCGAAGGCGCGGGCGCACACCCTGCCGGCGCGTGCCTTGTCGTCGAACTCCATGCCCCACACGAGCCCGCGGCCGCGGAAGCCGACGCCCTCGCCGCCGAGTTCGTCGACGATCGCGAGCAGCGCGCGCTCGACCTGCTCGCCGCGCGCGATGGTCTGCTTCTCCATCTGCCCGTCGGCCCAGTAGGTGCCGAGCGCGGCCGCGGCCGTCACGAACGCCGGGTTGTTGCCGCGGAAGGTGCCGTTGTGCTCGCCCGGCTCCCAGATGTCCAGCTCGGGCTTGAACAGGCAGAGCGACATGGGCAGTCCGTAGCCGCTGATCGACTTGGACAGCGTGACGATGTCCGGGGTGATCCCGGCCTCCTCGAACGAGAAGAACCCGCCTGTGCGGCCGCAGCCCATCTGGATGTCGTCGACGATCAGCAGCATGTCCTGGCGCTCGCACAGGTCCGCCAGCGCGCGCAGCCACTCGGCCCGGGCCACGTTGATGCCGCCCTCGCCCTGGACCGTCTCGACGATCACGGCGGCCGGCTTGTTGAGGCCGGAGCCCTGGTCCTCCAGCAGGCGCTCGAACCACAGGAAGTCCGGGACCTGGCCGTCGAAGTAGTTGTCGAACGGCATCGGGGTGCCGTGCACCAGCGGGATGCCGGCGCCGGCGCGCTTGAAGGCGTTGCCCGTGACGGCGAGCGAGCCCAGCGACATGCCGTGGAAGGCGTTGGTGAACGAGACGATCGCCTCGCGCCCCTTCACCTTGCGGGCCAGCTTCAGCGCGGCCTCGACCGCGTTGGTGCCCGTCGGGCCGGGGAACATGACCTTGTACGGCAGGTCGCGCGGGCGCAGCACGATGTTCTGGAACGACTCCAGGAAGGCGCGCTTCGCGCTCGTCGCCATGTCCAGGCCGTGGGTGATGCCGTCCCGCTCGAGGTAGTCGATCAGCGCCCGTTTCAGGACGGGGTTGTTGTGCCCGTAGTTGAGCGATCCGGCGCCGGCGAAGAAGTCCAGGTAGGTGTGGCCGTCCTCGTCGTGCAGGTAGCTGCCCTGCGCGCGGTCGAACACGGCGGGCCAGCCGCGGCAGTAGCTGCGCACCTCGGATTCGAGGGTCTCGAAGACGCTCAGGGCGGGCGGGGTGATGGTCACAGCGGTCTCCATGGGGGTGGGGGTCAGGCGGCGAGGGGGCCGATGCGGTAGAGCACTTCCGGCTGGTGCGTTCCTTCGGGGAACAGGCCGCCGTCGAAGAGGACTTCGCGGCGCAGCTCCGCGTCGTGACGCCGGGCGTAGGAGGTGAACAGGCGGTCGGACGCCGTGTTGTCCGGCGTGATCGTCGTCTCGATCTCGCGCACCCCGCGGCCGCCGGTGACCTTGGCCGTCAGGGCGTCCAGCAGGACGCCGGCCAGCCCCCGGCCGCGGTGCTCGCGGTCGACGGCGACCTGCCAGACGACGAGCGCCTCCGGACGGTCGGGCCGCACGTAGCCGGTCACGAAGGCGATCGGCTCGCCGTCGGGGCCGCGTGCCACGACGGAGGTGGCCGCGAAGTCGCGACACCACAGCAGATAGCTGTACGAGGAGTTGAGGTCCAGGACCTCGGAGTCGCGGGCGATGCGCCAGATCGCGGCTCCGTCCTCCACTCGCGGGGTGTCGATCTCCAGCAGGTCCGGTGAATCGGTCAATTCTTCTCGGGCTCGTACAAGGTCTTCTTGTGCGGCGGTCATGCGAATTGAATTTACCGAGCAAATTCCGAGATTGCATCGGGCCAGGGGGTTGGGTCAGAGCGCCTTCTGTGTTATCGCGCGGGCGCGAGCCGTCCCGCCGATCGCCAGACGATCGCGCTGGTTTGCCCGTATTTAAGCGGGCAAATCGCGTCCGATGTGGGGTCGGTCACATGTCCGTAACCACGTTGACACCCCCTCGAATCGCCTCCGGAAGTCGATCGGAATCCGTACGTTTAGGTACGGAGATCGGGGGCAGCAGAATGCGGGGAGCTGTTCACTTGAATTTGCTCCCCGCCTTTACGGGTTCTGCTGTGAATATGTTTTACGGGATGAGGGGCGGGCAGGTGCTACCACTTCTCGCCGACCGCCCGCCGCGCACCTTCCAGGTCCACCTGGCGGCCCTGCTCTGCCAGCGCGGCGCCGAGCGCCGCGAGGGACGACTGCACGACACCGCGCGTCGCGTCCACGCCGTAGTGGTTGACCCGGATCATCTCCTTCGCCAGCGCCCCTCCACCGGCGATCAGCGGCAGCGAGGGATCGGCGGCGAGCGCCGCCGCCACCAGGTCACGCGCGCCCAGGCCGTCCGGGGCGCGCAGCGTCGTCGCGACCGGAGCCGCGTCCTTCGCCTCGTGGACGTACGGGGTCAGACCGCCGCCGAGCGCCAGCGCGCCCGCGCGCGTGGCCGCCGCGGCCGAGGCGTGCCGTGCCATCACCGCATCGAGCCCCTCCGCCTCGATGCGCTCGACGCACGCCTCCAGCGCCAGCATCTCCAGCTGGGCGGGCGCGTGCAGCAGGGCCCGGCGCCCGCCGTCGATCCAGCGCTCCTTCCAGTCCATCAGCGACAGGTACGAACGCCGGGGCGCGGCCGGGTTCGCCGCGATGCGCTCCCAGGCGCGCTCGCTCACCGACACCGCGGACACGCCCGCCGGGCCGCCCATCGCCTTCTGTGCACCGATCACGCACAGGTCCACGCCCCAGGCGTCCGGCAGCAGGTGCTCCGCCCCCACCGAGGCGACCGCGTCCAGCATGAACAGCGCGCCGTGCGCCCGGACCACCTCGCCGATCTCCGCGACCGGGTTGGTGTTGCCGGTCGCGGCCTCGGCGTGCACCAGCGAGACGAAGTCGATCTCCGGGTGCGCCGCCAGCGCCTCCTCCACCTGCCCGGCCGTCACGGCGGTGTGGAACGGCACGTCGAGGTCGACGACACGGGTGCCGCAGTCGCGCAGCCAGTCGCCGAAGGTCTGCCCGTAGGGGCCGGTCACCACGTTCAGTGCCGTCGAGCCCGCCCGCGCGCCGCCCCGGATACAGCCCTCCAGGGGCAGCAGCGCCTCGCCCTGCATGATCACCACGTCCTGGCCGGTGCCCAGCAGCGCGGCGACCCTGCGCTCGATCGAGGCGAAGTGCGAGGCGGTCAACGGGGCCAGGTCGAGCAGGGGGTGTGTCACGGCGAGCTCTCTTCGATCAGCGGTGCCGGCCCGTCGCCCGGGCCTCCGGCCGAGCCTGCCGAGGCCCCGGGCACCCGCCTTTGTACGCCTCGTACAGTGCTGGGCATGAGCGATGACACGGTGCTGCACGTGAAGGGGCGGGTGCTCGTCGGACCCGAGGACGTACGGGACGAGGTGTGGGTCGTGGAGGGCCGCATCACCTACGACCGTCCTCGCGCCGAGGCGGTCACCGTGCACGGCTGGGCCCTGCCCGGACTCGTCGACGCCCACTGCCACGTGGGACTCGACCACCAGGGCCCGGTCGACGCCGCGACCAGCGAGAAGCAGGCGCTCACGGACCGGGACGCGGGCACCCTGCTGCTGCGCGACGCGGGGTCCCCATCGGACACCCGGTGGATCGACGACCGCGAGGACCTGCCGAAGATCATCAGGGCCGGCCGTCACATCGCGCGCACCCGCCGCTACATCCGCAACTACGCCCACGAGATCGAGCCCGCCGACCTCGTGGCCTACGTCGCCCACGAGGCCCGGCGCGGCGACGGCTGGGTCAAGCTCGTCGGCGACTGGATCGACCGCGACGCGGGCGACCTGACCGCCTGCTGGCCGCGCGACGCGGTGGAGGCCGCGATCGCCGAGGCGCACCGGCTGGGCGCGCGGGTGACGGCCCACTGCTTCGCCGAGGACTCGCTGCGCGACCTCGTGGAGGCGGGAATCGACTGCATCGAGCACGCGACGGGACTCACCGAGGACACGATCCCGCTGTTCGCCGAGCGCGGCGTCGCGATCGTCCCGACGCTGGTCAACATCGGCACGTTCCCCGCACTGGCGGCGGGCGGCGAGAGCAAGTTCCCGCGCTGGTCGGCCCATATGCGAAGGCTGCACGAGCGCCGGTACGACACCGTGCGCGCCGCCTACGACGCCGGGATCCCCGTCTTCGTCGGCACGGACGCGGGCGGCTCGCTGGCGCACGGGCTGGTCGCCGACGAGGTCGCCGAGCTGGTGAAGGCCGGCATCCCGCCGGTCCGGGCGCTGTCGGCGACCACGTGGGGCGCGCGGGAGTGGCTCGGCCGCCCGGCGCTGGAGGAGGGCGCCCCGGCGGACCTGGTCGTGTACGACGAGGACCCGCGTGCCGACGTCCGGGCGCTCGCGGGCCCGCGGCGGGTGGTGCTGAACGGACGGATCGTCGGCTGACGCGGTCCCGCCGGCCGCCCCCGGGCGGCGTGTTGACCCGGCGTGACCCGGCCGTGCCGCACTCGTTGAAGCACTTTCCCGTGCGCCGGCCGGTGGACCGGCGCACCTCACGCGGGCGGTGACAGGCGGGGCCACGAGGAACACCCGTGCCCCAAGAATCGAATACTGACGCGGAAACCTCACTTTAGGGTGAACTCGCCTCGGTTGACTGTCGGTTCACTCTCCGTGCGTAAAGGATGCGGGTGTCTTCGCCACCGCGTCCACGTGTCCCCGTGGACGCGGCGGCGCCATGTCTCCTGTGGGGGTTCCACCACCGTGAACAGCAACACCTTCCGCCTGCCCGCCGCCCGTGTGCCCGCACGCAAGGCCGTCGCGGGAGCGGCCGCCGCCGCACTGGCCGCCGTCCCGCTGGCTCTCGCGTCGCCCGCGCACGCCACCGGCGGCGACGGAAAGGCGGAGGCGGTCGTCCTCCGTACCGGTCTCGACGTCTCCCTGATCGACAAGACCGCGCACGTCCCGCTGAAGGCCACTCTCAACGAGGTGCGCGCCCCCGGCAGCGCCGAGAAGACCGCCCTGAGCGTCCGGTTGGACGGCGTCGACGAGGGGCGGCCGTTCCAGGTGCTGCGTGCCGACGTGGCCACGGCCAGGGCCACTGTCGAGGACGGCCGGGCCGCCGCGTACAGCAACCTGGTCCGCGCCCGCGTGCACGTGCCCGGACTGCCCCTGCTGTCGCTCGTCGAGGTCGAGAAGGCCACCTCCGAGGCCGTGTGCGCTGCGGGGAGCAAGCCCGCCGCCACCTCCAACGTGCTCGGACACGTCAAGGTGCTCGGCAAGAAGGTGACGCTCAGCGCGGGCGGACAGACGCGCGTCGCGGTGCCCGGCGTCGGCGAGGTCACCCTCGACCTGTCGAAGACGCAGACCACGTCCCGCACGGCCGCGGCGACGGCCCTGCGCCTCACGGTGTCGGTCGACCCGCTGGACCTCAACGTCGCCGCGGTCACCGGCGAGGTGACCCTCGTCGAAGCGGCCTGCGAAGCGCCCGACGCCCCGACGAAGCCGTCCGAGAAGCCCACGGAGAAGCCGTCGAAGGCCCCGGCCGACAACATCGCGCCGCAGACCGGGAAGGAGCCCGAGGAGAACCTGGCGGAGACCGGCGGCAGTTCCAGCACCCCGTACATCGCGGGCGGCGCCGGTCTGCTGCTCGCCGCCGGCGCGGCCACGATCGTCCTGTCGCGCCGACGCTCCGGCTCCCGGGGCTGACCCGCTCCGGTCCGGCCGGGCCCCACCGAGGGGGAGGGGCCCGGCCGGGCCGGGAGGCCGGGCCCGTGCGTCAGCCCACCATGACCAGGGCCTGGTCCAGGGCCTGCAGGAAACGATTCGTCGTCACCCTGTCCCGGACCGCGAGCCGCAGCCAGTCGCCGTCCAGCCCCGGGAACGTGTCCCCGCGCCGGACGGCGAAGCCCAGCCCCCGCAGCCGCTCCCGCACCTCCTGCGCACGCCGGACCCGGACGAGCACGAACGGGCCCTCGGCGCTGTCCACCGCCCGTACCTCGTCGAACTCCGCGAGACCCGCCAGCAGATGGGCGCGGTCCGCGGCGATCTGACGCGCCGCGTCCTCGGCCTCCGCCAGCGCGGCGCCGCCCATGCACGCCTCCGCCGCGGCCAACGCGGGCGTGGACACCGGCCACAGCGGCTGGGCGCGCTCCAGCGCGGCGATCGTGGCCGGCTCCGCCAGCACGTACCCGATCCGCAGGCCCGCGAGTCCCCACGTCTTGGTGAGACTGCGCAGCACGACAAGGCCCGGTACGTCGGTGCGGCCCGCGAGCGCCTCCACCTCTCCCGGCACCGCGTCCATGAACGCCTCGTCCACGACCAGCAGCCGCCCAGGACGCGCCAGTTCGGCGATCCGCGCGGCCGGGTGCAGGACGGACGTCGGATTGGTCGGATTGCCGATCACGACCAGATCGGCCGAATCCGGCACCGCCTTCGGATCCAGCCGGAAGCCGTTCTCCTCCCGCAGCAGGACGCGCCCCACGTCGTGGCCCGCGTCCCGCAGAGCCGCCTCCGGCTCCGTGAACTGCGGATGCACGACGACCGGCCTGCGCACCGGCAGCGCCCGCGCGAGCAGCACGAACGCCTCCGCCGCACCCGCCGTCAGCAGCACCCGCTGCATCGGCAGCCCGTGCCGGGCCGCGACCGCGGTCCGCGCGGCGCGCCCGTCCGGATAGGCCGCCAGCGAGTCCATCGACGCGGCGATGCGCTCCCGGAGCCACCGCGGGGGCGTGCCGGTACGGACGTTGACCGCGAGGTCGACCAGGCCCGAGCCGCCGTCCCTGACCTCGGCGTCCCCGTGGTGGCGCAGATCGTGCCCGGACGGCTCGGAACGCTCCGGGTGTTCGGGATGGCCCCGGTCGTCAGTGCGCGTGTACATGGCCGCCGCGCAACGGTACGGGAAGACGGGTCACAGGGGTCTCCTCGATGTGTGGGGGGTGGAAGAACGCACGACGGTCATCATGTCTCCTGCCGCCGGATCCCGGCAGAGGCAGGGGACGTTCGCGTGGAGCTCCGCGCGATGGCGCACGTCACACCCGCGGGCCGCCCCACGGGACACGACGTGCGCTTGGGCACCAGCAGTTCGCCGCCGCCCGCCAGGGCCGCCGCCTCGGCGACCGACGGCGTCCCGACGGCCGCCAGCGCCGCGCCGGACGGGCCGGGCACCGGCACGGCGGCGAGCCGCGCGGCGGAGTACGCCACCAGGGGAACGCCCAGCCGCCCGGCCACGCCCACGATTCCCGGCTCGCCGGCCTTCACGTCGAGCGTGGCGACCTCCACCACGTCCGCCGCCGCCAGGCCCGCCTCGCGCAGCGCCGTCAGGACGAGTTCCACCACCTCGTCGACGGGCACACCCCTCGACGCGCCGACGCCGACGACGAGAGCGGGCGGACCGGTCATGGGGCACTCCTCGGAGTCGGGGCACAGGCGGGGCGGGGAAGTCAATCCGGTGCGGCGGCGACGTGCACGGCGGCCGGTCGATGGGCTAGCAAAGGCGCATGGCGGTGTTCGTCGCGCTCGGCGCGTTCCTGATGACGCTGTTCGGCGGCTGGATGGCGCACCGCGTCACCGACCGCCGCCACCTCGTGCTGGGCCTCGCGGGCGGCCTCATGCTCGGCGTCGTCGGGCTCGACCTGCTGCCCGAGGCGGCGGAGGCGGCGGGCCGGCCGGTGTTCGGCGTACCGCAGGCGCTGCTGCTGTTCGCCGGCGGCTTCCTCGTGGCCCACTGCGTGGAACGGCTGCTGGCCGTACGACAGGCCGCGCACGGCGGGGAACGACGCGTACCGCAGGTGGGGCTGACGGCGGCCGCGGCGATGGTGACCCACAGCCTCATGGACGGCATCGCCCTCGGCGCCGCCTTCCAGGTGGGCGGCGGCATGGGCGCCACCGTCGCGCTCGCCGTCGTCATCCACGACTTCGCCGACGGCTTCAACACGTACACGATCACCAGCCTGTACGGGAACACCCGCCGCAAGGCGGTCGTCATGCTCATCGCCGACGCGCTCGCGCCCGTGGTGGGGGCGGCGTCCACGCTGCTGTTCACTCTTCCTGAGGAACTTCTCGGCAGCTACCTCGGGTTCTTCGGCGGCGCGCTGCTCTACCTCGCGGCGGCCGAGATCCTGCCCGAGGCGCACCACGAACACCCCGCCCGTTCCACCCTGTTGTGCACGATCAGCGGTGTCGGCTTCATCTGGCTGGTGGTCGGCCTCGCCGAATGACCCGGCCTCCGTCATGCCCGGCAGGCGTCGACGAACCGGGCGGCGACCTCGGGCCGCGACGCCCAGTGGGTGTGCAGATAGCTGGCATGCACGCCCTGGTGCACGAAGCCCTCCACCCTGCGCTCCGGACGCACCATGCCCCACGCGGGCGTGGCCCCGGCCCCCGGCTCCAGCACCGTGCGGTGGAACTCGTGGCCACGCATGCGCGTCCCGGCCGCGGCGAGCGGGCTGTCGCCCACGGCCACGGCCTCCCGGTAGCCGAGCGTGAGCCGCCCGGTCATGCGCGCGTCCGCGTCCAGCACCCCGCACATGGGCTTCCCGTCCAGGGAACGCGCGAGGTACAGCAGCCCGGCGCACTCGGCGGCGACCGGCGCCCCGGACCGGGCCAGCTCGGCGACGGCCTTGCGCAGCGACTCGTTCGCCGACAGCTCGGGGGCGTACACCTCAGGGAATCCGCCGCCGACGACGAGCCCGCGCGTCCCATCCGGGAGTTGCTCGTCCCGCAGCGGGTCGAAGGTCACGACCTCGGCGCCGGCGGCCTTCAGCAGTTCGACGTGCTCGGCGTACGAGAAGGTGAACGCGGGCCCGCCGGCGACGGCGACGACGGGGTGGGGGCCGTCGTCCCGCAGGGCGGGGCCGGTGGGCACCATCCCACCACCACCGCCGTGCGGCCGCTTCACGACGTCCGGCTCCCACGGAGCATGCGACAACGCCGGCGCGCTCCGGGCGAGGGCCAGCAGCGCCTCCAGATCGCACCCCGCCCGCACCTGCTCCGCCTGCGCCCGCACGGCATCGACGGCCTCGGCCTGCCGCTCGGCCACCGGCACGAGCCCGAGGTGCCGCGACGGCGTCGCCACCGCAGGCGCCCGTCGGAGTACGCCCAGAACCGGCACCCCCGACTCCTCCAGCGCCTCCCGCAGCAGCCGCTCGTGCCGGTCGGTGGCGACCTTGTTCAGGATCACCCCGCCGATCCGGACCTCCGGGTCCCAGGACGCGAACCCGTGCACCAGCGCCGCCACCGACCGGGACTGCGACGACGCGTCCACCACCAGCACGACGGGTGCCCGCAGGAGTTTCGCGACCTGTGCGGTCGACGCGAGTTCACCCTGGCCCGCGGCTCCGTCGTACAGGCCCATCACGCCTTCGACGACGGCCAGTTCGCAGCCGCGCGCACCGTGCGCGAAGAGCGGAGCGATCAGCTCCGTGCCGCACAGGTACGCGTCGAGGTTGCGGCCGGGCCGCCCGGTGGCCAACGCGTGGTAGCCGGGGTCGATGTAGTCCGGGCCGACCTTGTGCGGCGAGACCGCGAGACCGCGGTCGGCGAACGCGGCCATCAGGCCCGTCGCGACCGTGGTCTTGCCCGCGCCGGAGGACGGCGCGGCGATGACGAGACGTGCTACCACTCGATGCCCCGCTGGCCCTTCTGCCCGACGTCCATCGGGTGCTTGACCTTCGACATGTCGGTCACCAGATCGGCGAAGTCGATCAGCTTCTGCGGGGCGTTGCGGCCGGTGATCACCACGTGCTGGGTGCCGGGCCGCTCGCGCAGCACCTCGACGACCTCGTCGGTGTCGATCCACCCCCAGTGCATGGGGTAGGCGAACTCGTCCAGCACGTAGAGCTTGTACGTCTGCGCCGCCAGGTCCCGCTTGACCTGCTCCCAGCCCTCACGCGCCTTGTCCTCGTTGGACAGCTCGCCCTCGGCGGTGGGGCGCTGGATCCACGACCAGCCCTCGCCCATCTTGTGCCAGGCGACCGTGCCGCCCTCGCCGCTCGCGCCGAGCACCTTGAGCGCGTTCTCCTCGCCGACCTTCCACTTGGCCGACTTCACGAACTGGAAGACCCCGACCGGCCAGCCCTGGTTCCAGGCCCGCAGCGCGAGCCCGAACGCGGCGGTCGACTTGCCCTTGCCGATGCCCGTGTGCACGAACACGAGCGGACGGTTGCGGCGCTGACGGGTGGTGAGTCCGTCGTCCGGTACGACGGTCGGCTGTCCCTGCGGCATTAGGCGGCCCTTCTGCTGATGGCGTGTACGGAGCGGACGTCCTTGACGAGACCGGCGATCGAGTCGGCGCGCAGCTCGTCGAGGGTGACGGCGGTGCCGCCGAGTTCGCCGGCGAGGGCGCCGGCCAGACCGAGCCGTACGTGTCCCGACTCGCAGTCCACGACGACCGACGCGGTTCCTTCGGCGGCGTGCAGCCGCGCGGCGCGCAGGGCGAGCGCGAACGCGTCGCCCGCACCCCGAGCCGTGGCGCGGCCGTCCGTCACCACGACGAGCAGCGGGCGGCGCGACGGGTCGCGCAGGCGCTCGACGCGCAGCACCTCGTGCGCCTTGAGCAGCCCCGCCGCCAGGGGCGTACGGCCGCCCGTCGGCAGCTGCTCCAGCCGGGCCGCGGCCGCGTCCACCGACGACGTCGGGGGCAGCGCCAGCTCCGCGTCCTTCCCGCGGAACGTGACCAGGCCGACCTTGTCGCGCCGCTGGTACGCGTCCAGCAGCAGCGACAGGACCGCGCCCTTGACGGCGCTCATCCGCTGCCGTGCCGCCATCGATCCCGAGGCGTCCACCGCGAACAGCACGAGGTTGCCCTCGCGCCCCTCGCGGGTCGCCTGCCGCAGATCGTCCCGGCGGACCACCAGGCCGGGACCGCTGCGCCCGCGAGCGCGCTGGTGCGGGGCCGCGGCCTGCACGGTGGCGGCCAGGTGGAGCTTCGTGAGTGCGCCCCGGGGCCGGCGGGATCCGGTCGTCCGCCCGTGGTCGGTACGCGCCCGGGACCTGCGGCCCGCCGCGCCCTCGCCCAGGCCGGGCACGCTGAGCACCTTCGCGCGGAACGGCTCCGAGGCCCGTACCGGCTGCTGCTCACCCCGCCCGGCGCCGGGGGCCGGTGCGGGCGGCGTCTCCGCCTCGGCGGGCTCGGACGACGCGTCCGGGCCCTGGCCCTGCGGCGGCACCCCACCGCCGTCGGGACCGCCCCCGCCGGGGCCGCCTCCGTCGGGACCGGGGTCCGGGTCGGGATCGGGCTCGTCGTCGCCGAACTGCTCCAGGGTTTCGTCGAGCCGGTCCTCGTCGAGGCCCGGCGCGTCGAAGGGATTGCGCCGCCTGCGGTGCGGCAGCGCGAGCAGCGCGGCCTGGCGCACGTCGTCGGTGGTGACCTCGTCGCGGCCCACCCAGGCCGCCAGCGCCGTCGCCGTACGCGCCATCACGATGTCCGCGCGCATGCCGTCCACCTCGAACGCCGCGCACGTGGCCGCGATCTGACGCAGCACCGCGTCGCCGAGGACCACCCGCGGCAGCAGCTCCCGCGCCGCCACGATCCGCTCCCGCAGCGCCGCCTCCTCGTCCGCCCAGCGGGCCGCGAAACCGGCCGGGTCGTCGTCGTACGCCAGCCTGCGCCGTACGACCTCCACCCGCTGGTCGGGGTCCCGGGAGGCGGCGACCTCCACCGTGAGGCCGAAGCGGTCCAGCAACTGGGGCCGCAGTTCGCCCTCTTCGGGGTTCATGGTGCCGACGAGCAGGAAGCGCGAGGCGTGCCGTACGGAGACGCCTTCCCGCTCGACGTACGAGGCGCCCATGGCAGCGGCGTCCAGCAGCAGGTCGATCAAGTGGTCGTGCAGCAGGTTGACCTCGTCGACGTACAGGATCCCGCGGTGCGCGCCCGCGAGCAGGCCCGGCTCGAAGGCCTTCACGCCCTCGGCGAGGGCCCGTTCGATGTCGAGCGCGCCGACGAGCCGGTCCTCGGAGGCGCCGACGGGCAGCTCGACCAGGCGCATCGGCCGCGCCGAGGCGGCCCCGCCGTCGTGCGGACCGTCCGGGCACGCCGGGTCCGGCGCCGCGGGCGCGCAGGAGAACCGGCACCCGGCGACGACGTCGACATCCGGCATCAGCGACGCGAGCGCCCGCACGGCGGTCGACTTGGCGGTCCCTTTCTCACCGCGCACGAGCACGCCGCCGACCGCCGGACTGACCGCGTTGAGCAGGAGGGCCAGCCGCAGGTCGTCCATTCCGACGACCGCGGTGAACGGATAGGGGGTGCTCATCCTTTGATCACTCCTTTGCTGGGGAAAACCAGCCCCGCTGGGGGCACTCCCCCTGGCTTCGCCGAGGGGACGCCCGCCCGCGGCCGCCAGGCCGTAGGGGGAGGTTGAGGGGCGGGGGTCTGGGGGCGGAGCCCCCGAAACGGGGTCTGGGGCGGAGCTCCGGTTCGGGATGGGGGTACCACCCACGTCGCCAGGCGGAGGGGGAGGGCGGAGTGGGGAACAAGCCCGCCGCAGGCGCTCCCGGCGCCCTCGCCCCTCACGGCGCACCCGGCGGGACGAACGGCAGCCCGGCAGGCGGGCCCTGTTCGATCAGCCGCAGCAGCGCGTCCGTGTCCGCGTGCTCCTCGATCAGATCCCCGAGGCGGTCCAACTGCTCCTCGCGCAGCGCGCCGAAGCTCGTGTCCGGCGCCGGCACGAACCGGCGGCCCGCCTGCGCGGCGACCTCCCGCAGGAACGCCCGGCGGAAGCCGTCGCTCTCCAGCGAGCCGTGCCAGTGCGTGCCCCACACGGACCCGACCCGGCAGCCTTCCGGGCTGTGTCCTCGGTCGTCGGAGATGAACCCCTCCCCGCCCAGCACCTCGGCGACACCGTGGTGGATCTCGTACCCCTCCACCCGCTCGCCGAGCGCCTCGCCGACGGGGCGCGCGAGGGTCTTCTCCCGCGCGAACCGCACCCGTACCGGCAGCAGCCCGAGCCCTTCGACCTCGCCCGCCTTCGACTCGACGTCGTCCTCGATGCGTTCGCCCAGCGCCTGGTAACCACCGCAGATGCCGAGCACCGGCCTGCCCTCCGCGGCGCGGCGGACCAGGGCCTGCGCCAGCCCGCGTTCCCGCAGCCACGCCAGTGCCTTCACCGTGCCGCGCGTGCCGGGGACGACCACCAGGTCGGCGTCGGCCAGTTCCTCGGGCCGGTCCACGAACCGGACGACGACGCCCGGTTCGGCGGCCAGCGCGTCGACGTCGGTGAAGTTCGACATCAGCGGCACCGCGCACACCGCGACCCGGAGCACGTCCTCGCCGACCGGCGGAGCGACGACCGACTCGCGGACCGCGCCGCGCAGGGACACCCTCAGGCCGTCCTCCTCGTCGATGCCGAGCCCGTGCGCGTACGGCAGGACGCCGAACGTCCGCCGCCCGGTGAGCCCGTGCAGCATGTCGAGTCCGGGCTCCAGCAGCGTCACGTCCCCGCGGAACTTGTTGACCAGATAGCCGGCGACGAGTGCCTGGTCCTCGGGGGCGAGCAGTGCCGTCGTCCCGAAGAACTGCGCGAACACCCCGCCGCGGTCGATGTCCCCGACCACGAGGACGGGCAGCCGCGCGGCCCGCGCGATGCCCATGTTCACGATGTCCGTGCGCCGCAGGTTGATCTCGGCCGGACTGCCCGCCCCCTCGCAGATCACGGCGTCATACGTGCCCCGCAGCTCCTCCAGGCACGCCATGACCGGTTCGAACAGCTCGCGCTGCCGGTTCCCGTGGTAGCCCTTCGCACTCATCTCGCCGATGGGCTTTCCCATCAGGACGACCTGGCTGGAGCGGTCGCCGCCGGGCTTGAGCAGCACCGGGTTCATCAGCGCGGTCGGCTCCACACGGGCCGCCTGCGCCTGCATCGCCTGGGCCCGCCCGATCTCCGCGCCCTCGCGCGTCACGAACGAGTTCAGCGACATGTTCTGGCCCTTGAAGGGCGCGACCTTCACCCCCCGCCGCACCAGCCACCGGCAGATCCCGGCGGTCACGACGCTCTTGCCCGCGTCCGACGTGGTCCCCGCGACCAGCAGTCCGCCGCCGTTCATGTACGCCTCCCCCTCATGGCCCCCCAGGCCAGTCGCGCGCCCGCGCATGTCGCGAGCGTCAGCACGCCGATCCGCCGGGACAGCCGCACGGCCCGCCCGATGTCCCCGAACTCCACGGCCCGCCCGGTTCCGTTGAGCACCGGCCGGTGCTCGACGCGGCCCCCGTACGACAGGGTCCCGCCCAGCCGGACGCCGAGCGCCCCCGCGAACGACGCCTCCACCGGGCCCGCGTTGGGGCTCGGGTGCTTCGCCGCGTCGGCCCGCCAGGCGCGTACCGCCCCCCGGGGGTCGGGACCAGCGATCGCGGCGAGTGCCGCGGTGAGCCGGGCGCCGGGCCAGCCCGCCACGTCGTCGAGGCGTGCCGAGGCCCAGCCGTAGCGCCGGTGGCGCGGCGATTTGTGGCCGACCATGGCGTCCAGCGTGTTCACGGCACGGAAGCCGAGGAGCCCGGGAACGCCCGCGACAGCGCCCCACACCAGGGCGCCGACGACGGCGTCCGACGTGTTCTCGGCGACCGACTCGACGACGGCGCGGGCGATCTGCTGCTCGTCAAGGAACTGCGGGTCGCGCCCGCACAGATGGGGGAGCCGCGCGCGGGCCGCCTCGACGTCTCCCGTGGCCAGCACCTCGCCGACGAGGAGCGCCTCCCGGCCGAGCGTGGTGCCTCCGATCACGGCCCAGGTGGCGGCGGCGGTCAGGGCGACGGACGCGGCGGGGGAGCGGCGCACGGCACGGGACGCCAGCGCGCCCACGGCGACGGCGCCGCCGGCGCAGAGAGCCGTGTGCAGGGCGCCCCGGCCCCGGTGGTCACGCCACAGCAGTCGCTCGACGGCGCCCGCGGCCCGCCCGAAGGCGGCGACGGGGTGCCCGCGGCGGGGGTCGCCGACGAGCTGGTCGACGACGAGGCCCGCGGTGGCGCCGTACACGAATACGCGGTCGGCACGCACGGGGTCAGTGATCCCGCAGGCGGGGTCCGACGGAGAGGGCTGAACGGCAGCCGGGCATGGCAGAAGTCCTCACTCAGGGTCCGCGCCCTGGTTCGACGTGACCGGCGGCGAGAGTTCCTGGCTCCCCGGGGTGTGATCTTCCCGGGTGACAGTGGCGGGACCGCGCCGGATTCGCACCGGACTTCCTCTTCTGCCGCCGTAGATGGCCCCGGCAGTCCACCACGCCCGCGAACGCCCGTCAACTCACCCTTGACCTGCGGAGGGACAGTGTGCGAAGCCCCACACCCCGCACACGCCGGAGCCGGGCCGGAGGCACACGGGGTGCCTCCGGCCCGGCTCCGGGCGGGTCTGCGTCGTCAGCGGACGAAAGGACTCGGAGAGGAGTCAGGTGACGATCAGGTAGATGCCGTACGCCACGGCCGCGGCGCACAGGGCGAAGCAGGCGTAGGCGCCGGTGCGGACCATGGGGGCCGACCCGCCGTCGGCGGCCGCCGCCTCGTGCTTGGTCAGGCCCACGATGCCCAGGGTGAACAGGCCCACCAGGGCGACGGTGGCGACGAGGCTCACGCCGAACACGGAGCCGAGAGCTGCCCAGTCGATCTTCATGCTGATGATTCCTTACACCGTGGCCGGACGGGCCGGCTCGGGCTCGGCCGGGGCCGGGATGGTGGTCTTGAGTTCGCCCGCGGGCGGCGGGGTGACGGCCGCGATGGCGGTGGTGACGACGCCGGCGGGCTCCTGGTCCTCGGTGTCGTTGACGTTGGTGTGGTCGACGACCTGGCGGCGGGAGACGAACCAGATCGCGGCGCAGGACGCGACCAGGAAGACGGCGACGGCCGCGACGCCCCAGTCACCCTGCTGGGTGACGAACTCCGAACCCGCGGCGACCAGACCGGCGGCCGGCAGGGTCAGACCCCAGGCGACGAACATCCGGGTCGCGGTGGACCAGCGGACCACGCCGCCCTTGCGGCCGAGACCCGCGCCCATCACCGCGCCGGAGCACGAGTGGGTGGTCGACAGGGAGAAGCCGAGGTTGGAGGAGGCGAGGATGACGCTCGCCGCACCGGTCTGGGCGGCGAAGCCCTGCTGCGGCTGGAGGTCGGTCAGGCCCTTGCCCATGGTGCGGATGATGCGCCAGCCGCCGAGGTAGGTGCCGAGGGCGATGGCGACACCGGCGGAGACGATGACCCACAGGGGAGGGTTGGAGCCGGGGGCGATGACGTTCCCGGCGACCAGGGCCAGGGTGATGATGCCCATCGTCTTCTGCGCGTCGTTGGTGCCGTGCGCCAGGGAGACGAGGCCGGCGGAGGTGATCTGGCCGGCGCGGTAGCCCTTGGAGGTGGCCTTCGGGTCGGCGTTCCGGCCGATCCTGTAGGTCAGCCGGGAGGCCAGGAACGCGGCGAGACCGGCCACGAGCGGCGCGGCGACCGCGGGGATCAGCACCTTGGTGACGACGACGCCGCCGTTGACCGCGTCGAAACCGACGGACGCGACGGTGGCACCGATGAGGCCGCCCATCAGGGCGTGCGAGGAGCTGGACGGCAGACCGATGAGCCAGGTCAGCAGGTTCCAGAGGATGGCGCCGACGAGCGCCGCGAAGATGACTTCAGGTGAGATGCCTGATTCGTCGACGAGGCCACTGGAGATCGTCTTCGCGACCTCCACGGACAGGAAAGCGCCGACGAGATTCAGAACGGCGGACATGGCCACCGCGGTCTTGGGCTTCAGAGCGCCGGTCGAGATGGTCGTCGCCATCGCGTTGGCGGTGTCGTGGAAACCGTTCGTGAAATCGAACACGAGAGCTGTCACGATCACAATCGCGAGCAGCAGCGTGATGTGTTCCATTTACCCAGGCAATCGTTTGACGTCATTGACTCGGCGACCGTAGGCAACCTGGGTGAACGGAAGATGAACTGTGCCCGGCCCTGCGGTGTCCGTAAGCAGGTACCGCGCATTCCGCTTGCCCCTTTTCGGCACTCGCGACAGCACCGGGCATCCACTCGAACACACTCCGTCGTCTGTCGCCCGAAGAGGCGCGCCTGACAGGATCTCCGCATGACGGATCACGCGGAGACGGACACGATCGAACGGGCCTGGCAGGACGTCGTCACGACGGCCCGCAGAACCGCGGCGGAGGGTCTCGTGGTCGGCACGTCCGGCAACGTCTCCGTCCGCGTCGGCGACCTCGTGCTCGTCACCCCGAGCGGGGTGCCCTACGACCGGCTCGGACCCGACGACACCGTCGCCGTCGACCTCGAAGGCCATCAGGTCATCGGCACGCTCGCCCCCACCAGCGAGCTGCCGCTGCACCTGGAGGTCTACCGCAGCACACCGGCCGGGGCCGTCGTGCACACCCACGCCGTACACGCCACCGCCGTCTCCACGCTGGTGCCCGAGCTGCCGCCGGTCCACTACATGACGGCGGCACTCGGCGGCCCGGTCCGCGTGGCGCCCTACGCGCTGTACGGCACACCCGAACTGGCCCGCAACATGCTCATGGCCCTGCGCGAGCGCACGGCCTGCCTCCTCCAGAACCACGGCACCGTCGCCTACGGGGCGACCCTGCCCCAGGCGCACGACCGCACGGCCCAGCTGGAATGGATGTGCCAGGTCTGGCTGAAGGCGTCCTCGCTCCCGTCGCTGACCCCCCGCCTCCTCTCCGAAGCGGAACTCTCGGCAGCGGCCGCCCGGCTCCACACCTACGGCCAACCCCACCGCGACACCCCTTGACCGGCCCCTCCGCCCGACCCTCGGCGCTTCAGGCGCCGGGGGAACGCCCCCGCGCGAGCGGCCCTGCGCCCGTGCCCACTGGCACCCCCGCCCGCCCCCGCCGACACTGGATCCGTGCGCCCCGCTACAGCGACGGCAGCGGCCGTCACCACACTCATCGGCGTCGGCGCGGCCACGGTCGCCGCCGGCCGCCACGCGAGCAGCGCCGCCCTGCGAGCGTCCCGCCCCCTCCCGGGCGACCCGAGACTCACCGTGCACGGGACCGGTTCCGGCCGCGTGGCGCTCACGCGCAGCCTCGCCTCCCTGCGACGGGGGACGTACGGGCTGGAGGGCTCCGGCGTCCACGCCGTCGTCGGTCCCGTCCTCGACGACGTCACGCACTCCGCGGACACCGTGGTACGCCGCCTGGAGCGCGTCGTCGCAGGCGGCCTCCGCCCCGGCAGCCGAGTCCGCTTCACCCCGCAGTTGCACAGCGGCGACCCGGCCGACGCCCTCGGCATCCCGCACGCCGACGTCCTCATCCCCGGCGAACTCGGCGCCCTCCCGGCATGGTTCGTCCCCGGCAGGCGCTCCACCTGGGTGATCACGGTCCACGGCATCGGCACGACCCGGGAGCACCCGCTGAACCTGCTCCCCTTCCTGCGCGACCAGCAGTTCCCCGTGCTGAACCTCGCCTACCGCGGCGACGAGGGCGCTCCCCGCCCGCCGGACGGCCTGAGCCACCTCGGGGACTCCGAGTGGCGCGACCTGGACGCGGCCGTACGGCACGCCGTGCGGCACGGCGCCGAGCGCGTCATCGTCCACGGCTGGTCCACCGGCGCCGCGATGGCGCTGCGGGCCGCCGCCAACTCCGGCCTGCGCGACCGCATCAGCGGGCTCGTGCTGGACTCGCCGGTCCTCGACTGGGAGACGACCCTGCGCGCCCTGGCCGCCGCCCGGCACACCCCGGGCCCGCTGCTTCCCCTCGCCGTGCGCGCCGCCCTCGGCCGCACCGGCCCGCACGGCGACCGGATCGCCGAGGCCGCCGACCCGTCGGCCGTCCGCGTCCCGGTGCTGATCTTCCACGGGCCGGACGACACGATCGCCCCCTGGCAGTACTCGCGCCGGCTGGCGGCCGAACGCCCCGGTCTGATCGGCCTGCACACCGTGCCCGGCGCCCCGCACGCGGCGATGTGGAACGCCGACCCCAAGGCGTACGAAGAGGCCCTCCGCCGCTTCCTCACCCCCCTCATGTAGCCGCAGGCGAGAGCCGTGTCCGGCCCGGCCTCCCGCCTTCCGTTTGGGCTTTCGGGCCGTCAGCGGGAAGACTGCTCCCCGTGACGTCCCGAAAGCCTGATGAGCAATTGGCGCGCAACTCCAGACTCCGTCTTGTCCGCCCGCGATCCCTGGCCACCGCACGACGGGCCGTGACGACCCGGCGCACCCGTCCGGCGCCCCGCCCGCCGGAGGGCACGCCCGCCCCCGCCGAGCTGGCACGACAGGCCCGCGCGGTCCTCGCCGACGCCGTTCGCATCGCCCGCTGGGCCGCCGCGGGAGCCGCCGCGTCCCTGCCCGAAGGGCGCTCCGGCGGCGACCCGGCCACCGCCCCGCCCGTCGCCGGCGCGCGGGAACGGGCCGCGGCAGCACTCGACCTGACGCCGGACCAGGTCCGCGCGGGCTGGGACCGCGCCCGCCTGGCCGGCCTGATCGAACTGCACGGCGGCACCGCACGCCCCGGTTGGCGGCTGCGCGCCTGGGACCGTGACGACATGGCGGTGCTGCGCGGCTGGGTCGCTCTGTTCGACGCATGGTCGCTCGCGCACCCCGCTCCCGAGGACGTCGCACCCACCGTCGTGGCCGAGGTCGTCGAGGCCGTGCCCCAGGTGCTCTCCCTCCTCCAGCTCTCGGCCGGCCCCGTGCTCGTACCGGCCCTGCTCGATCTGCTGCAGCAGCGCGTCGCCGAACTGCGCGAGGAACGCTGCGAGGTCCCGTACGGCCCCCGCGGCGGGACGCAGCCCACCGCCGGTGAGCCCGGAGCCCCCGTCGACGGCGACGGCGAGGACGTCCCCCTCTCCGTGCTGCTCGACTGGGCCCTCGAAGGACTCGCCGCCGTCGGCGCCCTGACTCTCGAGCGCGGCCAGGCCACGCTCACCCCCCTCGGCAACTGGGCGGTGTGGGTCAAACTCGAGCAGATCTGCGTCGCCGCCCAGAGCCCCGCGGGCAACATCGAGCAGTCCGCCGAGGACATGCTCCGCGGATGCGCCCGCCTCACCCCCGGACCCGCACGCGCCGAATACCGCGCCTGGCTCGCCGCCCGCACCGTCTCCAGCGCGGTCGCCGAGCTCCTCGCCGTCGCACGGGGCGAGGACGCCCTGCTGCGGGGACTGGCCTTCGAGGCGCTCCGCGTCGTCGGCGCCCCTGCCGAGCCCGAGGTCCGCGCGGCCGCCGTCGAACCGTCCTTGCGCCCCTACGCCCTGCTGTGGCTCGCCGAGTACGAGGGGGCCGATCCCGAGGACGCCGCCGAGGTCCTCACCCGGGAGGAAGCCACCTGGCTCTGGGTGGACACCGCCGCCGCCGTCGCGGACCACGGTGAGCCCCAACTGCTCCTGCGCCACCTCGATTCCGCGGTCCAGGGCACGGTCCCGGCGCTCATCGAGGAGGTCCGGGTCGGCGGCCACCCCCGTACGGTCCAGGTCCTCGTCGCCCTCGCCGCCGCGCACCCGGACCCGGCCCTGGCCAAGGCCGTCCGGAGGGCTGCCTTCCAGGTGCACACCGGCGGCGTCTGACACGCGGCACACGCACCCCGGGCGCGGCGCGGGCTACGACGACTCCGCCACCCCCGGGGTGTACGTGCCGAAGCTCCAGATGTTGCCCTCGACGTCCCGGGCCATGTAGTCCCGTGCCCCGTAGTCCTGATCGGTCGGCGGCATGACGATCTCGGCGCCGTGCTCGACCGCCGTGCCGTGATGCGCGTCCACGTCGTCGACATGGACGAACACCCCGGCCGGGCCCGCCCCCTGCATCAGCTTGTCGAACTCGCTCCCGGTGCCCTTGCTGCCCAGCATCACCATGCCGTTGCCATACGTCAGCTCGGCGTGCAGCACGCCGCCGTCCTCGTCTTCGTACACCGCGTGTTCGGTGAAGCCGAAGGCTTCGGTGAGCTGTCTGATCGCGGCCTTGGCGTCCGCATAGACCAGCGTGGGACAGATGCTCGGCGACTGCGTCATCCCGATCACTCCTCACTCGCTCGACGACAGGATGGTGATCTGCGTCTCAGTCTGGCACCGCCCACCGACAATCCCGGGCCGCCTCGGCCCCGCACGTCAACACCGCGTGGAAAGGCTCAGCCGAACGTGTCGCACCGGGCCGTCCAGGTCGACCCTGGTACACCCTTCGCCGCCACTGTGTCGCGGCCCTCCCGGCGCGCCGCGGACCCGCGGGACCGACCGCCCCGGCTGCGGCCGCAGCCGGAAAAGCACTTGCCATGCCCCGTTAGACTGAGCCGTATGGCAATTCTCCTTGTGCATTAGACGGCGTCGAAGCGTCGCTCGCCCGTCCCTTCCGCCGTCCAACCGCCCTGGAGTATTTCCCCCGTGATCACCGCATCCGGTATCGAGCTGCGCGCCGGCGCGCGCGTCCTCATCGAGTCCGCCTCCTTCCGTATCGCCAAGGGCGACCGCATCGGCCTCGTCGGCCGCAACGGAGCGGGCAAGACCACGCTCACCAAGTGCCTCGCCGGTGAGGGCATCCCCGCCGCCGGCACGATCTCCCGTTCCGGCGAGGTCGGCTACCTCCCGCAGGACCCCCGCACCGGCGACCTCGACGTCCTCGCCCGCGACCGCATCCTCTCCGCCCGCGGCCTCGACGTCCTGATCCGCAAGATGCGCCAGAACGAGGACCGCATCGCCAACGGGCTGGGCGCGACCCGGGAGAAGGCGCTCAAGCAGTACGAGCGCCAGGAGACGGAGTTCCTGACCAAGGGCGGTTACGCCGCCGAGGCCGAGGCCGCCACCATCGCCGCCGCGCTCGGCCTGCCCGACCGGGTCCTCGGCCAGCCGCTGCACACGCTCTCCGGTGGTCAGCGCCGCCGCGTGGAGCTCGCCCGCATCCTCTTCTCGGACGCCGACACGCTCCTCCTCGACGAGCCCACCAACCACCTCGACGCCGACTCGATCGTCTGGCTGCGCGACTACCTGAAGACCTACCGCGGCGGATTCATCGTGATCTCCCACGACGTCGACCTCGTCGAGACGGTCGTCAACAAGGTCTTCTACCTCGACGCCAACCGTTCCGTGATCGACGTCTACAACATGGGCTGGAAGCTCTACCAGCAGCAGCGCGAGGCCGACGAGAAGCGCCGCAAGCGCGAGCGGCAGAACGCCGAGAAGAAGGCCGCCGCCCTCAACTCCCAGGCCGACAAGATGCGGGCCAAGGCCACGAAGACGGTCGCCGCGCAGAACATGGCCCGCCGTGCCGAGCGCCTGCTGTCCGGCCTGGAGGAGATCCGGGTCGCCGACAAGGTGGCCAAGCTGCGCTTCCCCGAGCCCGCACCGTGCGGGAAGACGCCGCTGACCGCCGAGGGCCTGTCCAAGTCCTACGGCTCGCTCGAGATCTTCACCGACGTCGACCTCGCCATCGACAAGGGCTCGCGCGTCGTCATCCTCGGCCTCAACGGCGCGGGCAAGACGACGCTGCTGCGTCTCCTCGCCGGTGTCGAGAAGCCCGACACCGGTGCGGTCACCCCCGGCCACGGCCTCAAGCTCGGGTACTACGCCCAGGAGCACGAGACCCTCGATCCGGACCGCACCGTCCTGGAGAACATGCGCTCCGCCGCGCCCGACCTCGACCTCGTCGAGGTCCGCAAGACGCTCGGCTCGTTCCTCTTCTCCGGTGACGACGTCGACAAGCCGGCCGGGGTGCTCTCCGGCGGTGAGAAGACCCGTCTCGCGCTCGCCACGCTGGTCGTCTCGTCGGCCAACGTCCTGCTGCTCGACGAGCCCACCAACAACCTGGACCCCGCCAGCCGCGAGGAGATCCTCGGCGCGCTGCGCACGTACAAGGGCGCCGTCATCCTCGTCACCCACGACGAGGGCGCGGTCGAGGCCCTGGAGCCGGAGCGGATCATCCTGCTCCCGGACGGCGTCGAGGACCTGTGGGGTGCGGACTACGCGGACCTGGTGGCGCTCGCCTGACGCGCTCGGGCGCCTCCGGTCCCCCTCCGTGCTCGCCAAGCCGCGCGGGCGTCTCCGCGCGCCCGTTGATCCACTCCGTATGGATCATTCGGCCTACGCGTGATCCATCATCTGCGTGAGGGCGTCTCGTACCCCGGCGTGGCGGCTCGCCGGCCGCCCCCGCCCGCCCTGCGGCCTGCCTGCACCCCTCCCTGCCCTGCTGACCAGGCATTTCCGCGAACGGCCAGGCGATACGTTCCCTCTCGTACGACCGGAGGGATTGATTCCGGTCATGGTGGCCGCATAGCGCATGACCAAGCGTTCCGGACTGACCTTGTCGAATGGGTGGCCAGGACGCCCGTGAGGGGTGATCATGAGAAGTCCAGAGCGCACTTCCCATGAGGAGGCACGGGTGGCCGAGACTCTGAAGAAGGGCAGCCGGGTGACCGGCGCCGCGCGCGACAAGCTCGCGGCAGACCTGAAGAAGAAGTACGACTCCGGTGCGAGCATCCGGGCGCTGGCCGAAGAGACCGGCCGCTCCTACGGATTCGTCCATCGGATGCTCAGTGAGTCCGGAGTCGTTTTGCGTGGACGCGGCGGAGCGACGAGGGGCAAGAAGGCCGCCTCGGCCTGACGCAGCCCGTCGTAAGGACTCCTTCGGCCCATCGGTTCCGCGGTGGCCACCCGGGCGGTCGTCCGACCGGTCCGGGTGGTTACTGTGCAGTCGCTTATCTTCGTAGGCACCACTGCACCGAACCGGAGGCGTCCCATGACTTCGCTCGACCCTGTGCTCGACAAGGACGGTGTGCGACTCACCGTCGACGGCGTCGTTGCCACGGTGACCCTGACCAAGCCGGACAAGCGCAACGCCCAGGACTTCGCGCTGTGGCGGGCATTGACGCAGGCCGGCCGGTCACTCCCGGGCGACGTGCGTGTCGTGGTGCTGCGGGGTGAGGGCAAGTCCTTCTCCGCGGGACTCGACCGGCGGGCCTTCACCCCTGAGGGCTTCGAGGGCGAGCCGTCGTTCATCGACCTCGCGCGCAGCAGCGACGCGGAGATCGACGCGGCCATCGCCGAGTTCCAGGAAGCGTTCACCTGGTGGCGCCGCAGTGACATCGTCACCATCGCGGCCGTCCAGGGCCATGCGATCGGCGCGGGCTTCCAGCTCGCCCTCGCCTGTGACCTGCGGGTGGTGGCCGAGGACGTCCAGTTCGCCATGCGAGAGACCGGCCTCGGGCTCGTCCCGGACCTCACCGGCACGCATCCGCTCGTGTCGCTCGTCGGCTACGCCCGCGCGCTCGAGATCTGCGCGACCGGCCGGTTCGTCCACGCCGAGGAGGCCGAGCGCACCGGCCTGGCCAACCTCGTCGTGCCCGGCGCCGAACTGGACGCCGCCGTACGCGACCTCGCCGCTGCGCTCGTCGCCGCGCCTCGCGACGCCGTGATCGAGACCAAGGCCCTGCTCCAGGGCGCCTCCGGCCGCTCCTTCGAGGAGCAGCGCGCGGCCGAGCGCGCCGCCCAGGCGCGCAGGCTCCGGGACCTCGCCGGTCTCGGCGACTGACCGGGCACCACACGCGTACGTCGCATACCGGCCGAGCCCTCGGGCTCGGCCGGTATGCGACGTACTGCCCACGGGGCGTCAGGCGACCGACGAGATCAGGACCGCGACGGGGCGGCCGTCCGCGAGCGCGGCGGACACCGCCGCACGCACCGCACGGCCCACGTCCAGTGCCCGGAACCCCTCGGCCGTGGCAACCTCGACCCGTACCCGGTCCGCGGCCGTGTGCACGGCGCCGCCGCCCAGTTCCGCCGTCAGGCACGCCACGCCCGCCGTCGCCGCGGCGGCCTCACCCGCCGGGTCCGAGGGCGTCACGGGCGAGGGGACATGGGCCGGAGCCGGCGGCAGGGGACTGTCCGGCAGCGCCGCCACCCGCAGATCCACCTCGGTGACCACCAGGCCCAGCCGGTCCGCCGCCGCCCTGGCCAGCGCCGACCGCAGGGCCGCCGTCACCGCCGGCAGCGGCTCCCCGCTCCACACCGCGACCTCCGCCGCGAGCCGGTGGGCCCCCGGCGGAAGAGCGCTCGGCGGCGGGGGCACCGCGGGCTCGTCGGCCGCTGCGGGGTCCGCGAGCCTCACGTCGAGCCGGGTCACGGCCGCGCCCCGTACCGCCTTCGCGGCGGCCTTGACGAGCACCGACGCGGCCGCGCGTTCAGCGAGCCAGGTGCCGTCCTCAGGCCCTCCGAGCGCCACCAGCCTGCCGAGACCCAGCACCTGCCGCATTCGCCGCATCGCTTCCGCAGTCGTCATTCCTCCAGCCTGCCGCATTCACGGCGCGAGACGGGGAAACCGCACTTAATGTGGGCAAAGGGAGGTCACCACCACCCGAAAGGAACCGCGATGACCGAGACAGGTGAGCGCAACCGGCCCCAGAGCACGGGGAACGAAGCGGCCGGCGGCGAGCCGTCGTCCCGCAGGACCTCCATCGGCAAGCGGGTCGACCCCGGCGTCCGCGGGCGCACCACGATCGCCGACGGTGTCGTGGAGAAGATCGCCGGACTCGCCGCGCGGGACGTCGTCGGCGTCCACGCGATGGGCAGCGGCATCTCCCGCACCTTCGGCGCCGTACGCGACCGGGTCCCCGGCGGCAGCAGCAGGTCCAACGTGACGCGAGGCGTCAAGGCCGAGGTCGGCGAGGTGCAGACGGCCCTGGACCTGGAGATCGTCGTCGACTACGGCGTCGCCATCGCCGACGTCGCGCGCGACGTCCGGGAGAACGTGGTCGCCGCTGTCGAGCGGATGACCGGTCTGGAGGTGGTCGAGGTCAACATCGCCGTGAGCGACGTCAAGCTGCCCGATGAGGAAGAGGACGAGCCGGAGCAGCGTCTCCAGTAGAGGAGCTCAGAATGGGCATGGCCGTGGTCGGCATGGTGGCCGGCATGGCGCTCGGATTCGCCGGGTACTTCGGTGGATTCGGGGCGTTTCTGCTGGTCGCCGCATTGGGAGCGGTCGGTTTTGTGGTGGGCAGGCTGCTCGAGGGAGATCTGGAGGTCGGCGACTTCTTCCGGGGTCGCGATCGTGGCGTAGGGCCTCGGTGACGCGCTGTGGCGGCCGATCGTGTTGCCCCCGCCGAACGCGGGGCGACGACCATCGCCGACCGCGTCGTGGCCAAGATCGCCGCGCATGCGGCACGGGAGGCGCTCGAGCGCCTGCCCGAGGGCGTCTCGCCGCCCCACGCGATGGTCGTCGTGCATCACGACACGGCCCGGGTCCGCATCAGCCTCGAACTCGGCTACCCGGGTGACATCGGCCGCCAATGCGGCGCGGTGCGTCGTCAAGTGGCCGACCGGGTAAGGACGTTGGCGGGGATGGAGGTGCCCGAGGTGGCGGTGCAGGTCGAGCGCCTGCACTCCGTCCACTCGCGTCACTCGGCGCAGGGGAGGATTCGATGACCGAGCCCGAACAGACCCAACGGCCCGTCCGCGAACTGGACCAGTCCGCCTCCGCCGCGGCCTACGACCCCGCGCCGGTCCCCGCGGAAGGGGAGCACGGCAGGGCGGGACGCTTCTGGTCGGCGCGCCGCGTCCCCGCCGCGCTGCTCGCCCTGGTGGTCCTCGCGGGATCGGGGCTGTTGCTCTACGACGTCGCCGCGGTACGGGCCGACCGGCCCGCCATGTACTGGCGGCGAGCCCTGGCCGACCACCTCGACCGATGGCGTCTCGAGGAGATTGCGGTCCTCGCGGTCGCCGGAGCGGTGGTGCTCGTCGGCGTCTGGCTGATCGTTCTCGCGGTGACGCCGGGGCTGCGCGGGGTGCTGCCCATGCAGCGGGACCGCGCGCACGTGCGGGCCGGGCTGGACCGGCAGGCGGCGGCGCTCGTGCTGCGCGACCGCGCGATGGAGGTGTCCGGAGTGCAGTCCGTACGCGTCCGGATGGGACGCACCAAGGCCACGGTGCGTGCCCGCTCCCACTTCCGCGAACTCGACGACGTACGCGCCGATCTGGACACCGCGCTCGCAATCGGCCTCAAGGAACTGGGCCTGGCCAGACCCCCGGCGCTGGCCGTCCACGTCGGCCGGCCTCCGGCCGGGAAGCGGTGAGGGGCGAGGGGTGAGACGGATGCTCGGAACGGTCAACCGGATCGTGCTCGGACTCGCCGGGCTGGTGCTGGTGTGCGCGGGCGGCGCCGTACTGGTGGCCGGGGCTGGGCTGTCCGTGCCCTCGTGGTGGCCCTGGAGCGGACGGCACGACGTGCTGCTCAGCGATGCCGACCGGATGAGGTGGCGGGACGAGGGCTGGTGGTGGCCGGTCGTCATCGCCGTCCTTGCGCTGCTGGTGCTGCTCGCGCTGTGGTGGCTGCTCGCACAGCTGCGCCGCGCCCGCCTCGCCGAGGTCCTCGTGGACACCGGCGACGGAGAGGGCGCGCTGCTGCGCGGCCGGGCGCTGGAGAACGTGATGACGGGAGAGGCGGAGTCGCTGGAGGGCGTCTCCCACGCACGGGTGGTGTTGACGGGCCGCAGCCGCAGGGCTCCCCAGGCACGGGTCCTGCTGCAACTGGAGCCCCATGCGGCCCCGGCCGAGACGGTGTCCCGGCTGGCCGACGAGGCGGTGGCGCATGCGCGGGAGTCGGCGGGGCTGTCGTCGCTGCCGACCGAGGCGAGGCTGCGGGTGTCGAAGCACAGGGCGCAACGCGTGACATGAGGAGGGTGCGGAGGCTTCGCCCCCGCACCCCGCGTCCCCTTCGGGAGACCGTCAGAACCCGTGCCGCGCCCCGCCGTCCACCGGGAGCATCACGCCCGTCAGGTACGACGCCGCCGGCGACAGCAGGAACGCCGCGACCGCGCCGAACTCCGCCGGCGTACCGTAGCGCCGCAGCGGAATCCGCGACTCGTTGCCCGCGCGAGCCGCCTCCGCGTCGCCGGACAGCGCGTCGAGCTCCCGCACGCGGTCCGTGTCGATGCGCGACGGGAGCAGACCGATCACGCGGATGCCGCGCGGCCCCAGTTCGTCGGCGAGGGACTTGGCGAAGCCCGCGAGACCCGGGCGCAGGCCGTTGGAGATCGTCAGGCCGGGGATCGGTTCGTGGACCGAGCCGGAGAGGACGAAACCGATCACGCCGCCCTCGTTCAGTTCCGCCGCCGCGGTCCGCGCCAGCCGCACAGCGCCCAGGAAGACCGAGTCGAACGCCGACTGCCACTGCTCGTCCGTGTTGTCCGCGACGAAGCCCGGCGCCGGGCCGCCCACGCTGATGAGAATGCCGTCGAAGCGGCCGAAGTGTGCCCGGGCCGCCGCTATCACGCGCTCCGCGCCCGCCGGGTCGGCGTTGTCCGTCGCCAGGCCCACCGCGGTCGGTCCCAGTTCGGCAGCCGCTTCCTTGACCGTCTTCTCGTCCCGGCCGGTGATGACGACCTTCGCGCCGTCCGCCACCAGGGCCCGCGCGGAGGCGTTGCCCAGCCCGCGGGAGGCGCCGGTGACGATGTAGACGCGGTCCTTCAGTCCAAGATCCATGGGTCCTATCCTGCCGCCTCGTGGCGACCCAGCGCGAGGGCGGTGTGCACCAGGCCGATATGGCTGAACGCCTGGGGAAAGTTGCCGAGCTGGCGTCCGGCCACCGGGTCGTACTCCTCGGACAGCAGGCCCACGTCGTTGCGCAGTGCCAGCAGACGTTCGAACATCTCGCGTGCCTCCTCCGTACGCCCTGTCACGCACAGCGCGTCCGTCATCCAGAACGAGCACGCCAGGAACGCGCCCTCGCCGCCCGGCAGGCCGTCGACGGAGACGCCCTCCGTGCTGTAGCGCCGCACCAGCGGGCCGTTGCCGAGCTCGGCCTGCACCGCCTTGACCGTGCCGAGGACCCGGGGATCGTCCGGGGGCAGGAAGCCGACGTGCGGGATCAGCAGCGTCGCCGCGTCCAGGCCCGTCGAGCCGTACGACTGCGTGAACGTGTTCCGCACCGGGTCGAAGCCCTTCTCGCACACCTCCCGGTGCACCTCGTCGCGCATCGCACGCCAGCGCGCGGCGTCCCCGCGCAGCGTGGGGTCGGCCTCCAGGGTGCGTACGGCGCGGTCGGCCGCGACCCACGCCATGATCTTGGAGTGCACGAAGTGGCGGCGCGGCCCGCGCACCTCCCACAGCCCCTCGTCCGGTTCGCGCCACTTCGACTCCAGGAACCCGAGGAGGCTCAACTGGATGTTCCACGCGTGCCGCTCGGCCTGCAGGCCTGCCCCCCTGGCGAGGAAGAGCGAGTCGATGACCTCGCCGTAGACGTCGAGCTGGAGCTGGTAGGCCGCGTCGTTGCCGACGCGGACCGGGACGGACCCGGCGTAGCCGCCGAGCCAGCCCAGCTCCGTCTCGGCCATCCGGCGCTCGCCCGCGAGCCCGTACATGATCTGCAGGTCGGCCGGGTCGCCGGCCACAGCGCGCAGCAGCCAGTCGCGCCAGGCCGCGGCCTCGTCGAGATAGCCCGCCGCGAGCAGCGCGCCGAGCGTCAGAGTGGAGTCGCGCAGCCAGCAGAAGCGGTAGTCCCAGTTGCGCACACCGCCGATCTCCTCGGGGAGCGATGTCGTCGGGGCGGCGACGATGCCGCCCGTGGGTGCGTACGTGAGCGCCTTGAGGGTGATCAGCGAGCGCAGGACCGCCTCCCGGTACGGGCCCTCGTACCGGCACCGGGACGACCACGCGGCCCAGTCCTCCAGGCAGTGGCGCAGCGCCTCGTGGGGGTCGACCAGAGCGGGGCGCGGCTTGTGCGAGGGGTGCCAGGTGAGGACGAAGGCGACCTTCTCGCCCGCCCCGACCGTGAACGCCGAGCAGGTGCTGAACTGCTGGCCCCAGGTGTGCACCTGCGGTTCGCTGCGCAGCCAGACGGAATCGGGACCCGCCACGGCGACCCGGTGGCCGTCGGAGCGCCGCATCCAGGGCACGATGTCGCCGTAGTCGAAGCGCAGCCGCAGGGTGGAGGCCATCTCGACGGTGCCGCTGACGCCTTCCACGATGCGCACCACATCGGGGGCCTCATCCCGCTGAGGCATGAAATCAAGCACTTTGACGGTTCCGGTGCGAGTCCGCCACATCGTCTCCAGCACGAGCGATTCATCGACATATCGACGGCTCGTGCACCGGACGGCGTCCTTGGGGGCGAGGCGCCAGTGCCCGTTCTCCTCGTTGCCGACGAGCGCCGCGAAGCAGGCCGCGGAATCGAACCGGGGCAGGCAGAGCCAGTCGATCGAACCGTCCGCACCGACCAGTGCCGCGGTCTGCAGATCACCGATGAGGGCGTAGTCCTCGATACGTTGGGTCACGCTCTGGCGTGTTCCCGGCCCGGTTGGCCGTTAAGCGGCCGCGTGGGCCGGTTCCGGCGTGCCGTTCGCGACCGCCGCCGCCCTGTCCCGCTTCTCCCGCCGTACGAGAATCACCCAGCCGACGGGCACGGCCGCGGCGAACAGCCACCACTGGACGGCATACGCCATGTGCGCGCCGATGGAGTCGTGGTCGGGGTCGGGGATCTGTTCCGGGCCGGCCGCGGCCGGCTTCGGCTCCGTCTGCTCCAGATAGCCGCCGAGCACCGGGCGGTCCAGCAGCTTCGCCTGCTGCCCGCTGTTGATCAGCATCACCTGGCGCGGCGGCAGACCCGTCAGGTCCTTGATGCCGCTCGCACCGGTCGTCTCGTCCGCCTTGAGCCGGCCCGTGACGGTGACGGTGCCCTTGGGCGCGGCCGGCACCTCGGGGAACGCCTTCTGGTCGGCGGCGGCCGGCACCCAGCCGCGGTTGACGAGCACCGCTGAGCCGTCGGCCAGCAGCAGGGGAGTCAGCACGTGGAAGCCGACGCGGTCGTCGGCGTTGGTGCGGCGGCGTACGACGACCTCATGGGCCGGGTCGAACGTGCCCTGCGCGGTGACCCGCCGCCAGTAGTCGTCCCGCGGGACCGTGTGCCCCGGGGAGGTCAGCTCGGCCACCGGCACCGGCTCGGCGTCGAGGTTCCGGGCGATGAGGGAGTTCTGCGCGACGCGGCGCTCGTGGCGGTGCAACTGCCAGAAGCCCAGCTCGACCATCGTGGGGATGAGAACGAGGGCGATGAGGGTGAGGATCACCCACTGCCGGGACAACAGGAAGCGGTACACGGCTTCGACCGTACCCGTAGTGCCCCGGCACCGGGACGGGGGGTCCCGGTGGCGCCCCGTCCCGGCCGCCGGGGCACTACGGGGTCAGACCCTGTCGACGATGCCCGCCCTCCCCTCGGCGCGGGCGCAGTGCGCGCCGCAGTACCAGTGGCCCTCGGCCTCGACACCCTGGCCGATGATCTGGACCCGGCAGTGCTCACAGATGGGCGCCATGCGGTGAATGGCGCAGGAGAAGCAGTCGAAGACGTGCACCGCGCCCTGCGCGTGCACCTCGAAGGACATGCCGTAGTCGTTTCCGCAAACCTCGCAACGTGCCATGCGCCACAGGGTGGGACGCGAGGCGGGCGGGGGCGAGCGGGCGGCGGGCGAGTCGCGCGGGGTTCACTCCGATGCGGGTGCCATGCCCGGCAGCATTCCCTGCTCCGCTTCCTGCTCCGCTCCGTGGTCCGTCTCCGGCTCCGTCGCGCGGTCCGAGCCCTGCTCGGGCAGGTCCGCCGGGCGCCCCGGCGCCGGGACGCCTCCCGTGGCCGCGGCCGTCCCCGCCGCCGGGACCACGTGCCCCAACAACTGGGTGAACGCCGCCTCGTCGACGACCGGTGTGCCGTACGAAGCGGCCTTGACCGCCTTCGACGTCGACGCGTGCGGATCGTTGGTCACCAGCAGGCTCGTCAGCCGCGACACGCTCGTCGCGACGTGCAGGCCCTCCTCGGTCGCCCGGTCCTCCAGCAACTCGCGCTCTATGGAGGTGTCGCCGGAGAACGCCACCCGCATGCCCTGCTTCAGCTGCCCGCCCGGCTCGTACCTGCCCGGGTTGGGGTAGGGGCACGGAGGACGCCTGCGCGACGGCCGCCAGCTGCTCCGCCCGTACGACGGCTGGTAGCCGACGCGCGGGGCGGGCGGGGTGTCGGACCACTCGGTCAGCGGGCGGCACTCCAGCAGCGGCAGCCGTACGCCGTCGCGCGCCGCCGAGTGCAGACTCGGCCGGAACGCCTCGGCCAGCACCCGCGCGTCGTCCAGCGCGTGGTGGGCCCGCTGCTGCACGACGCCGTAGTGCGCGGCGAGGGTCTCCAGCTTGAAGTTGGGCAGCGGCAGCGCGAGCTCCCTGGCGAGCGCGATGGTGCACAGACGCTGCCGGGTCGGCGCGGTCCGCCCCGCGCGCGCGTACTCCCGGGCGAGCATGCCCCAGTCGAACTTGGCGTTGTGCGCGACCAGGACGCGGCCCTCCAGGCGCTCGGTGAGCTCACCGGTGATGTCACCGAAGAGCGGCGCGCCGCGGAGCATCTCACTCGTCAGACCGTGGATCTCCACCGGGCCGGGATCGCGCTCCGGATCGACGAGGGTGTACCAGTGGTCCTCGATGTTGCCCCGGGAGTCCAGGCGGTAGACGGCAGCGGACACTATCCGGTCGTAGTGGAACAGGCCGGTGGTCTCCACGTCGACGACCGCGTACCCCTCGGGGTACGCGGTCGGCCACGTCGTCGCTGCGGTCGTACGGTCGTCGAGCATGGTCACAGAGAATACGGGCCGGGACCGACAACGCAGGATGGCCCCGTGCTCCCGGCGCCTCGCACCAGGCGCCGCCCGATCTGCGGCCCCGTTCCGGCGGGTTGCCCGGGCGCGGTTCACGGCTCGGGTGAGACGCTCCCGGAATGAGTGACCAGACTTCGCGGCAGGCGCACGACGAACCGCACGGCGGCGGACTCGGCACGCGTCTCAACTGGCTGCGCGCCGCTGTCCTCGGCGCCAACGACGGAGTCGTCTCCACCGCCGGCCTCGTCGTCGGCGTCGCCGGAGCGACCGACGCGCGCGGGACCCTGCTCACCGCGGGCCTCGCCGGACTGCTCGCGGGCTCCATGTCGATGGCCTCGGGCGAATACGTCTCCGTGTCCACCCAGCGGGACTCGGAGAAGGCCGCCCTCGCCGTCGAGAGTCGCGAGCTGCGCGAGCAGCCCCAGGCCGAACTCGACGAACTCACCCAGCTGTTGGCCGAGCGCGGGCTGTCCCGCGAGGTGGCCAGGGAGGCCGCCGAACAGCTCACCGAACGGGATGCCCTGCGCGCGCACGCGCGCGTGGAGCTCGGGATCGACCCCGACGAGCTGACCAATCCCTGGCACGCGGCGGGCGCGAGCTTCCTCGCCTTCACGGCGGGCGCGTTGCTGCCGCTGCTCGCGATCGTCCTGCCGCCCTCCTCGGTCCGCCTGTACGTCACGGTCCTGTCGGTGCTCGCGGCCCTGGCGCTCACCGGCTGGTGGAGCGCCCGTCTGGGCGCGGCGGAGCCGGGTCCCGCCGTGCTGCGCAACACCGCCGGCGGGGCGCTGGCCATGGCGGTGACGTACGCGGCCGGGACGCTGCTGGACGCGGCGGGGGTCTGAACGTCAGTCGCGCCACCGGGGCGTGTCGGTGCCCCAGAGCCCGGCCGGGCGGGCCCAGTCGGCGGGGCCGCCGTCGAACGCGACCGCGGGCAGGGCATGGCGCAGCCGGCCCATGGGGCTGTCCGTCTCGGTGAGCCACCGCTCGGCGTCGTACTCGGCCGGGGCGGTGTCCGGGGTCTTCCCCAGGCCGTTCACCAGCCACGCGGCCGTCTGCGCCAGGGCCAGGTCGACCAGCCTCGCGCCGCCCGTCCCGTGCTGCTCGGCCAGCGCCCGCAGCACTCCGGCGGCGAGCAGGTACCCGGTGCCGTGGTCAAGGGCCTGCGCGGGAAGTGCCCCCGGCCGCTCCCCGTCGCCCTCGGTCTCCGCGATGCCGGAGGCGACCTGGACCAGGCTGTCGAAACCGCGCCGGCCCGACCACGGCCCGTACCGCCCCCACGCCGAGAGCCGGGCCACGACCAGGCCGGGGCGTCGTGCCGCGAGCTCCTCGGGTGCGAGACCGAACCGGTCCAGGGCGCCCGGCCGGTAGCCGGTCACCACCACGTCCGCGGAGGCGAGCAGTTCCCCGAACGTGTCCCGGTCCGCGGCGACGGCCAGGTCGAGCCGGGTGGACCGCTTGCCCATGCCCGTGTCGCTGTGGGCCCCCTGACTCTCCGGCAGGCCGGGGGAGTCGATCCTCAGCACATCTGCGCCGAGCAGGGCCAGGGTGCGGGTCGCGACCGGGCCCGCCAGCACCCTGGTCAGGTCGAGCACGCGCAGCCCCGCACAGGGCAGCGCCGCCGAACCGCCCGCCGCCCTCGGTGCGGGGCCGTCCCCGATGCGCCGCACGACCAGCAGCGGGTGCGCGGCCGCGGCGGCGCCCTGCGGATGCCCGGCCCACTCCTTCGGGCCGCGCGCGGCGACGGCCAGGCCGCCCGCCGCGTACACGGTCTCCTCGACGTCCAGTGCCTGCCGCTCTGCGACGGCGGCCGCGACGGCGTCCTCGCCCGCGTCGCCGGGGAGGCCGAGCGCGGCGAGCAACCGGGCCCGGTGGTGCGGGTAGTTGGCGTGCGTCCGTACCCAGCCGTCGGCCGCGCGCCAGAAGCGGGACAGCGGGGCGAACGTCACCGGGGCCGCTCCGTCCACCCGCACCAGCCGGTCGCTGAGGAACGCCGCCGTCACGGCGCCGTCGTCCACCCGGACCGCCGGGACGGGGCCGCCGGTGCGGCGGGCGGCGAGCTCCGCGGCCGCCAGCGAGCACACGGCCACGGTGGAACGCGCGAGCTCCATGACCGGCAGACGGGCCGGCAGCGCGCCCCGGCCCTCGTACGTCACGCGGTCCACCAGGACGGGATCGCCGCCCAAAGCGGCCCAGGCAGCGGCCGTACCGCTCGAAGATGTCTGACCCATACAGCCAATATGGCACCGAGTGCCACATGAAGGGGCCCGGTGCGGACATCCGCACCGGGCCCCTAAAAGCGGTGGATCAGAGGTGATTACCGGCGAACGGCGTCGAGAGCGTCCGTGACACCCTCACCGTAGAAGCCGTTCTTGTCCTCGTCGCCCTCGCAGACCGCGTCGACCGTCCCGTTCTTGTCGATGTCGTACGGGTTGGTGCACGCGGTGTCGTCGGCCTGCACGGAGAGCAGGGCCTTCACCATCGCCGGCGACGCGTACGGGTGCGTCGACTTGATCAGCGCGGCGACACCCGCGACGTGCGGGGAGGCCATCGACGTACCGGCCTTGTAGCCGAAGCCGCCGCCCGGCAGGGTCGACAGGATCCGGCCGTCGACGGCCGGCGCGTCGGGTGCCTGGAAGCGGGTGGCGTCGCCGCCGGGGGCGGAGATGTCGATGACGCCGTTGCCGTAGTTGGAGTACGAGGACTTCAGGTTCTTCGCGCCCAGCGCGGAGACCGTGACGACGCCCGGGATCTGCGTCGGGATGTCCAGGCACTCGGCCGGGTCGACCTTGCGCTCGACCGGCGTGGTGTCGTTCGGGCTCGAGGTGTCGGTGAGCTCGTCGGACGCGAGGTCCATCCGCGAGTTGCCGGCGGCGGCGACGTTCACCGCGCCCTTGCTCTCCGCGTACCGGATGGCGCGCCGGTGAGACTCGATCAGAGCCTTCTGGTCGGCGTCGTTCTTGCAGTTGAACAGCCACGGGTCGGTGTAGTAGCTGTTGTTGGTCACGTCGACACCGTGCTCGGCGGCCCACACGAAGCCGCAGACGACGGCCTCGGTGTAGAAGAAGCCGTCGGGCTGCGAGACCTTGATGCCGGAGACCTTCACGCCCGGCGCGACACCCGTGATGCCGGTGCCGTTCTTCGCCGCCGCGATCGTGCCCGCGACGTGCGTGCCGTGGTCGCTCTCCGTCGGGCCCGGGCGCCAGGCACCGTCCGTCGTGTCGGCCACACCGCCGACACAGCTGACGGATGCCTCGCGGTCGAAGTTGGGCGCCAGGTCCGGGTGCGTGTCGTCGACACCCGTGTCGATGACCGCGACCGTGACCTTCTTGCTGCCGAGCGTCTTCTCGTGCGCCTTGTCCGCCTTGATGGCGGGCAGGTCCCACTGCAGCGGCTCGAGCGCGTCCTGGCCCGCCTCCGCCTGGCCCGCCGCCGCCTTGGCCTCCTCGGCGGTGAGCGGGCGCTCCGACTCGATGGCCGTGTCCGCCACGGGCGCCAGCGGGGCGGTGCGCGTGGCACCGGCCGACTCGACACCGCGGACCTGACGGATCGTCTCCGCGAACGCAGGGTTCTGCGAGTGGACGACGATGACGCCTATCTGGTCGTACGCGTGGACTATCGACCCGCCGGCCTTGGCTATCGCCTTCTTGACGGCCTTCGAGGTGCCGTGACCGCCCGTGACGTTGACCACGTAGGACAGCTTCGGACCGTCCGTCTGGACCGCTGCCGGAGCGTCGTCGGTGATTGCTGCCGACGCCGTACCCGCCGGCAGGAATCCGAGGGAGGCCGTGAGCGCCAGACCGGCGGGAAGCGCGAGTGCGCGCCGTCGTCTGGATCCCAGATGAGCCATGGGTTCTCCACATCATCCGTGAAAAAACCGCCCAAACACCCCTTGCGAATGGGCGGGTTATGCCGGGCGAAGCTATCGCCGATCAAGGCGGCTCTTCAATGGATGCGCGCAGATGTACGACAACGAGTAGGACAAGAAGTGCGAAGGAAAAAGACCGAAGGTGAACCGGTTCGGCGTGTACTCCGTGCCGTTGTCAGGGAGTGGAACAACATCGAACAGCTCCCGCAGCAACATCCCCATGACCACCACCGAACCCGCGTCGCGAGGAGTCTCCGTGGCCACCGATGCACCGCCGCCCCCGGGCGGTAAGGGCGCCAGCCCCGCCCAGCCCACGACAGAGTCGTTCGTCCAGGTGCAGGAGAGTGCGGAATTCGGCGAACTGCGCCGCGCCTACCGCTCCTTCGCCTTCCCCCTGACCGTCGCGTTCATCGCCTGGTACCTGCTCTACGTCCTGCTCTCGAACTACGCGGGCGGCTTCATGGGCACGAAGCTCTTCGGCAACATCAACGTCGCCCTGGTCTTCGGCCTCGCCCAGTTCGCGACCACGTTCCTCATCGCCTGGTTCTACTCGCGGCACGCCGCCGCGAAGCTCGACCCGAAGGCGGAAGCCATCAAGTCCCGTATGGAGGCCGACGCATGAGCCCCACGCTCCAGCTCGCGGCGTCGAGCGCGACCACCGAGCACCGGCCGCTCATCATCACCCTGTTCGCCGCTTTCGTCGTCGCCACCCTCTTCATCACGGTGTGGGCGGGCCGGCAGACCAAGGACGCCTCCGACTTCTACGCGGGCGGCCGCCAGTTCACCGGCTTCCAGAACGGCCTCGCCATCTCCGGCGACTACATGTCGGCCGCCTCGTTCCTCGGCATCGCCGGCGCCATCGCCCTCTTCGGCTACGACGGGTTCCTCTACTCGATCGGCTTCCTGGTCGCCTGGCTCGTCGCCCTGCTGCTCGTCGCCGAACCGCTGCGCAACTCCGGGCGCTACACGATGGGCGACGTCCTCGCCTACCGCATGCGCCAGCGCCCCGTGCGCACCGCGGCGGGCACGTCCACGATCGTCGTCTCGATCTTCTACCTGCTGGCCCAGATGGCGGGCGCGGGCGTCCTCGTCTCCCTGCTGCTCGGCATCACCAGCGACGGCGGGAAGATCGCCATCGTGGCCCTCGTCGGCCTGCTGATGATCGTGTACGTCACCATCGGCGGCATGAAGGGCACCACCTGGGTGCAGATGGTCAAGGCCGTCCTGCTCATCGCGGGCACCCTGCTCATCACGTTCCTGGTGCTGCTCAAGTTCAACTTCAACATCTCCGAACTGCTCGGCCAGGCGGCCGAGCAGAGCGGCAAGGGCGCGGCGTTCCTGGAGCCCGGCCTCAAGTACGGCGCCACCGGGACGTCCAAGCTGGACTTCATCTCGCTCGGCATCGCGCTCGTCCTCGGCACCGCCGGCCTGCCGCACATCCTGATCCGCTTCTACACCGTGCCCACCGCCAAGGCCGCCCGTAAGTCCGTCAACTGGGCCATCGGCATCATCGGCGCCTTCTACCTGATGACCATCGCGCTCGGCTTCGGGGCGGCGGCGCTCGTCGGACCGGCGGAGATCACCGCGTCCAACAAGGCGGGCAACACGGCGGCGCCCCTGCTGGCCCTGCACATCGGCGGTGTCGACTCGGCCGGCGGCGCGATCCTCCTCGCCGTGATCTCCGCCGTCGCCTTCGCCACCATCCTGGCCGTGGTCGCGGGCCTCACCCTCGCCTCCTCGTCGTCCTTCGCGCACGACATCTACGCGAACGTGATCCGCAAGGGACAGGCCACCGACAAGGAGGAGGTCCGCGCGGCCCGCTGGGCGACCGTCGCCATCGGCATCGTGTCCATCGGGCTCGGCGCCCTCGCCCGCGACCTGAACGTCGCCGGCCTGGTCGCCCTCGCCTTCGCGGTCGCCGCGTCCGCGAACCTGCCGACGATCCTCTACAGCCTGTTCTGGAAGAGGTTCACCACCCAGGGCGCCCTGTGGTCCATCTACGGCGGCCTGACGGCCTCGGTCGTCCTGGTGCTCTTCTCGCCGGTCGTCTCCGGCAAGCCCACCTCGATGTTCCCCGACGCCGACTTCTCCTGGTTCCCGCTGGAGAACCCCGGCCTGATCTCCATCCCCGTCGGCTTCCTGCTCGGCTGGATCGGCTCCCTGCTGTCCAGAGAGGAGCCCGACCAGGGCAAGTACGCCGAGCTGGAGGTCAAGTCCCTCACCGGCGTCGGTGCCCACTGAGTGAGCCCGCCGACACCTCGCCGTAGCGGCCGCGTCGTACAGTCCTACGACGCGGCCGTGCCGTGCCTCGTGCCAAATGGGCCACACGCGGTGTCGGTGCCCTGACGTAGGCTCGGAAGAGTCAGATCCGCGAATGGGGAGGGGGCCCACAGTGCTCATCGACACCTATGGCCGAGTGGCTACCGACCTGCGGGTTTCCTTGACCGACCGGTGCAACCTGCGATGTACGTACTGCATGCCCGAAGAGGGCCTGCAGTGGCTGAAGAAGCCCGATCTGCTCACCGACGACGAGATCGTGCGCCTGATCCGCGTCGCCGTCACCGACCTCGGCATCACCGAGGTCCGCTTCACCGGCGGTGAGCCCCTGCTGCGCCCCGGCCTCGTCGGCATCGTCGAGCGTGTCGCCGCCCTCGAGCCCCGTCCCAAGATGTCCCTCACGACCAACGGCATCGGGCTCAAGCGCACCGCGGAGGCCCTCAAGACCGCCGGCCTCGACCGGGTCAACGTCTCCCTCGACACCCTGCGCCCCGACGTCTTCAAGACGCTCACCCGCCGCGACCGCCACCACGACGTCCTCGACGGCCTCGAGGCCGCTCGCGCCGCCGGACTCACCCCGGTCAAGGTCAACGCGGTCCTCATGCCGGGGCTCAACGACGACGAGGCCCCCGACCTGCTCGCCTGGGCCGTCGAGAACGACTACGAGCTGCGGTTCATCGAGCAGATGCCGCTGGACGCCCAGCACGGCTGGAAGCGCGACGGGATGATCACGGCGGGTGACATCCTCGCCTCTCTGCGTACGCGCTTCTCGCTCACCCCCGAAGGCGACAGCGCCCGCGGCTCCGCGCCCGCGGAGCGATGGGTCGTCGACGGCGGATCGCACCGCGTCGGCGTCATCGCCTCCGTCACCCGCCCCTTCTGCCGGGCCTGCGACCGCACCCGCCTCACCGCGGACGGCCAGGTGCGCACGTGCCTGTTCGCGACCGAGGAGACCGACCTGCGGGCGGCGCTGCGCTCGGACGCGCCGGACGAGGAGATCGCCCGCATATGGCGGCTGGCGATGTGGGGGAAGAAGGCCGGATCCGGTCTGGACGACCCCTCGTTCCTCCAGCCCGAGCGCCCCATGTCAGCGATCGGCGGCTGATCCGCCCTCCGGCCGCTGCGTGCGCTCCCAGTCCTCCAGGGTCACGACGTCCTTGAGGAATCCGCGTACGCCGAGGAACTGAGACAGGTGCTCCCGGTGCTCCTCGCAGGCCAGCCAGGTCTTGCGGCGCTCGGGGGTGTGCAGCTTCGGGTTGTTCCACGCGAGGACCCAGACGGCGTCGGCGCGGCAGCCCTTGGCGGAACAGATCGGGGTTTCGTCACTCACCCGATCATTGTCCCCGCATGGCGACGCCGGGCAGCCACGGGGGGAGCTGCCCGGCGTCGGTCCGTCGCTCCGACGGGGGATGCGGAGCGCCTAGGCAGTATGTCACGGGTAACGGGCCCCCGGGCACAGGAACTTCATGATTGATCTGAGGTTTTCCTGAGGTTCGCGGACCCCGTCGCGGGCGCTCGTCGTCAGCCCTGTTCGGACTTGGGGCGCTCCTGCTGGGAAGATCCGCCGACCGTCGTGGAGTCCTCGGGCGGCGGCTCGATCATGGGTCGCGACGGCGGGGGGACGAGCGTCGACGGCAGAGACGGCGCGTTCTCCCGGCCCGCATTGGCGATGACCACGGAGATGTACGGCAGGACAACGCCGAGCACCAGGGCGACGACGGCCACATGACGTTCCACGTTCCACAGGACCGCGGCCAGGATCACCGACACCGTGCGCACCGACATCGAGATCACGTAGCGCCGCTGCCGACCGCGGACATCGTCGGCGAGCCCCTGCCGGGCCCCCGTGATCCGGAAGACCTCCGTGCCGCCCCGCCTGCGCATCTGCTCCACCACCCGAATCCCGCGCCGGACGATCCCGGACATCCCGCGCTGACCACATCAACGGTACGCCGCGACTGCGCCGCCTTCGAGTGCGGGTCGCCGCCGGTCTGCGTGCCCTGTCTGCGCCGGGACGCGTATGGGTGTCTCCGACATGCGCCGTACGGCCCACGGGCCGAGACTGGCAGGCGTAACTGCTCGTTGGGAGCCGTACAAGGAGGCAGCCATGGGCTGGTTGTGGGCGATCGTCGTGGGATTCGTGCTCGGCCTGATCGCGAAGGCGGTCATCCCGGGCAAGCAGCACAGTCCTCTCTGGCTGACCACCATCTTCGGCATCATCGGAGCCGTCATCGGCAACGCCGTCGCCCGGGGCTTCGGCATCCAGGAGACCCCTGGCATCGACTGGGGCCGGCACGTGCTTCAGCTCGCGGCGGCCATCGTCATCGTGTTCCTGGGCGACATGGCGTACACCGCGGCCCGCGGCGGCAGGAAACGGCGCGCGTGACGGGCCGACGCCGCAACGGGACGACGGCGTAACCGGATCCACGGACGACGACGGCGGCGGCCGGGGGCACAGAGCCGCCCGGCCGCCGCCGTCGTCCGTCCTGCCCGGTCAGCCCGCCGTGACGACCTCGACCGCGGCCAGGTTCTTCTTGCCGCGGCGCAGCACCAGCCAGCGCCCGTGCAGCAGCTCCTCCGGCGTCGCCACGGCGTCCTCGGCGGTGACCTTCACGTTGTTCACGTAGGCGCCGCCCTCCTTCACCGTGCGCCGGGCGGCCGACTTGCTGGCGACCAGGCCCACCTCGGCGAACAGGTCGACGACCGGGGCGAGCTCTGTGACCCGCGCCTGAGGCAGCTCCGACAGCGCCGCCCGCAGCGTCGGCTCGTCGAGCTCGGCGAGCTCGCCCTGTCCGAACAGCGCCTTGGACGCGTTGATCACCGCTGCGCACTGGTCGGCGCCGTGCACCAGGGTCGTCAGCTCCTCGGCCAGCGCGCGCTGCGCGGCACGGGCCTGCGGACGCTCCGCGGTCTGCTTCTCCAGCTCCTCGAGCTCCTCGCGGCTCTTGAAGCTGAGGACGCGCAGGTACCGGTTGATGTCCCGGTCGTCCGTGTTCAGCCAGAACTGGTAGAACGCGTACGGCGTGGTCATCTCCGGGTCGAGCCAGAGCGTGCCGGTCTCCGACTTGCCGAACTTGGTGCCGTCCGCCTTGGTCATCAGCGGGGTGGCCAGTGCGTGCACCTCGGCGTCGGGCTCCAGACGGTGGATCAGGTCCAGGCCCGCCGTGAGGTTGCCCCACTGGTCGCTGCCGCCCTGCTGCAGGGTGCAGCCGTACCGCCGGTACAGCTCCAGGAAGTCCATGCCCTGCAGCAGCTGGTAGCTGAACTCCGTGTAGCTGATGCCCTGTTCGGACTCCAGGCGCCGGGCGACGGAGTCCTTGGTGAGCATCTTGTTGACGCGGAAGTGCTTGCCGATGTCCCGCAGGAACTCGATCGCGGACATGCCCGCGGTCCAGTCCAGGTTGTTCACCATGATCGCGGCGTTGTCGCCCTCGAAGGAGAGGTACGGCTCGATCTGCGCACGCAGCCGGTTGACCCACTGCGCGATCGTCTCCGGATCGTTCAGCGTGCGCTCGGCGGTGGGCCGCGGGTCACCGATCTGACCCGTGGCCCCGCCCACCAGCGCCAGCGGCCGGTGCCCGGCCAGCTGGAGCCGGCGCACGGTGAGCACCTGCACCAGGTGCCCGACGTGGAGGCTCGCCGCGGTCGGGTCGAAGCCGCAATAGAAGGTGACGGGACCGTCCGCGAGCGCCTTGCGCAAAGCGTCCTCGTCAGTGGACTGGGCGATCAGCCCGCGCCACTTCAGCTCGTCGACGATGTCCGTCACGGTTCTTCCGTCTCCTCGTACGTGAATGGATCGGTGGGAGCCAGTCTAGGCCGGTCACACGCCCCGGCTGACCGAGCTCATGTTGAAGTCCGGCACCCGCAGCGCCGGCATCGCGGCCCGGGTGAACCAGTCGCCCCATTCGCGCGGCAGCGTCTTCTCCGTCCGTCCGGCCTCCGTCGCGCGCCCCAGCAGGTCGACGGGCGACTCGTTGAAGCGGAAGTTGTTCACCTCGCCCACGACTTCGCCGTTCTCCACCAGGTACACGCCGTCCCTGGTCAGGCCGGTCAGCAGCAGCGTCGCGGGGTCGACCTCGCGGATGTACCAGAGGCAGGTCAGCAGCAGACCGCGCTCGGTGGATGACACCATCTCCGCCAGGGAGCGCTCGCCGCCCGCGTCCAGGATCAGGTTGTCCGTCCCCGGCGCGACCGGCAGCCCGGTCAGACCGGCGCTGTGCCGGGTCGTGATCAGGTGTTCCAGCTTCCCGTCACGCACCCAGTCCGTCGGCGACAGCGGCAGACCGTTGTCGAACACCGAGGCGTCGTCGCCGGACGAGTGCGCGATCACGAAGGGCGCCGCCTCCAGCCCGGGCTCGTGCGGATCGCTGCGCAGCGTCATCGGCAGCGAGGACAGCGCTTCGCCGATACGGGTGCCGCCGCCGGGCTTGGAGAAGACCGTACGGCCCTCCGCCGCGTCCCGGCCCGTCGACGACCACATCTGGTAGATCAGCAGGTCGGCCACGGCGGTCGGCGGCAGCAGCGTCTCGTAGCGGCCGGCCGGCAGGTCGAAGCGGCGCTCCGCCCAGCCGAGCCGCTCCGCCAGCCCGGCGTCCAGCGCCGCCGGGTCCACGTCCTTGAAGTCCCGCGTGGAACGGCCCTCCCAGGCCGAGCGCATGCGGTCGGGCGACTTGGCGTTGAGCTCCAGCGTGCCGGTCGGCTGGTCGTGGCGCAGCCGCAGCCCCGTCGACGTGCCGAGGTACGTCGAGGTGAGCTCGTGGTTGGCGAAGCCGTACAGCTCCCGCCCGCCCGCGCGGGCCCGGGCGAACGCCTCGCCGAGCGCCGGTGCGAAGTCCCCGAACACCGCCGACGACGTCTCCGCCGGCGCGTCCGTGAAGTCGGGGGAGGGGGCCACGCCCTCGACCAGCGGCCGGGCGTCCTCGGCCGGCCCGGCGGACCGCGCGGCGTCCTCCGCGGCGCGCACCAGCCGCTCCAGGTCGTCGGCGGTCACGGCGGACTGCGAGACCACGCCGGACGCCGTGCCCTCGGAGCCGTCGACCGTGGCGACGACGGTGAGGGTACGGCCGCGGGTCACGCCGTTGGTGGTCAGCGCGTTGCCGGCCCAGCGAAGATTCGCCGAGGAGTGCTCGTCGGCGATGACGACGCAACCGTCGGCCGTCGACAGTTCCAGCGCCCGCTCGACGATCTCGTGCGGCGGGGTCACGTGACTCTGCGACATCAGCGTCCTGCCTCCTGCGTCGTGTTCAGAATGTTGACGCCCCGGAAGAGGGCGGAGGGGCAGCCGTGGGAGACCGCAGCGACCTGGCCCGGCTGGGCCTTGCCGCAGTTGAAGGCGCCGCCCAGCACGTATGTCTGCGGCCCGCCGACCTGCTCCATCGAGCCCCAGAACTCGGTCGTCGTCGCCTGGTAGGCGACGTCCCTCAGCTGACCGGCCAGCCGGCCGTTCTCGATGCGGAAGAACCGCTGACCGGTGAACTGGAAGTTGTAGCGCTGCATGTCGATCGACCACGACCGGTCGCCGACCACGTAGATCCCGTGCTCCACCCCGCCGATCAGGTCCTCCGTCGACAGACCTCCCGGGTCCGGCTCGAGGGACACGTTCGCCATCCGCTGCACCGGCACATGGGCGGGCGAGTCGGCGAAGGCGCAGCCGTTGGAGCGGCCGAGGCCCGTCAGCTTCGCGATGCGCCGGTCCAGCTGGTAGCCCACCAGCGTGCCGTCCCTGACCAGATCCCAGCTCTGCGCCTCGACGCCCTCGTCGTCGTACCCGATCGTCGCCAGCCCGTGCTCGGCGGTCCGGTCACCGGTCACGTTCATCACGGAGGAGCCGTACGCCAGCTCTCCGAGCTGGTCGAAGGTCGCGAACGACGTCCCCGCGTAGGCCGCCTCGTAGCCGAGCGCGCGGTCCAGCTCCGTGGCGTGGCCGATCGACTCGTGGATCGTCAGCCACAGGTTCGACGGGTCGACGACCAGGTCGTAGCGCCCGGCCTCGACGCTCGGCGCGCGCATCTTCTCCGCGAGCAGCTCCGGGATGCGCTCCAGCTCCGAGTCCCAGTCCCAGCCGGTGCCGGTCAGGTACTCCCAGCCGCGTCCGACGGGCGGCGCGATGGTGCGCATGGAGTCGAACTCGCCGGTCGTCTCGTCGACGGCGACCGCCGTGAGCTGCGGGTGCAGCCGTACCCGCTGCTGCGTGGTGACCGTCCCCGCGGTGTCCGCGTAGAACTTGTTCTCCTGCACGGTCAGCAGCGAGGCGTCCACATGTGCCACACCCGCCGCCCGCAGCAGCCGGGAGCTCCAGTCGGCGAGCAGCGCGCTCTTGTCCTCGCCCGGCACATCGAAGGGGTTGACCTCGTACGAGGAGACCCAGGTCTTCTCCGCGTGCACCGGCTCGTCCGCCAGCTCCACGCGCTCGTCCGAGCCCGCCGCCGCGATCACCTTCGCGGACAGCTTCGCCATGGCCACCGCCTGCCCGGCCACCCTGGCCGCGGCGTCCATGGTCATGTCGACACCGGAGGCGAACCCCCAGGCGCCGCCGTGCACCACCCGCACCGCGTACCCGAGGTCCGTGGAGTCGGACGATCCGGCGGGTTTGGCGTCCCGCAGCCGCCACGAGGCGCTGCGGACGCGCTCCAGGCGGAAGTCGGCGTGCTCGGCGCCGAGCGCACGCGCCCGGGCGAGCGCCGCGTCGGCGAGCGCCCGCAGCGGCAGCGCCGTGAAGGCCGCGTCGATGGAATGAGGCACGGATGTCTCCTGTCGTCGAGACGTGGTCGCCCCGATCATGTCGCGCCGGACGGGCCCCTCGCCAGCCAGTTCGGAGGGACGGTGGCTCGTTGCCTTCGAAGGGACTTTGCGCGGGGGCTTTGCGGGGAGTTTCTGTAGGGATCCGACAGCGACGGGTGGAAGGCGCTGTCAGGCCCCGATTCTCCGTACGCCGTGCCGTACCGATAGTTTGCAGACGTACCAGACCGCATAGGGAAAGGGTGATCCGTTGAGCCGCTCGGTTCTCGTCACCGGAGGAAACCGGGGCATCGGCCTCGCCATCGCCCGCGCGTTCGCCGAGAACGGCGACAACGTCGCGATCACCTACCGCTCGGGGGAGCCTCCGGCTGCCCTCGCGGAGCTGGGCTGCCTGGCGGTCAAGTGCGACATCACCGACGCCGAGCAGGTGGAGCAGGCGTACAAGGAGATCGAGGAGAAGCACGGTCCCGTCGAGGTGCTGGTGGCCAACGCCGGCATCACCAAGGACCAGCTGCTGATGCGCATGTCGGAGGAGGACTTCACCTCCGTCCTGGACACCAACCTCACCGGCACCTTCCGCGTCGTGAAGCGCGCCAACCGCGGCATGCTCCGCGCCAAGAGGGGCCGCGTCGTCCTGATCTCCTCCGTCGTGGGGCTGCTGGGCTCCGCCGGGCAGGCCAACTACGCGGCCTCCAAGGCCGGTCTCGTGGGCTTCGCCCGCTCCCTCGCGCGTGAGCTCGGCTCGCGCAACATCACTTTCAACGTCGTCGCGCCCGGCTTTGTCGACACCGACATGACCCAGGCGCTCACGGACGAGCAGCGCGCCGGGATCGTCTCCCAGGTACCCCTCGGCCGTTACGCGCAGCCGGAGGAGATCGCGGCCACCGTGCGCTTCCTCGCCTCCGACGACGCCTCGTACATCACTGGAGCCGTCATTCCCGTCGACGGCGGATTGGGCATGGGTCACTGATCACATGAGCGGAATTCTCGAGGGCAAGCGCGTCCTGATCACCGGTGTGCTGATGGAGTCCTCCATCGCCTTCCACACCGCGAAGGTGGCCCAGGAGCAGGGCGCCGAGATCATCCTCACGGCCTTCCCGCGGCCCACCCTGACCGAGCGCATCGCCAAGAAGCTGCCGAAGCCGGCCAAGGTCATCGAGCTCGACGTCACCAACGACGAGCACTTGGCCCGCGTCGAGGACGTGGTGCGCGAGGAGCTCGGCGGCCTCGACGGCGTCGTCCACTCCATCGGCTTCGCCCCGCAGGACGCGCTCGGCGGCAACTTCCTCAACACGCCGTTCGAGTCCGTGTCGACCGCGATGCACGTCTCGGCGTTCTCGCTGAAGTCGCTGACCATGGCCTGCCTGCCGCTGATGCAGAACGGCGGCTCGGTCGTCGGCCTGACCTTCGACGCGCAGTTCGCCTGGCCGCAGTACGACTGGATGGGCCCGGCCAAGGCCGCGCTGGAGGCCACCAGCCGCTACCTCGCCCGTGACCTGGGCAAGCAGAACGTGCGCTGCAACCTGATCTCGGCGGGCCCGCTCGGCTCGATGGCCGCCAAGTCCATCCCGGGCTTCTCGGACCTCGCGAAGGTCTGGGACGAGCGCTCCCCGCTCCAGTGGGACATGTCCGACCCGGAGCCGGCCGGCCGCGGTGTGGTCGCCCTGCTCTCGGACTTCTTCCCGAAGACCACCGGTGAGATCGTCCACGTCGACGGCGGCGTGCACATCATGGGCGCCTGACCAGGCACGACGTACAAGAGCGACGCCCCGTTCCCCGCACCGCGCGGGGGGCGGGGCGTCGCCCGTTCGGCCCTACGGGTGGGCGGTGCGACCGGGCCGCGGTGATGCTGGAGGGGCAACTCTTCCTTGTGGTGCTTTTGCGGCGCTCGCGCCGCAGTTCGGCCGAGGGGGTACTGCTTGTGCGTACGAACTGGCGTCAAGCCGCCGTACTCGCCACAGTGACGGTCCTGCTGTGGGCGACACCGACGGCGTCCCAGACCGGCAGTCGTCAGGAACGGCAGAGCCTCCGGCAGCACACGCGGGAGCAGCCCCCCGACTACCGGGCCGACTGCGGCACGGTGATCGAGGGCTCCAAGGTCACCGCCTACTGCCACAACCCCTATCCCGCCGCCGACCGCGTGCAGCTGCACGTCGAGTGCGCACGCTGGTGGGACGTCGACGCCGACTCGGTGCCGGTCGAGCTGCGCCCCGCCGGGTACGCGGAGCTCACCCAGCGCTGCTGGAAGGAGATCCGGGCCGCCTGGATCAGCCACCGGCCGCAGCGGGCCGCCGCAGGCACATGAACGGGTAGCCCGCCGCCTCCGCGGCGGCTGCCTCGCCGTCCCCGGCCCGGATCGCCTCCACCATCCGCGCGTGGTCCATGTAGTTCTCCTCGCGCAGCTCGCCGCCGACGTCGCCGCGCAGCCAGTCGCGCAGCAGGTCCGCCAGGTCCGCGTACAGCTCGGTCATGACCTCGTTGTGGGAGGCGGCCACCACGGCCAGGTGGAAGGTCCCGTCGGCCGTGACGAACTGCTCCGCGTCGCCCGACGCCCACGCCTCCTCGCGGCGGGCCAGCAGCGTGTCCAGCTGCTTGAGGTCCTTCGCGGTGCGCCGCTCGGCGGCGAGCCGGGCCGCCGCCGACTCCAGCGTGGAGCGCAGCTCGGCGACATGACGGGGGTCGGCGCCGGCGAACCGGCGGTGCATCACGCCGGCCAGCTCGCTGGTGGCGATCACATAGGTGCCCGAGCCCTGGCGGATGTCCAGGAGGCCGTTGTGGGCGAGCGCGCGCACCGCCTCACGGACGGTGTTGCGGGCCACGCCCAGCTGCTCGACCAGTTCCGGTTCGGTCGGGATACGCGAGCCGACCGGCCACTCGCCCGAGGTGATCTGGTTCCGCAGCTCGGCGATCACCTGGTCCGAGAGCGCGGAACGCCGGGGAGAGGACAGCGCCATGGTGCTCCTTGTCGTGGAAGTCGCCCACTCATGGTCGTACGCGGACCCGGCCACGGGGAACCCGGTCCGTACGGGATTGGACAACCAATCATCCCATGATTCTATGATGGTCCTATGCCCGACGAGACCCGGACCCTCCGCCATGCCGCCACGGCGCTCCCCTTCTCCGCCGCAGCCCTGGAAGCCGCCGCGCCGGAGGCCGCGGCGCGGCGCGCGGTGTGGACCACCCGGCTCGTCGTCGTCGGCATCGTCCTCGCCGCCCTCAACCTGCGGCCCGCGATCACGAGCCTCGGCGCCCTCCTCGAAGAGGCGCGCGTCGGGCTCCACATGAGCGGCAGCGTCGCCGGACTCCTCACGTCCGTACCGCCGCTGTGCTTCGCCGTGTTCGGCGTCGCCGCCCCCCGGCTGGCCCGCCGCTTCGGACCCGCCGTCGTCGTCTGCGCCGGCATGGCGGCCATCGCCGCCGGGCTCCTGGTCCGTCCGTTCGCGGGCGGCACGCCGGGCTTCCTCGCGGCCAGCGCGCTCGCGCTCATGGGCATCGCCGTCAGCAACGTCCTCATGCCGGTGATCGTCAAGCGGTACTTCCCCGACCGGGTCGGCTCGATGACCGGCCTCTACTCCATGGCCCTGGCGCTCGGCACGTCGCTCGCCGCCGCCGCGACCGTGCCCGTCACCCAGGCCCTGGGCGGCAGCTGGCGCGTCGGGCTCGCGGTGTGGGCCGCGGTCGCCGCGGTGGCCGTACTGCCCTGGATCGGCCTGGTGCGCGACCGGGACCGCGCACGCCCGTACGCCGCCGGTGCGGCAGCCGCCGAGAACGTCCCCGCGCCCCGCGTGACCCGCAGCCCCACCGCATGGGCCCTCGGCTGCTTCTTCGGGCTCCAGGCCACCGGCGCGTACATCACGATGGGCTGGATGCCGCAGATCTTCCGCGACGCGGGCGTCTCGGCCTCCACCGCGGGAGTGCTCCTCGCCGTCACCATGGTGATGGGCGTGCCGCTCGCCTTCGTCATCCCGCGTCTCGCCGGCCGCATGAAGAACCAGGGCCCGATCGTCATCGCCCTGGGCGTGTGCGGACTCGCCGGCTACCTCGGCCTGCTCCTCGCGCCGGTGGCGGGCGCCTGGCTCTGGGCGCTGCTGCTCGGCGTCTCCAACTGCGCCTTCCCGCTCGCCCTCACCATGATCGGCATGCGTTCGCGCACGGGCGCCGGGGTCGTACGGCTGTCGGCCTTCGCCCAGTCCACCGGCTACCTGATCTCCATCCCGGGCCCGCTGCTGGTGGGCGTGCTCTACCAGCACAGCGGCGGCTGGGCACTGCCGCTGGGGCTGATGGCGGGCCTGCTGGTGCCCCAGATGATCGTGGGCGTGATGGCAGGACGGGACCGGACGATAGAGGACGAGACGCGGGTGCGAGACTGATCCCATGCCAGTGCTCGACCCGAACCCCCAGAACGGCCAGAAGAAGCTCCTCGGAGTCTTCGGCGCGATGCTTCTCATCGGCGTGGTGATCGCGATCATCGCCACGGTCGCGGCCCCGTGACAGGGCCGGTCCCGGCCGCATAAGTGGCGAGCAAAAGGGGTGGTGCCTGCACCACTGACCCCTAGGGGGTCGGGCTCAGGGTGAAGTGGGTGGGTCACCGGATGGGCACGGCGCTTCATGATCCGTACGTTCGAGGTACTCGACCTCGGACCTGACGGAGGCGGCCATGGCGGCCCACACGCACACCCGGTCCCACTCCCCGGCCACGGGCGTCGTCGCCAGGCTGCCGTGGTGGGCCCTCGTCCTGCCCGTGCTCGCCTTCGCCGCACTGCTGACGCTCATCGCCGTCCCCGGGGACGCGCACGCGGCCGGGGACGATCCGGCGGCCGGTGACCTCCTGCGGCAGATCCTGCGGATCCTGGTCCGCTGACGCGTTCCCCTTCGGGGGAGAGCGCGTCAACACCCTGCGCCCGTTGGCTGATTTCATGCGAAGCTGGGGTGCATGAGCGCCGCTGTGTCCTCCGGGGGGACTCCCCCCGGATCTTCCGAGTCCCGCAGGATCGTCCTCCTCCGGCACGCGAAGGCCGACTGGCCCCAGGTGTCCGACCACGATCGCCCGCTCGCAGAGCGCGGCCGCAAGGACGCCCCCGTGGCCGGCCGCAGGCTCGCCGACACCGGTATCGCCTTCGACCTGGCCCTGTGCTCCACCGCGACCAGAACCCGTGAGACATGGAAGCTCGCCGTGCACGAGCTGCCGCACCGCCCGAAGACGGTCTACGAGGAGCGGCTGTACGACGCCTCCCTCGGAGAGCTCATCGCCCTGCTCAACGAGACCCCGGACGAGGTCGACGACCTGCTCGTCATCGGCCACAACCCCGGTATGCACGCCCTCGCCGACGCCCTCGCGGGCAGTGCGGAGGGTGACGCCCTGGCCCGGATGACCAAGGACGGGTTCCCGACCTCGGCGTTCGCCATCGTCTCGTTCACCGGCTCCTGGAAGTCGGTGGAGCACGGTGTGGGCAAGCTGCTCGACTACTGGACCCCGCACGACTGAGCCCCGGAACGGCGAGGCCCCGGCGCACACCGTGCGCCGGGGCCTCCGTATCGCGCAGCGCGCGCTCAGTGCTCCTCGGTGCCGTCGTCGGCGGCCTCGACCTCTTCGCGGGTGACGCCCAGCAGATACAGCACCGTGTCCAGGAAGGGCACGTTGACCGCGGTGTGCGCGGCCTTGCGGACCACGGGCTTGGCGTTGAACGCGACCCCGAGCCCCGCGGCGTTCAGCATGTCCAGATCATTGGCACCGTCACCGATCGCGACCGTCTGGGCCAGCGGCACCCCGGCCTCGGCCGCGAAGGCGCGCAGCAGCCGCGCCTTGCCCGCCCGGTCCACGATGTCGCCGACGACCCGGCCGGTCAGCTTGCCGTCCTTGATCTCCAAGGTGTTCGCCGACGCGAAATCGAGGCCCAGGCGCTCCTTGAGATCGTCGGTGACCTGGGTGAACCCACCCGATACGACGCCCACTTGGAAGCCGAGCCGCTTCAGCGTACGGATCAGGGTCCGCGCCCCCGGCGTGAGCCGTACCTCGGCACGCACCTTGTCCACGACCGACGCGTCCAGGCCCTCCAGCAGCGCCACCCGCGCGTGCAGGGACTGCTCGAAGTCCAGCTCGCCGCGCATCGCCGCGGCCGTCACCGCGGCCACCTCGTCCTCGCAGCCCGCATGGGCCGCGAACAGCTCGATGACCTCGTCCTGGATGAGCGTGGAGTCGACGTCCATCACGACCAGGCGCTGGGCCCGCCGGTGCAGGCCCGCCGACACGACGGCCACGTCGACGCCGATCTCGTGCGACTCGGTGGCCAGCGCGGTGCGCAGCGGCTCGGTCTCCACGCCGGACACCGCGAATTCCACGGCGGTCACGGGGTACTTCGCCAGCCGGAAGATGCGGTCGATGTTCGCTCCCATGCCGCTGATCCGGCCCGCTATGGCCGCCGTGGCCTCGGCCGTCAGCGGGTGACCGAGCACGGTCACGTGGGAACGGCCGCTGCCGCGCGGCCGGTTGTCGCCCGTACCCGAGATGATCTCGGCCTGCAGCTTCAGGGCCTCGGCCCAGCTGTGCACGGTCGCCCGCAGCTCGCCCTCCGTCGTACCGCCGGCCGTCGGCGCGGTGACGAGCACGCACAGGACGAGGCGTCCCCGAGAGACAACCTGCTCGATGTCGATCACGTCGACCGAGTAGGCCGCGAGGGTCTCGAAGAGCCCGGCCGTGATGCCGGGACGGTCCTTCCCGAAGATCTTGACGAGAAGGGTCGGGATGTCGGTGTCGAGAGGGGGCTGCGATGCGCTCATGGTGCTACCACCGTATCGGGCGGCGGGCGCGATCCCACCTCCTGTCCCGCCTGCCGGACACTCGCGCCCCGGACGCCGCTTACGCCCCGGTTCGTCATGGTTACGCACTGTTGAACACCGTCCGCGGGCAGTGCGGACGATGTGCCGCCCCGCGGGGTGTCCCCGACCGGCCACGAAGGTCCCAACTCCGTACCGAACACTGCCGTTACAAGGCCCGAGTTTCGGATACGGACCCCGGCCTGAAATAGTTCCCCACGATGTTCGCCATCCCTAGACTCCCGGCAACGGGGGTAGCTCGGGGGACAACTAGTGGGGCATGGAGTGCCGGAACTCGTACTGGAATTGAACGGAAGGACCTGGACCCTCGATCCGTCCAGGTCGTACACCCTCGGCCGCGACCCGCAGGGTGACCTGGTGATCGACGACGCCAGGGTCTCGTGGCGGCACGCCACGATCAGCTGGGGCGGGCGCAGTTGGGTCATCGAGGACCACGGCAGCACCAACGGCACCTATGTGCAGGGCCAGCGGATCCACCAGATGGAGATCGGCGCCGGCTCGGCCGTGCATCTGGGCAACGCCACCGACGGTCCGCGGCTCAGCCTCACCGCTGCCGCCGCCTACAGCGCCCAGGCCGCCGCCCCCCAGCAGGCCGCCGCCCAGCAGGCCCCGGCCCCGCAGCCGGGCTGGCCGCAGGGCCAGGCGCCGCAGGCTGCCCAGCAGGGCTGGCAGCACCCGCCGGCCCCGCAGGCGCAGCCGCCGGCCCAGGTCCCGCACCAGCAGGGGGTGCAGAAGGCCGAGGGCGCTCCGCCGGTCTACGGCGACCGCAGCCCCACGACGTTCCACCAGCTGGCCCTCGGCCGCGTGATGCGCATCGGTCGTGCGCTCGAGAACGAGCTGGTCGTCTCCGACCTGCAGGTCTCGCGCCACCACGCCGAATTCGTCGCGACGCCCGACGGCCGCTTCGAGATCCGCGACCTCGGCTCCCACAACGGCACGTACGTCAACGGCCAGCCGATCGCCAAGTCGTCCACGGTCCTCATCGGCCCGAACGACATCGTCGGTGTCGGTCACTCCGCGTTCCGGCTCGTCGGTGACCGCCTCGAGGAGTTCGTCGACACCGGTGAGGTTTCCTTCTCCGCCCGTCACCTGACCGTCACGGTCGACGGCGGCAAGCAGATCCTGCGCGACGTCTCCTTCGGCGTCCCCGAGAAGTCCCTGATCGGCGTCATCGGCCCGTCCGGCTCCGGAAAGTCCACCCTGCTCAAGGCGCTGACCGGCTACCGGCCCGCCAACCAGGGCGACGTCCTCTACGACAACCGCAGTCTCTACAAGCAGTTCGCCGAGCTGCGCCAGCGCATCGGTCTGGTCCCGCAGGACGACATCCTGCACAAGGAGCTGACCGTCCGGAAGGCGCTCACGTACGCGGCCAAGCTCCGCTTCCCCGCGGACACCACGCCGGCCGAGCGCGCGGCCCGCATCGACGAGGTGCTGCGCGAGCTCAAGCTCGACATCCACAAGGACAAGAAGGTCACCTCCCTGTCCGGCGGTCAGCGCAAGCGCGTCTCCGTCGCCCTGGAGCTGCTGACCAAGCCGTCGCTGATCTTCCTGGACGAGCCGACCTCCGGCCTCGACCCGGGCATGGACCGCGACGTCATGCAGCTGCTGCGCGGCCTCGCCGACGACGGCCGCACCGTCCTGGTGGTCACCCACTCCGTGGCCGAGCTCCAGCTGTGCGACAAGCTCCTCGTCATGGCGCCCGGCGGCTCCGTCGCCTACTTCGGCCCGCCGGAGGAGGCGCTCAACTTCTTCGGCTACACCACGTGGGCGGACGTGTTCTCCGCGTTCGAGAACTACCGCGACTACGACTGGGCCGGCCGCTGGCGGGGTTCGCAGCACTACCAGATGTACGCGGCCGACCTCGACGCCGTCGCCCCGCAGGCGGTCAACATGCCGCCGCCGCAGCAGATGAACCCGCCCAAGCCGCAGAGCTGGGGCTCCCAGCTGTGGACCCTGATCCGCCGCTACTCGTCGGTGATCGCGTCCGACAAGGGCTTCATGGGCCTGATGGTGATCCTGCCGGCCGTCCTCGGCCTGGTCTCCGTCGTCATCCCGGCCGACTTCGGCCTGGCCGCCCCCGACGACGGCAGGTCCCGCTTCAACGGCGACGCGGGCACGATCATGCTGATCCTGGCGGTCGGCATGTGCTTCTCCGGCGCCGCGAACTCCGTACGAGAGCTGATCAAGGAACGGGTCATCTACGAACGGGAGCGGGCGACCGGCCTGTCCCGCTCGGCGTACCTGATGTCCAAGGTCATCGTCCTCGGCCTGATCACCGCCCTGCAGGGCGTCATCATCTGCGGCATCGGCTTCGCGACCCGCAGGCTGCCCGAAGAGGGCCTGATCATGCCGCCGGCCGTCGAGATCTGCCTCGTCGTCATCGCGCTCGGCTTCACCTCGATGATGTTCGGCCTGGTCATCTCCTCGCTGGTGAAGACCGCCGAGAAGACCATGCCGCTGCTGGTCATGTTCGCCATCGTCCAGGTCGTCTTCACCGGCATCCTCTTCCAGGTCTACGGCTCGCCCGGCCTGGAGCAGTTCGCCTGGCTGATGCCCTCCCGCTGGGCCATCGCCGGCGCCGGCACCACGCTGGACCTGGCGCACCTCATGCCGCCGTGGGACCCGAAGAACCCCACCGACCTGGACCCGCTGTGGGAGCACACGGCCGGCCAGTGGGGCATGAACATGACCATCCTGCTCGCCATCGGCGTCATCTGCGGCTTCGTGGTCCAGCGCCTGCTGCGCCGCCACGAGCCCGAGGTGATGCGCAAGTGACGGCACACGTCCACTGACGACGCCGAAGGGCGCACCCCGCGCGGGGTGCGCCCTTCGGCGTATGTCTGCTACCGCCTCGTCGCGGTGGCCTCGGCAGTGCCTCAGTAGGCGCTGTTCACGTTGTCCATGGAGCCGTAGCGGTCGGCCGCGTAGTTGCAGGCGGCGACGATGTTGGCGACCGGGTCGTACTGGTCGTGCTTGGTGCCCGGCACGTGGTACGCGTCGAAGGTCGGCTTGATGACCTGCAGCAGGCCCTTCGACGGGACACCGTTGATCGCGTTGATGTCCCAGTTGTTGATGGCACGCGGGTTACCGCTGGACTCCCGCATGATGTTGCGGTGGATGCCCTCGTAGGTGCCGGGGATGTCGTGCTTCTTCATGATGGACAGCGCCTCGCGGATCCAGCCGTCCAGGTTGTTCGGGTAGGTGACCTTCGCGGGCTTGCGCGCGGCGGACCGGCTGGCGGCGGCCTGCTCGGCGGCACGCTTCTTCGCGGCGGCCTCCGCCTTCTTCTTGGCCTCGGCCTTCTTCTTCGCCTCGGCCTGCTTCTTGGCCTCGGCGGCCTCTGCCTTCTTCTTCGCCTGCGCGGCCTTGAGCTGGGCCTCGAAGGCGGTCTGCTGGTTGGCGATGCTCTCCTGCACCGCGGCGGCCTGCTTCTCGTTGACCTTGAAGGCCACGGGGGCGGCCGCGGCCACCTCGGTCGTCGTGCCGGCCTCGGCGTCGGCGGGAGCCAGGGACAGCGCCAGAGCGGCGGAAGCGGCGACGGCGACACCGGTGACCGCGGCCTTGCGCGATCGGAGACGACGGAGAGCGGCGGTGTTGAACGCGGACATACAGACGTACCTCTTCGAATAGCGGAAAGTCGCTCCAGGCCGGTTCGGCTCTGCGCTGTTCGGAAGCGACGTCGGCAATTCTTAGCGGCAGCAAAATCCGCTGGCAAAGGTGTGACGTACGATCCGCGGTAGTGGATCACGTTGATCCCAAACGTCCGATTCATGCCTCCTGTCCCCGCTCACGCGCCCTTTATATACGCACTAAAGAGGTTCGTAAGTGACCTACGTCCTATGCGCGGGCTCACATCGGGCACGCGACGGTCTCACCGTGTGTTGCTTCAGCAATCCAGTGAGTGAGGGGCGTCGTCCGGAAGCACGAGATGGACGTCGCCGAACTCGTGCCAGAGATAGCGATTCCTCAGCGCTTCGGAGTACGCGCAGGTCAGCGCCGCCTCGCTGGCGATCGCTCCGAGCATCAGCAGATGCGACGCCGCCGGCTCGTGCAGCCCGGTCAGCAGGCCGTCGACCACCCGCACCCCCCACCGCGGCGTCACCACCAGATCCGTCCACCCCGCCGCGGGCGCCACCACCCCCGCCGGGTCCGCCGCCGACTCCAGGGCCCGCACCGCCGTCGTCCCCACCGCCACGACCCGGCCGCCCGCCGCCCGGGCCGCGTTCACCAGCCACGCCGTGGTCGCCGGCACGTCGAAGCGCTCCGGATACGGCGGCTCGTGCGCCTCCGTCGACGCCACGCCCGTGTGCAGCGTGACCGGCGCGAACTGCACGCCCCGGCTCACCAGCTCCGCCACCAGCGGCGCGGTGAAGGGCCGCGCGGCGCTCGGCATCTCCGCCGACCCCGAACCGTCGGCGGAGGGCAGCGCGAAGACCGTCTGGTACGCGGCGAGCGGCTGGTCCCCGGCCGTGTACCCGTAGCGGATCGGCCGCCCGTGCCGCGCCAGCAGCCCCGTCACGCCGACCGACACCGACGCCCACCACAGCCGCCGCGCCCCCGGCGCCAGAGGCTCCTCCAGCACCAGGTGCGCGCCGCCCGGCAGCCGGACCACCGCGCCGCGCGGCCCGCCCGGGCGCGGGGCCGTACTCCCCGAGCCGTCCGGGCGCCGCAGCTCCACCGCCCACCGCAGGTCGTCCCCCTGCGTGGAGAAGTGCACCACCACCGGCTCGCCGCCCACCCGGCCGTCCACCGCCGCCGCCAGCGTCGACGACGTGTTGACGACCAGCACGTCACCCGCCCGCAGATGCCCCGGGAGATCGCGGAACGCGTGGTGCGACACCCGCGTCCCGCGTGAGACCAGCAGCCGTACGTCGTCGCGCCCCGCACCCCGCTCCTCCGCGGGCACCCGCGCGGACAGTTCCTCGGGGACCCTCAGCGCCTCCAGCACGACCCTTCCCTCCGGCACCGTCCTCATCGGGACCCCAGCAGCGCGGCAGCGGTGTACCGGCCACTGGCCGGACGCTGCGAGAGCAGCCGCAGGAAGGCGGGCACCACGGACCCCGGAGACGGCCGCGGCTCGTCGTCGTCCGGGACAGCAGCCGCATAGAGGTCCGTCGCCATGTCGCCCGGATCGACGCTCCACACCCGCAGCCCCGGCTCCTCCACGGCCAGCACCGCGGCCAGCTGGTCGAGCGCCGCCTTCGACGCCCCGTAGCCGCCCCACGTCTCGTACACCTCCGCCGCCGCGTCGGAGCTGACCGCCACCACCGCCCCCGCCGGCGACCTGCGCAGCATCGGCAGCGCCTCCTGCACCAGACCCAGCGCCGCGACCACATTGGTCTCCAGCGCCGCCCGCAGCCCGTCCAGGGCCAGGGCCTCCAGCCGCACCAGCGGCTCCGCTCCCAGCGCGCTCGCGTTGCTGACCACCAGATCGAGGCCGCCCAGCTCAGCGGCCGCCGCCACCAGCGCCGCACGGTGCGCGGCGTCCGTGACGTCCCCCGCCACCGGCACCACCCGTGTGCCGTGGACACCGGCCAGCCGGGCGCTCTCCTTCAGTACGTCCCCGGTGCGGGCCCCGAGCACCAGGTCCCAGCCCTCCCTGGCGAGACCGGCGGCGAGCGCGCGGCCCAGCCCCTTCGACGCCCCTGTGATCACCGCAACCGGCATGAGACCCATCCCCTTCGCCGTACCGCTCCTGTGTGGTGCCGCCAACGTAGGAACGCGGAGGGGCCCGCCGCCTCGTGCCGCGGCCCCTTCCCGCAGGGGCATTTCGGCCTACGCCCCCCGGCCTAGGCGGGGGCGGTCCCGGGGCCGATACGCACTGTCACAGCCCGCCGGTACGGTGAGGTCATGAGTCACCGACCGAGCTCCGGCCTGGCCGCCGTGAGCACCGCGCTCCTCGCCATGAGCAGGCATCTCGAGGTGCGCGACGTGCTCAAGACGATCGTGGCCTCCGCCCGCGACCTCCTCGACGCGGAGTACGCGGCGCTCGGTGTGCCCGACGACCACGGCGGCTTCGCGCAGTTCGTGGTCGACGGCGTCAGCGACGCCCAGTGGAAGGCCATCGGCCCCCTGCCGCGCCAGCACGGCATCCTCGCCGCGATGCTGCAGGAGGCGAAGGTGGAGCGGCTCGCCGACGTGCGCAAGGACCCCCGCTTCGAGGGCTGGCCGTCCGCCCATCCCGAGATGTCCGACTTCCTGGGCCTGCCCATCAAGGATGGCGACGAGGTCATGGGCGCGCTGTTCCTCGCCAACAAGCGCTGCCCCAGGCAGGACGGAGGCTGCGGCTTCACCGAGGACGACGAGGAACTGCTCGGCATCCTCGCCCAGCACGCGGCCATCGCCCTCACCAACGCCCGGCTGTACGAGCGCAGCCGCGAGCTGACCATCGCCGAGGAGCGCTCCCGCCTCGCCCACGAGCTGCACGACGCGGTGAGCCAGAAGCTCTTCTCCCTGCGGCTCACCGCCCAGGCCGCCGCCGCCCTGGTGGACCGCGACCCGGGCAGGGCGAAGGGCGAGCTCCAGCAGGTCGCCGAGCTCGCCGCCGAAGCGGCCGACGAGCTGCGCGCCGCCGTCGTCGAGCTGCGGCCCGCGGCCCTCGACGAGGACGGCCTCGTCAACACGCTGCGCACCCAGATCCAGGTCCTCGACCGTGCGCACACCGCCAAGGTCACCTTCGACACCTGCGGGGTGCGGGCCCTGCCCGCCGCCCAGGAGGAGGCCCTGCTGCGCGTCGCCCAGGAGGCCCTGCACAACGCGCTGCGCCACTCCGGCGCGGACCGGGTCGACGTCGTGCTCGTACGCCGCGGCCAAGGTGCCCTGCTCAGCGTGACCGACGACGGCAAGGGGTTCGAGCCCCGCACCGTGCGCAGGGCCGGGCGCCATCTCGGGCTCGTGTCGATGCGGGACCGGGCGGGCGGCGTCGGCGGCAGACTCAGCGTGGAATCGGAGCCCGGCAAAGGCACCACGGTCGAGATGGAGGTCCCCGGTGGCTGACAGGAAGATCCGCGTGCTGCTGGTCGACGACCATCAGGTGGTGCGGCGCGGGCTGCGCACGTTCCTCGAGGTCCAGGACGACATAGAGGTGGTGGGGGAGGCCGGCGACGGTGCGGAGGGCGTCGCGCGGGCCGAGGAGCTGAAGCCCCACGTGGTGCTGATGGACGTGAAGATGCCGGGCATGGACGGCATCGAAGCCCTGCGCAAGCTGCGCGAGCTCGCCAACCCGGCCAAGGTCCTGATCGTCACCAGCTTCACCGAGCAGCGCACGGTGGTCCCGGCGCTGCGCGCGGGCGCGTCGGGCTTCGTGTACAAGGACGTCGACCCGGAGGCCCTGGCCGGCGCCATCCGCTCGGTCCACGCGGGCCACGTCCTGCTCCAGCCGGAGGTCGCGGGCGCGCTGCTGTCCGAGGACGACTCACCGGGCGGCACGGGCCGCGGGGGCAACCTCACGGAGCGGGAGCGCGAGGTCCTGGGGCTGATAGCCGACGGCCGGTCCAACCGGGAGATCGCCAGGGCGCTGGTGCTCTCCGAGAAGACGGTGAAGACGCACGTGTCCAACATCCTCATGAAGCTCGACCTGGCCGACCGCACCCAGGCGGCGCTCTGGGCGGTGCGGCACGGACTGACCGGCTGACCCGGACGGTCAGGGTCCGGTCCACGTCCGTTGAACGTCTCGGGCCACACGGTGAACGTGTCCGGCCTCCTCGACCCGGCCTCCGGCACCACGAGCCTGAACGCCTGACGCCCCGGCCCCGGGCGGCCGGCCGCCGGCGCCCGACGGACCACGGCCGCGAGCCGACGTGCCCGTCGGCCGACGCGGGCGGCTCCCCGGCCGCAGGGCCGCAGGAGTCACCGCGCGCAGGGCGTCACGGGGTCCGGGCGGAGCCCCGGCCTCGGGAGGACACGTCACCCCCGCTGCCGCTCCTCCACATACGCGTTGTACGCCGCCACCTGCGCCCTCCGCGCCACCCGCTCCACCGGCCGCAGCGCCTCTCCCCGCGCCGCCATCTCCGCCGCGCTCACCGCACCGCCGTGCCCGTTCTCGTACGCCACCGAGATCAGTAGTCCGATCCGCTGCGCCAGCTCCAACACCCGCACCGCACGCGGCGGGTAGCCCGGAGCCAGCGTCTCCGCCGCCCCGCGCTCCGAGCGCGCCCGGTACGCGTCCACCGCCGCCTCCGCCAGCGGCCCCGACGCGGCCACATCGAGACGGGTCAGCGTCGACGTCGCCTCGCGCAGCGCCTCCGCGAGCTCCCGCTCCGCCTCGCCGAGCGACGGCACGTCCGCGGGCGGCGCCTCCTGCACCGGCAGGCAGTGCCACAGGACGTCCACGTGCACGTCTCCGGCCGGACCCGCCTCGCGGATCTCCGGCACCAGCCCGTACGCCGCTCCCGTCGCGACGACGGCCTCCTCGGTCTCCAGCGCCCGCGCGTTGAACTCGGGCGGGCCGCTCAGTCCGAGCGGATGCCCCGGCGCGGGCAGAGCCACCCGGTAACCGGTCACGCCCAGCGCCCGCAGCCGCCCGAGCGCGAGCGTCAGCCCGACCGGACCGGCCTCGCCCGGCAGTCCCTCCACCCGGTGCACGGCATCGTCGCCGACGATCGCGTGCACGGCGTCGTCCGGTGAGACAAGTCCGGCCAAAAGGGCGCTTCCCCATGCCGCCAAGCGGCCTGAACGCGGTTCCGAAAGCATGCTCCCAGCCTAGGCGTGCCCGGCGGGCACCCCCTAGCACGGGACCGGGCGACCGGAGCGCCCGGCAGGTGGCGTAGGTTTTCCCTGGGTGCTGTGCCCACAGGCGCACAAACCGCCCACACGCACCCGAAGGCCTCGACGATTGCATGGGGAGACAACGCGCTCATGAGCGATGTACTGGAGCTGGTGGACGTATCCGTGGTCCGCGACGGACGCGCTCTGGTGGACGACGTCTCCTGGTCGGTCAAGGAGGGTGAGCGCTGGGTGATCCTGGGCCCCAACGGCGCCGGCAAGACCACCCTGCTCAACATCGCCTCCAGCTACCTCTTCCCCAGCAGCGGCAGCGCCCGGATCCTCGGTGAGCAGCTCGGCGGCGTCGACGTCTTCGAGCTCCGCCCGCGCATCGGCATGGCCGGCATCGCCATGGCCGACAAGCTCCCCAAGCGCCAGACGGTCCTGCAGACCGTCCTCACCGCCGCGTACGGCATGACCGCCACCTGGCACGAGGACTACGACGAGGTCGACGAGCGGCGCGCCCGTGCCTTCCTCGACCGGCTCGGCATGACCGAGTACCTCGACCGCAGGTTCGGCACCCTCTCCGAGGGCGAGCGCAAGCGCACCCTGATCGCCCGCGCCATGATGACCGACCCCGAGCTGCTCCTCCTCGACGAGCCCGCCGCCGGCCTGGACCTCGGCGGCCGCGAGGACCTGGTGCGCCGTCTCGGGCGGCTCGCCCGCGACCCGTACGCGCCCTCCATGATCATGGTGACCCACCACGTCGAGGAGATCGCGCCCGGCTTCACCCACGTCCTGATGATCCGGCAGGGCAAGGTACTTGCCGCCGGCCCGATGGAGACCGAGCTGACCTCCCGCAACCTCTCCCACTGCTTCGGCCTCCCGCTCGTCGTCGAGCGCAACGGCGAGCGCTGGACCGCGCAGGGCCTCCCGCTCGGCTGAACTCCCTGAGAAACAGGGGCAGAAGCACGCGCGACCCGCGTCGCCCCCTGTCCGGACCGTGACCGGCGGACCTACCATGACCACGTGGACATCGACGCATGGGTGTGGTGGCTGATCGGCGCGGTCGGACTGGGCATTCCGCTCGTGCTGACCGCGATGCCCGAATTCGCAATGTTCTCCGCGGGAGCCGTGGCCGCGGCCGTCGTCGCGGCGCTCGGCGGCGGATCGGTGGCTCAAGTCCTCGTCTTCGCCGCGGTGTCCGTCGCGCTCATCGCGGTCGTACGCCCCATCGCGGCCCGACACAGAGCCCAGCAGGGCCCGCGATTCGCCAGCGGTGTCGATGCCCTGAAAGGCCGTCAGGCCGTCGTCGTCGAACGGGTCGACGGCAACGGCGGCCGCATCAAGCTCGCCGGCGAGATCTGGTCCGCCCGCTCCTTCGACGCGTCCATGTCCTACGAGCAGGGCCATCAGGTCGACGTGGTCGAGATCGACGGAGCCACCGCCGTCGTGATGTGAGCGCGGCGACGGCACTCCACGCGACGACGACCGCAGCCACCCCCCGGCGAACGGACCGAACGGACCGAACGGACCGAACCTTCCGAACTGCCCGCAGCACAGCCTCTGTTCTGGGAAACTGATCATCACGGCCGTCAGATCCGACCTCAGCTCGATCCGCAGAAATCGCAGAATCATCCGGCAGCGAAGGGCACAGGGAACGCGATGCAACCGATCATCATCGTCCTGATCATTCTGGTGGTGCTGGTCTTCATCGCCCTGATCAAGACGATCCAGGTCATCCCGCAGGCCAGCGCCGCCATCGTGGAGCGGTTCGGACGCTACACCCGCACTCTCAACGCGGGCCTCAACATCGTCGTCCCCTTCATCGACTCCATCCGCAACCGCATCGACCTGCGCGAGCAGGTCGTCCCCTTCCCGCCCCAGCCGGTGATCACCCAGGACAACCTGGTGGTCAACATCGACACCGTCATCTACTACCAGGTGACCGACGCCCGGGCCGCGACCTACGAAGTCGCCAGCTACATCCAGGCCATCGAGCAGCTCACCGTCACCACCCTGCGGAACATCATCGGCGGCATGGACCTGGAGCGGACCCTGACCTCCCGTGAGGAGATCAACGCCGCGCTCCGCGGAGTCCTCGACGAGGCCACCGGCAAGTGGGGCATCCGCGTCAACCGCGTCGAGCTCAAGGCCATCGAGCCGCCCACCTCCATCCAGGACTCGATGGAGAAGCAGATGCGCGCCGACCGGGACAAGCGCGCCGCCATCCTCACCGCCGAGGGCATCCGGCAGTCGCAGATCCTCACCGCCGAGGGCGAGAAGCAGTCCGCGATCCTCCGCGCCGAGGGTGAGGCCAAGGCGGCGGCCCTGCGCGCCGAGGGCGAGGCCCAGGCCATCCGTACGGTCTTCGAGTCCATCCACGCGGGAGACGCCGACCAGAAGCTCCTCGCCTACCAGTACCTCCAGATGCTCCCGAAGATCGCCGAGGGCGACGCCAACAAGCTCTGGATCGTGCCCAGCGAGATCGGCGACGCCCTCAAGGGGCTCTCCGGAGCCATGGGAAACTTCAACCCGATGGCCGGCATGGGCGGCGGACCGAGCAAGGCGGGCAACGGGAACGGCAGCGGCACCGAGCGCCGCGAACAGCCCCCCATCGACTGACGCCGGCATCCCTTCGTGCATGATCGTTGAGGCCCCTCGACCTTGATGGCGGGGAGGCGTCTCACCGATCGTGGAGGAGATGGCGTTGTCCATCTGGGAGTCACTGGCGATTTTCGCCGCCGGAATCGGCGCCGGCACCATCAACACCATCGTCGGCTCGGGGACCCTGATCACCTTCCCCGTACTGCTGGCCACCGGGCTGCCGCCCGTCACCGCCACGGTGTCGAACGCCCTCGGGCTCATCCCGGGTTCCGTCAGCGGCGCCATAGGCTACCGGGAGGAACTCAAGGGCCAGCGGCCCCTCGTGACGCGCCTCGGCATCGCCGCCGCGATCGGCGGCCTCGGCGGAGCCGTCCTGCTGCTGATGCTCCCGTCGACCGCCTTCGAGACGATCGTGCCCGTCCTCGTCGCGCTCGCCCTGGTCCTCGTCGTGCTCCAGCCCCGCATCTCGACCGCCGTCCAGCGCCGCCGCGCACGCAACGGCACCCTCACCAAGACCGACGGCGGGCCCGTCCTCTTCGGCGGCCTTCTGCTCGCCAGCGTGTACGGCGGCTACTTCACCGCGGCCCAGGGGATCATCTACCTCTCCCTCATGGGCATGCTGCTCGACGACACCATCCAGCGTCTCAACGCCGTCAAGAACGTCCTCGCGGCGATCGTGAACAGCATCGCCGCACTGTTCTTCCTCTTCGTCGCCGACTTCGACTGGACCGCCGTCCTCCTCATCGCCGTCGGCTCGGCGATCGGCGGCCAGTTCGGCGCGAAGATCGGCCGCAAGCTGCACCCCACCGCACTGCGCGTGTTCATCGTGGTCGTCGGCACCAGCGCCATCGTGCAGCTGCTCCTGCGCTGAGCGCCGGTACGCGAGGGAGCCCCGCCCCCGATCCGTACGGGGACGGGCTCCCTCACGAGACACCACGGCGCCTGCACCACGGCCGCCGTCGCGGGCTACGCGGCGGTGTCCGCCGCCAGCCAGTCCGGCAGGGCCGCCCGCTCACCCGACCTCATCCCGAGGAGCATCGCCTCCGCCGGCGACGGCACGAACGGCTGGTGCAGCAACGGCATACCCGCCTGCTCCGGCGTACGGTCCGCCTTGCGGTGATTGTCCTCGGCACACGAGGCCACCGTGTTCAGCCAGGAGTCGGCACCACCGTGCGACTTCGGCACCACGTGGTCCACGGTCGTCGCGCGCCTGCCGCAGTACGCGCACCGGTGCTGGTCCCTGACCAGCACACCCCGCCGTGACCACGGCGCCTGTCTTCGGAACGGCACCCGTACGTATCTGCAGAGCCTGATCACCCGGGGCACCGGAAGATCGACGGCGGCCGCGCGGACACGGAGACCGGGGTGGGCCTGCTCGACGACGGCCTTGTCCTGGAGCACCAGCACCACCGCGCGGTTGAGTGTCACCGTCGACAGCGGCTCGAAGCTCGCATTCAGCACCAACGTGTCCCGCATCTCGCCCACCTCCCGTTCGCCGGCCCAGCCCCGTCGGCGGGCATCGGGCTCGGATCAACTCTCGCCGGGCGCGCCGAGATGGACAACGCAATATCTGTGCCTTCCGGGAGAGCGAACCCCCGGCCCCCGGCAACAAAACTGCCCTGCCCTGATCTCTCCAAGACCAGGGCAGGGCAAACGGAAAACGAACAATCAGCTCTCGGCGGGCCCCTCGTACTCCGCGATCACGTGCGCGCGGGCGAGCGTGTGGAAACGCAGGTTGAAGCCCACCACCGCAGGCGAGGCGTCCGCGTCCGGTCCGAGCTTCTCGCTGTCCACCGCGTACACCGTGAACACGTAACGGTGCTTCTCACCGGCCGGGGGAGCGGCACCCCCGAAGTCCTTCGACCCGTAGTCGTTGCGGGCCTGGATCGCGCCCTCGGGCAGCCCCTCGAACTTCCCGGTGCCCGCGCCCGCCGGAAGCCCGGTCACCGACGCCGGGATGTCGAACACGACCCAGTGCCAGAAACCGCTGCCCGTCGGAGCGTCCGGATCGAAACACGTCACGGCGAAGCTCTTGGTCTCCGCCGGGAAGCCCTCCCACCGCAGATGCGGGGACGTGTTGCCCGCCGCGTAGACCTGGGCGTCCTTCAGAACCGACCCCGGCTCGATGTCGTCGCTCACCACCGTGAACGACGGCACCGGCGGGTGGAAGTCGTGCGGAAGCGGCGCACGCTTCAGCTCGGTCACGTCAAAACCTCCGATTCGGCTGTCCTGCGTCCTGGCCCCGAGCCTAGAGCCAGTTGCGACGGCCACCGACGTCGGCGAGCCACTGGTTCAGGTAAGCGGCCCAGTCGGTCGCCGCGAAGTCGTGGTGCCCGACCTTGAACGCCTTGTACGAGTCGCTGCTCTCGCTGAACAGACCCGGCTTCTTGTCCATCTCCAGGACGACGTCCATCTCGCGGTCGTCCGCGACGAACGTCAGCTCGACCTGGTTGAGCCCGCGGTACTGCTGCGGCGGGAAGAACTCGATCTCCTGGTAGAACGGCAGCTGCTGCCGCGTCCCGCGGATGTGACCGCGCTCCATGTCCGCGCTCTTGAAACGAAAGCCCAGCTGCACGAACGCGTCGAGGATCGCCTGCTGCGACGGCAGCGGATGCACGTTGATCGGGTCGAGGTCTCCCGAGTCCACGGCACGCGCGATCTCCAGCTCGGTCGTCACACCGATGCTCATCCCGCGCAGTTGCTGCCCGGCGATCGACGTGACCGGCGTCTCCCACGGGATCTCGAGACCGAACGGCACCACGTGCACCGCGCCGGCCTTGACCTCGAACGCGCCACCGAGCCGCTGCTTGGTGAACTCGACGTCCTGCTTGACCTCCTGATCACCGCTTTCGACCTCGACACGCGCCTGAAGGCCGACGGACAGCCCCTCGATCTGCTGATCGACCGAACCGCCCTGGATACGCACCTCGCCCTGGACGACTCCCCCCGGAACGACGTTCTCCTCGGTGAGCACCGTCTCGACGGACGCACCACCGGCGCCGAGGCTCGCGAGCAGCTTCTTGAAGCCCATGTCCACTCCTTCTAGGTCCTGACCCCTACATACGCCCGACGACCGTAGTCGGTTCCCCGGTACGCTCGAAGCAATGATCGAGAGCTTCGACCGTACGCCGCTGGCCCGCTCCTTCTTCGACCGCCCGGTCCTGGAAGTGGCGCCCGAACTGCTGGGCCGCACGCTGATCCGCATGACGGAGGACGGCCCGATCGAGTTGCGCCTCACCGAGGTGGAGGCGTACGCGGGCGAGTCCGACCCCGGCTCCCACGCCTACCGCGGCCGGACCGCCCGAAACGAGGTGATGTTCGGCCCGCCCGGACACGCGTACGTCTACTTCACCTACGGCATGTGGCACTGCCTCAACGTGGTGTGCGGCCCCGAGGGCAAGGCGAGCGGAATCCTCCTGCGGGCGGGGGAGATCCAGGTGGGCGCGGAGCTCACTCGCCGTCGACGTATCTCGGCCCGCCATGACAAGGAACTGGCCAAAGGCCCGGCCCGTCTGGCCACGGCCCTCGACGTCGACCGCGCCCTCAACGGGGCGGACCTCTGCGACGGTCCCGCCGGGCCGCTGACCCTCCTCCAGGGCCGCCCGCCCTCCCCTGACCAGGTCCGCAACGGCCCACGGACGGGTGTCGGCGGCGAAGGGGCGTACCACCCGTGGCGCTTCTGGATCGAGGGCGACCCCACGGTGAGCCCGTATCGGGCCCACACGCCGCGCCGCAGGGCAACTTGACTCGGTACGGCGAGACGCCTAACGTAGCCCGAGCCGCTTGAACGGGGCACTGCTTTTCAGCAGCTCCGGAGCGGCCATCCACTACTGACGACGAACCCGAACGGGTGCGATTTCGGCATGCCGAAATTCGACCTGATCGACTCGATTATGAGGCTCCGGGGAAATCAGCTAAAGTAGTGGCCACGCCGAAAGGGAAAACGCGAAAGCGAAGAACCGAAAGCGATCCCGCCGGCCGGGAATCGGACACGAAAGAGTCTGATAGAGTCGGAAACGCAAGACCGAAGGGAAGCGCCCGGAGGAAAGCCCCAGAAGGTTCTGAGGGTGAGTACGAAGGAAGCGTCCGTTCCTTGAGAACTCAACAGCGTGCCAAAAATCAACGCCAGATATGTTGATACCCCGTCCATCTCCGGATG
>NZ_JBSFUR010000010.1:0-202152 GCF_053591895.1 Streptomyces sp. NPDC002867 | reverse complement strand
CGGCCCCGCGCGGCGTCCCGCAGATCGAGGTCTCCTTCGACATCGACGCCAACGGCATCATGCACGTGACCGCGAAGGACCTGGGCACGGGCAAGCAGCAGAAGATGACCGTCACCGGAGGCTCCGCCCTGCCCAAGCAGGACATCGACCGCATGATGCGCGACGCCGAGCAGCACGCGGACGAGGACCGCCGCCGCAAGGAGGCCGCCGAGACCCGCAACCAGGCCGAAAGTCTCGTCTACCAGACCGAGAAGCTGCTGACGGACAACCGCGACAAGATCCCCGAGGACGTGCGGTCCGAGACGGAGGCGGCCCTGGGCGAGGTCAAGGAAGCGCTCAAGGGCGAGGACACCACGGCGATCCGTTCGGCCACCGAGAAGGCCACCGCCGCCGCCCAGAGGATCGGCAGCGCGCTCTACGCACAGGCCCAGTCCGACGGCGGCGGTGGCGGCACCGCCGGCGGCGGCGCGTCGGGAACCAAGGCCGGTCCCGACGAGGAGGACGTCGTCGACGCGGAGATCGTCGACGACGAGGCGAAGGGAGACGCCGGATGAACCGGGAGCCTCCGCGGAACACCGGGAGCGGCGGCCCCCGGACGGAGGCCGAGCAGCTGCGGGCCCGGCTCGCGGAACTGACCGCCGATCTCCAGCGGGTGAAGGCGGAGTACGACAACTACCGCAAGCGGGTGCGGCGCGACCGGCTGGCGGTACGGGAGATTGCCGTGGTCAACGTCCTCACGGGCCTGCTGCCGGTGCTCGACGCCGCCGACGAGGCACGCGCACGGGGGGACGACCCGGGTACGGAAGCCGTCGCGCGCGTCCTCGGGAACCGGCTGGCCGCGCTGGGCCTCCAGTCGGTCGGCGAACCGGGGGAGCCCTTCGACCCCACGGCACACGAAGCGCTCACGTACACACCGTCCGACGCCGTCGCCCGGCCCGTCTGCACGGCGGTGCTGCGCCACGGCTATCGCGTCGGCGACCGGCTCCTGCGCCCCGCCCAGGTGTCCGTCACCGGCCCGCCGGCAGGCCACGAGGCGACCGGGGCCGCCGTGTGACCGCGCCCGGGGCCGTGCGGCCGGTCCCGTGTGTCGACCGTGCCGCGCGGGGCATCCGTGTGCTCTGGAGGTGATCGGCATGCCCGAGCCCGGAAGCAAGAAGTACGACACGCGGCGTGCCAGGAAGCGCAAGGACGCCGAGAGCGAGGGCGTCCCCGACAAGCGGGCCGGCGAGGAAGCCAACGCCTCACTCCAGGACGACCCGCAGTGGCGCAGCCGTGGTCCGCGGACCGAGCGCGGCCGCGGCCCCAAGGGCGACCGCGAGCCCAACGCCGACTGAACCGGCCGACTCGACTGAACGGCCGACTGAACCGGCCGACGGGCCGTCGGCCCGCGCACGGGACGGCCGGAGTCCGGTGTACCGGAAGACTGGAGTCCCGCGTACGGAAGACGGCCGGAGTCCGGTCTGCTCACCGGATCCGGCCGTGACTCGGCCTCACCGGCCCCGGTCGCCGTCGGCGCCGGGCCGGTCGCCGCGGTGCCGGGTGCCCGGCAGAAGTTCCTGCACCTTCGCCTTGAAACCCTGCCGGAGTACGGACGCCCGGTCGCTGTCGCCGTGCCGGAGCGCCGCGGCCGTGGCCTCGATCTGGTCGAGCGAGGCGTGCGGCGGCAGGGGCGGAACGGCCGGGTCCGTCAGGAAGTCGATGACGAAGGGCCGGTCGGCGGCGAGGGCCTGCTGCCACGCCGCTTCGACCTCCTCCGGCTTCTCGACCCGCACGCCGTCGAGGCCGATGCGCCGCGCGATCTCGGCGTAGGGCAGATCGGGGATGTGCTGGGACTCCTCGAACTGCGGCGCCCCGGACATCGCCCGCATCTCCCAGGTGACCTGGTTGAGATCCTGGTTGTTGAGGACGGCCACGACGAGCCGAGGGTCGGGCCACTCGTGCCGGTACTTGGCGGCCGTGACCATCTCCATCATGCCGTTCATCTGCATCGCCCCGTCGCCGACCAGCGCGATCGCCGGGCGGTCCGGGTGGGCGAACTTCGCGCCGATCGCGTACGGCACACCCGGGCCCATGGTGGCCAGCGTTCCGGACAGGGAGCCGCGCATCCGGCCGCGCAGGCGCAGATGGCGCGCGTACCAGGTGGCGGCCGAACCGGAGTCCGCGGTGACGACCACGTCGTCGGGAAGCAGCCCGTCCAGGGCGTGCACCACGTACTCGGGGTTGATCGGGTCCGCGTCGACGGCAGCCCTGCGCTGCATGACCTCCCACCAGCGGGCGACGTTCATCTCGATCTCGTCCCGCCAGGCGCGGTTCTCCTTGCGGTGCAGGCGGGGCAGCAGCCGCCGCAGCGTCTCCCGCGCGTCACCGACGAGGTTCACCTCGAACGGGTAGCGCAGCCCGATCATGTGCGGGTCGATGTCGATCTGCACCCCGCGCGCCTGGTCCAGCTCCGGCAGGAACTGCGTGTACGGGAAGCTGGAGCCGATCATCAGCAGGGTGTCGCAGTCCCGCATCAGCTCGTACGACGGGCGGGTGCCGAGCAGCCCGATCGCACCGGTGACGTACGGCAGATCGTCGGACAGCGCGTCCTTGCCCAGCAGCGCCTTGGCGACCCCCGCCCCGAGCACGTCCGCCAGCCGCTCCACCTCGGCGCGTGCCCCGCGTGCGCCCTGACCGATCAGAACGGCCACCCTCTCACCGGAGTTGAGCACCTCGGCGGCCCGTTCGAGGTCCTCGTCCGCCGGCACGGGCGCATAGCGGCCGATGCCCAGGCTGGAGGGGGCCATCTTGAAGGCGTGCTGCGGCGGGGTGTGTTCGAGGTCCTGGACGTCCGCCGGGACGATGACCGCGGTCACGGTGCGCCGGGCGTACGCGGTGCGCACGGCCCGGTCGATCACATGGGGCAACTGCTCGGGAACGGTGACCGTCTCGCAGTAGTCGGACGCGACGTCCTTGTACAGCGCGGCGAGGTCCACCTCCTGCTGGTAGGAGCCGCCCATGGCGCTGCGGTTGGTCTGCCCGACGATCGCGACGAGCGGCACGTGGTCGAGCTTCGCGTCGTAGAGCCCGTTGAGCAGATGGATGGCGCCGGGCCCTGAAGTCGCCGCGCACACACCCACCTTGCCGGAGAACTTCGCGTACCCGACGGCCTGGAGCGCGGACATCTCCTCGTGGCGCGACTGGACGAACCTGGGACGGTCGTCCGCGCGTCCCCAGGCGGCGAGCAGTCCGTTGATGCCGTCACCGGCATACGCGAAGACGTGGGTCACGTCCCAAGCGCGCAGGCGCTCCAGGATGTAGTCGGAGACCTTGGTGGCCACGTCGGCTCCTCTCTCACGGCTGCGGGTGGGCGTTTTCCCCGGTGGCCGCTCCGGCCCCGGCCCTGCGCGCGGCGTCCGCGTCGCCTGACGCGCTGCGGGTATCACCGCGCCCGCCGGTGAAACGGAACCCCCGGCATGCGGTGCGTCAGATACCCCTGTCGCCGCGGCGGTTGAGCGAACGTTGCGCACGGCTGAGCAGCCCGTGCGGCGACCACGTGCGCAGTGCGGCACGGGCGGCGTTGGCGCCCGGTGCGCCGTGCACGCCGCCGCCGGGGTGGGCCGATGCGGAGGCGAGATACAGGTTCCTCACCGGTGTCTCGGGGCGCCCGGTGCCCGGGACGGGCCGGAACACGAGCTGCTGGTGCATGGCGGCCGTCCCGCCGTTGACGGCACCGCCGTGCAGATTGGCGTCCAGCGCCTCCAGCGTCGGCGGCGCCAGGACGCGGCGCGCCCGGATCGTGGCGCGGAAGCCCGGCGCGTAGCGCTCCACCTGCGCCTCCACGCGGTCGGCCATGGCCTCCCGCTCCCGGCGGTCCCACGCACCCGTGATGCCCGCGTCGCCCGCGTCACCGCGGACACCGTGCGGGACGTGCGTGTACGCCCAGGCCGACTCCGTACCCGGCGGGGAGCGTCTGGCGTCCGCCGTGGTCATCTGGCCCAAGAGGACGAAGGGCTGGTCGGGCACGTGTCCCACGGCCAGCTGGGCGGCGAACCGCGTCAAGCCGTCGACGCCGTCGGCAAGATGCACCGTCCCCGCCGACGCGGCTTCGCGGGCGGTCCACGGCACCGGCCGGTCGAGGGCCCAGTCCACCTTGAACGTGGCGAAGTCCCACTGGAACCGGCGCAGCCCCGCCAGCAGTTGCGACGGCAGATGCCGGTCGTCGACCAGCCGGCCGTACAGTGCGGGAGCCGAGACGTCCGCGAGCACCGCATGCCTCGCCGGCACGGTCTCGGCGCCGGCCGTCCGTACGGCGACGGCCCGCCCCTCGCGTACGACCACCTCGACGACCTCCTCCCCGCAGCGCACCGTGCCGCCGCGCCGACGGAGCCGGGCCACCAGCGCCTCGGGCAGGGCCGAGGCGCCGCCCACGGGCACGGGGAAGCCGACGTGCTGGCCGAGCATGGACAGGAGCCAGCCGAAGCAGCCGCTGCCCGCCGCTTCCGGGGCGAGATCCGCGTGCAGCGCGTTGCCCGCGAAGAGCAGCCGGCCGCCTTCCCCGGCGAACTCCTCCTCACCCAGCCGCCGCACGGGCAGCGTCATCATCCTCGCCAGCCGCAGCCCGCCCGCCGCCCGTACGCGCAGACCGAGCCGGGCCGCCGCCCGTACCGGCGGGAACGGTGTGAACAGTGCGTCGACGATGTCGGGGCCGAGCCGCTGCCACACCCCGCACAGCCGCGTCCATGCCTCCCCGTCGCCGGCGGCGAAGGCGTCGAGAGACCGCGCGGTGTCCGCGGGGGCGCGTTCCAGAACGGCACAGCGGCCGTCGGGCAGGGGATGGGCGAGCACGCGCGGCGCGTGCGACCAGCGAAGACCCTCCCGCCCGAGATCGAGGGCCGCGAGTACGGGGGAGGCGGCCGCCAGCGGGTAGAAGGCACTGAACATGTCGTGGACGTAGCCGGGCATGACGCCTCGGTCGCTGCGGACGGCACCGCCCGGCTGCGGCTGGGCCTCCAGCACCTCCACGCTCCAGCCCGCGTCGGCGAGCACGTTCGCCGCGACCAGCCCGTTGGGTCCCGCGCCGATCACCACGGCGTCCGGCATGACTGCGCCTCCCTGGTCAGGGCGTCCGCCTCGGGCGACGGCCGCCTGCGCCGGGCAGGGCCCGGATCAGTGCGCGCCCGCGGGCACGGACTGCTCGACCGCCTCGGCGAACCGCCGGAGCATGCGGCGGTGCCGCAACTGCTGGAGCGCGTCGAACGCCGCGTTGTGAAGCCGCCCGCCCGCCCCGCGCAACGGGTGCTCGTCGAGGATCACGAGGGTGTCCTCGCCCCAGGGCTTGACCTCGATCGCGATTCTCGCGGTGCCGAGTGGTCCGCTGTACGCCTCCAGTTCGAGGCGCTCGGGTGGTCGGCAGTACCGCACGACGGTACGGCCCTCCACCTGCCACGGCCCCAGCTTCACGGTGTACGCGATGCAGGCGCCCTCGTCGGGCCAGTTGCCGTCCTGCTCCGACGACTGGGACGGTCCGATCACCCAGTCCCCGTAGCGGTCGCCGTTGGACAGCACGGCCCAGACCTGTTCGGGCGTCCGGTGGATCAGCTGGTGTCGTACCGCCATGAGCCCTCCAGGAACTCGTCGCGTCCGGTCACGGCCACACCTGTTTCAGCCTAGGCCGGTGCCGCCGCCGTGGCCTGTTCACGGCCGCCCGCCGCACTCGACGCCCGCCGCACCCGCCGCCCGCGCCACTGCGGCATGCGGCCGTTACGGTGGAGGCCGGACGGCAGCTCCGGCGCGCCCGTGCACCCGCAGCCACGCGAGGAGGCAGGCGATGCACCGGTACTCACCCCTCGAAGGCCGGACCGTCGTCGTCACCGGCGCGGCGCGGGGCCTGGGGCAGGCCATGGCGCGCGCACTGGCCCGGCGCGGCGCCCGCCTGGCCCTCATCGGCCTCGAACCGGACCGGCTGGCCCGTCTCTCGGCCCAGCTGGGAGACGGGGCACACCACTGGCCGGCCGACGTCGGGGACGACGCGGCGATGTCGCTCACCGCCGAACTCGTACGGGAGCGGCTCGGGCCGCCCTCGGCGGTGATCGCGAACGCCGGTGTCGCCGCGGCCGGCCCCTTCGAGGACACGTCGCCGGCGGCCTGGCGGCGCGTCGTCGAGGTCAACCTGGTCGGCAGCGCCAACACGGCACGGGCCTTCCTGCCGGACCTGATCGCCACCAAGGGCTACTACCTCCAGATCACGTCTCTCGCGGCGCTCGGGCCGGCTCCGATGATGTCGGCCTACTGCGCCTCCAAGGCCGGAGCCGAGGCGTTCGCGCACACCCTGCGGGCCGAGGTCGCCCACCGCGGTGTGGGCGTGGGGGTCGCGTACCTCAGCTGGACGGACACGGAGATGATCCGCGAGGAGGCGCCGCCTCCCACCCCCCTGCGGGAACTGCGCGCATGGCTGCCCTGGCCGGCCTCCAGGACGTACGACGCCGGGCCGTCCGCCGAACGTCTCGTACGGGGCGTCGAGCGCCGGAGACCGGTCGTGTACGCGCAGCCGTGGCTCAGGGGCGTGCGGTTCGCCCGGCCGGTGCTTCCCGCGGGCATCGGCAGGCTCTCGGGCGGCCCGGTGCGCCGCGTCGCGGCGGAGGGGCTGCCGACAGGGAAAGGCCTGCTGGGCGCGGGGGGCCGGGCGGCCGAGACGCGCGCGAACGGACCGGACCTCTCCTGACCCCTCGTATCCCGTCCGTGTCAGCCGTCGCGCTGCCCCGACAGGATGCCGGGGCAGCGCAGCGTGGAGACGACCTCGTCGTCGGAGACCTGGGCGAATTCCTCGTACCACTTGCCGACCGCCCTGAACGAGGACGGCTGGTGCAGGCACACAAGGTCGTCGGCGTCCTCCCGGACCGACGCGGCGGCCTGCGGCGCGCAGACCGGTACGGCCAGGATCAGGCGGGCCGGGTTGCCGGACCGCAGACGGCGCAGGGCTGCGCGCGCGGTGAGACCGGTGGCGAGACCGTCGTCGACCAGGATCACGGTCCGGCCCTCGACGGCGAGCGCCGGGCGCCCACGGCGGTACAGCTCCTCGCGGCGGTGCAACTCGGAGCGCTCCCGGGCGACGTCGGCGGCGAGGTCGTCCTCGGTCAGCCCCAGCATCTCCAGGGCGCGCCGGTCGTACACCGGGGGATCCTCACCGGCGATCGCCCCGATGCCCGTCTCCGGATGGCCCGGTGCGCCGATCTTGCGGGCCACCACCACATCGAGCGGCGCCTTGAGCGCCCGGGCGATCTCCGCCGCGACGGGCACGCCGCCGCGCGGCAGCGCGAGGACGACGGCGTCGCTCACGTCACCGTCGGCTGCCCACTCGAGGAGTCCGAGGGCCAGTTCCTGACCCGCGTGCCGGTGGTCCCGGAAGCGCATCGGTGTTCCTCCGTCCGCCTGGTGCCGCTGTGACGTGTCCGGTCGTCGCACCGCGGATCCGGCCGGATCGCCCGGAACCGAGCGGCTAGTCGGTGGACAGCGCCTCGACCAGGTCACCGACCTGCGGATCGGGCAGACTGCGCGCGACATCGGCCTGGGCGACCATGCCGACCAGCTGGTGCCCCTCCAGCACCGGCAGACGGCGCACCTTGTGCCGGCTCATGGTGCGCAGGATCTCGTCGGCGTCGGCGTCCGCGCTGATGGTCACGACCTCACCCTGGGCCAGCTCCCCGGCCTTGCACTGGGCGGGATCCTTCCCGGCGCCGAGAACCTTCACCACGATGTCGCGGTCGGTGAGCATGCCCTTGAGCTTGTTGTCGGTGCCGCAGATCGGCAGCGCCCCGACTCCCAGCTCCTTCATCTTCTGAGCGGCCAGCAGCACCGTCTCCTCGGCGCCGATGCACTCGGCACCGCCCGTCATGATCTCTCGTGCGGTCGTCATGTCGTGTTCCTCCTTGGCGCGCCGTGCCCGGTGGCGGACCGGCAGCGGATCTGTCGAGGTGACCGGATACGGGTGCCCGTGGCGGCGGGCTCGTAACACGCGCCCACCGCCCGGGCCGTCGCGACGCCCGGCGCAGCGAACCGGGGGCAGGCGCCGGTGTGTCTCAGGTGTGCTCGCCCCGGCCGGAGAGCGCGTCGCGCATCCGGTCCACGAGCCCGACGCCGGGGGCGAGCAGCTTGTTGGCCGGCGGCTTGTGGGGTGTGTGGGGGTGAGGGCGGGTCGGCGCCGACTTCTTGGCCTGCCGGACCTTGTCGCCCAGATCGCTCAGCATCTCCGCGGGGCACGCTTCCCGCAGCCGGGGGAAGAGCTTGGTCTCCTCGTCCGTGACATGCGTCCTGACCTCCGACATCAGCGTCGCCATCAGCATGTCGAACTGCGAGTCGTCCGCCTCGCAGCTCTCCAGGTCCTTCATGACCCGCTCGACTGCGGCATGGTCCGCCAGCTCGCGGTCGGCGAGCTCCGCACCGCCGGGAACGTGCTTGCGGACCGCGGGGTACAGATATGCCTCCTCCGCGACCGAATGCCGGACCAGCTCCATGGTCACCTGGTCCGCGTACCGCTTCCGCCCGCTGTCACCGGACGGCAGCTCCTCGATGTTGGTGAACAGCTCCTCGACTTCCCTGTGGTCGGTGATCAGTTCTGCGATCACGTCCTGACCGTGCGCCATGTCGTCGCTCCTCACTGTGACCTTCGATGTGTCGGACGCCACGTTCCGGCCGTGACGTGGGCCATGTGCGGACAGAGCCCCGACAGGTAGCGTTTGGCCGCACTCTCCCCATGTCTCCATGGATTCGGACGGCCCGGCCAGTGCTCGCAGCTCTCTCCCCGCTCATCGCGGCGACCGCCCAGTGGCTGACCCGCGCCTACCCGTCGGACGGCGGCGCGCTGGACACCGCCCTCGCGGAGACACAGGCGCGCCAGGCCGTCACGGTGGCCGCCTGGCTGCGCTATCCGACGCCGATGGACGCCGCGCTCGTCACGGTGGCCGGGCCCGGTGGCTCGGGGCGGCTGGACTGGATCACGGGTGCCGACGGCGCGCAGGACGCCGACCCGTCGGACGATGCCGCAGGCGAGCACGCGTGGCGTACCTGGGTGGACGAAGTGGTGGCGAGCTGGGCGGCCTGCCTGCTCAGCACGCCCGGACTGGCCGCGGCGGCCGTGGCCGCACTCGCCGGATGCGAACACGCCAACGGCTCGCCGGTCGAGTTCCGTCGTCTGGTCACGCCCGATGAACGAGACCGCCGAGCCGCCGCACTGTTGCGTCACCCGGACCTGCTCGCGCCCATAGCCGCACTCCACCGGGTCCAGCTCCTGGACCGGCTGGAGCCGCATTCCGCGTCGGCCGCCTGAGGCGGCATCGCACGGTCAGGCGCCGAGCGGCCGGGTCACGATCCCTTGCTGACTTCCTTGGTGACGGCTGCTGGAGAGTCGTACTCCTTTTCCGGAAGGGACGACAACGCCTGCTTGATTTCCTTGCCGGCGCCGTGACTCTTCGCCGTTTCGACGATGTCCCTCTTGCTGGCGGGATAGTTCACCCCGCCGAGGGCTTTCTGCATTTCGATGGGGTTCACGTTCATGCGGCGACGGGTACCCCCGCTTTCCGGGACCGAACATCCCCTTGAGTTCCGTGACAGTGACAGACGCTCCCTAGCGGCCTTCGCGCCGCAAAGGGCCCCAGCCGCCTTCCTGCCGGGCGACTTCCTCGACCGCCTCCTCGATCACGCGTGCGTCGATCCAGCCGACCGGTTCGATGTCCCGGACCAGCGGCTCGTTGTCGGGACCACGGCCGGCCTCCTGGCCCCGCAGCGCCCACGGATGGACTCCGGGCCCTTTCTCGCGCGGCAGATGCGCATAGTCGTACAGGCGTCGGGCCACCCACACCCTCACCGGACGGTTGTCCCACCACGGCTCGACGTCGAGGGAATTCGCGGACAGTCCCGGCAGCGGTACTCCCGTGAGATCGTCGGTACTGGACAGCGATTCCAGATCGGCCGCGGGGCCGCGCGACCAGCGCACGTACATGCTCCCGCGCCGCTCGACGAGGCCGGTCAGTTCCTCGAGCGTTCGCAGGACGGGCAATTCGTCGGGGGAGCTCATACCGGCGGTCACTCCTTGCTGCTGTCCGTTTCACCGTCTCGTGGCGTTCCGAAAACGGGCATTTCCCTGCGCGTCCGCTGATTGGCGCGGCCTATGAGGAGGTACCCATGGCGGCGAAACGGAATCGACCGGGTCGGCGAAGGGGTGATGGTGGTGGGGGCCGAGGAACGAGGGAGCGGACCGTCGCCGGCGGACCGGGCGGACCGCCCACGGGTCGGCATCGTCGTGATCACCCGTAACCGGTGCACGGGCCTGCTCCGCACCCTGGACCGGCTGGCCCGGCTTCCCGAGCGGCCGCCGGTCGCCGTGGTGGACAACGGTTCCACGGACGGCACCGCGGACGCGGTACGCGCCCGGCACCCCGGCGTGCGCCTCCTGACGCCCGGCCGCAATCTGGCCGCCGCCGGGCGTACGTACGGGGCCGCGTCCCTCGGCACCCCGTACGTCGCGTTCAGCGACGACGACTCGTGGTGGGAGCCCGGCGCCCTCGACCGGGCCGCGGACCTCTTCGGCACGTATCCCCGGCTGGGGCTGCTGTCCGCAGCGACCCTCGTGGGGCCCGAGCGCCACCCCGACCCGCTGAACGCCGCGATGAGCGACTCGCCGCTGGGCCGGGAACCGGACCTGCCGGGGCGCTCGGTGCTCGGCTTCCTCGCGTGTGCGGCCGTGGTGCGGCGGGCGGCGTTCCTGGAGGTGGGTGGGTTCCATCCGCTGCTCGGGGTCGGCGGCGAGGAGCAACTGCTCGCGATCGATCTCGAAGCGCGCGGCTGGGGAGTCGCGCACTGCCCCGACGTCGTCGCCCGGCACGATCCCGACGGGCTGCCCCGCCCGGGCCGGGTGGCCCGGATGCGGTGCAACGCCCTGCTCACGGCGTGGCTGCGCCGGCCGCTGCGACAGGCCGTCGTCCAGTCCGCGGAGCTGGCGCTCGACGCCCGGAACGACCCACGGGCCCGCAGGGCGCTGGCCGACACCGCGCGACGGCTGCCCGCGGCGCTGGCCCGTCGGCACAGGGTCCCCGCCCGCGTGGAGAAACGGATCCGGCTCCTGGAGACGTCGTCGTGAACGGGCACCGTAACGGCCCCGGGTGGTTTCTCGGTGGGCCGCCGGGAACCCGGCACGCGTTCGTACGCACCTGCGCAGCGAGGAGGCGTGCTGTGGCGGTATCACCACAGGTGAGCGCGGAACTGTGGGACGAGTTCCACAAGGTCGTCAACATGACATCCCGAGAGCTGCGGGAGTGGTTGAGCGTCGATGCCGCGGGCGAGCGGACCGAGGAGTTGCCCGACAAGAGCGGCCGCCCGACGGGGCGACAGGTCCTCGACGTCCTGGGCAAGCGCCGCACCGACCTCACCGAGGACGACGTGCAGGTCATGCAGCGGGTCTGCGACATCGTCAGGTCCCAGCGGCCGCCGGACCTGGATCCGAAGGCAGGCGGTGCCGATTGGCGCCGGAGCCTGATGAGCATCGGACACGATCCGCTGAAGCCGTCGTGACGTCGTACGGGCGCCCGCGCCGGTTCGCTGGCGGGCCAGGGAGAGAACCATGACCGAGCAGACCCCCTCTCAGGCAGAGGGAACCGACGAGAGCGGCGAGATCCAGCAGGAGCGCGGAAGGACGTCCCCCGGACGACGCCCTCCCAGGCGGAGGGTGAGCGCGACGACGAGGAGCAGGAGGGCGGTGACGCGGCCTGACGGCACGGCAGGGGTGGCCGGGTGACGTGCGCCGGCCACCCCTGGGGTCGGTCAGCGCCCGGTGCCGCGGCCGGCCAGCATGTCGCGCACCCGGTCGACCATGCCGACACCCGGAGCGAGGATCTTGTCGGCCGGCGGGGTGTCCGGGGCGGTGGGGTGCGGGCGGGTCGGTGCCTTCTCCTTCGCCGAGCGCACCCGCTGGCCCAGCTCGTCGAGGGCTTGAGCCGAGCAGACCTCCTCCAGCAGGGGGAAGAGCCGCTCCTCCTCGTCCTTGACGTGCTCGGTGACCGCCGACCGCACGCGAGCGAGCAGCGTGTCGAACCGTTCGTCACCCGGCTCGCACCCTTCCAGCTCCTTCAGCAGACGCTCGACCTCGGCGTGATCGGCGATCTCCTTGTCCGCCATGTCGTCCCCGTCGTCGACGTAGCGGCGCACCGTCGGGTACAGGTGCTGCTCCTCGGCGATCGCATGGCGGACGAGTTCGATGGTCAACTGGTCCACCAGATCACGTCGGTGCTGATCGGCTGCTGTGTGGGCCTGGATCTGAGCGAACAGCGAATCCACTTCGCGGTGATCCTGCGTCAGTTCGTTGATCACGTTGCCGCCGTGTCCCACTTGGGGCTCTCCTTCCAATCGTCTGCGCCCGGTGACCTGGGCCGGCCGTGCCGTCCTGCGATGCGGACCGGGCACGGAGGCCTGGGCCGACGCCCAGCGGGAATCCCTTCCACGGCCCCTCGGGGCCATCACGAGGTGCGCGCCGTGCCACCCGAAAGGGGACCGCGATCACGCCCACTCGGGCCGGGCATGGGCAGGAGATCGTCCTAGGCGCCGAGTGACCACGCGAGGCCGAGGGCGCCGACGAGACCGACGGCGCCGAGGGCTGTTCCGGCGACGGCGGTCCACAGGCGGCCGATGCCGTGGCGGGCGGCGTAGTGGATGCCCGCCGCGCCGAGGGTGACGGCGAGGCCTCCGGCGATGATCGCGAAGGGAAACGTGGCGAACGCGAGTCCCCATATGCCGACGGCGGAGAAGGCGCCGAGCACCAGCGAGGTGGGGCCCAGGGCGACGGCGGGTGTGTCGGTTCGGTCGGGCACTGTCGATTCGGGCATGATCTTGCTCCCCCTTTGAACAGGTTCAAATCGTGGGTCGAGCGTACCGACATGCCTGTACCGACGGGTAGTTGGGGGTGGAGCCACGTCACTCACCGCAGGAACCAACGGCACAGCGCGCGGACGTCATTGCGCCCACGCGCAACCATTCCGCAGGTCAGGACAACGGCGTTGTCCGGGATCGCGGTCCCGGAGCGAACGGCCACGCACGTGCCCCAGGCCGTCGCTGCGCCAGTCGCGTGCATATCGGTGCCCGTCCCGCAGAGCCGCGCGGCGACCGGGTACGACGCTTCCATGGCTGGAATCGAACTCAGGAGTGCCGACTTCGACGACGGGGCTTACATCCCGCGCCGCTGCGCGAAGGACGGTGACGACGTCTCACCCGCCCTGTCATGGTCCGGGGTCCCGGACGGCACCACCGAACTGCTGCTGTTGTGCGAGGACCCCGACGCGCCCTCCGGGACCTTCGTGCACTGGCTGGTGACGGGCATCGACCCCACGAGCGAGGGTGTCGAGGCCGGACAGACGCCACCCGGCGGGCAGGAGCGGCCGACCGGCTGGGGCGAGCCCGGCTGGGGCGGGCCTCGGCCGCCCGCCGGTGACAAGGCCCACCGGTACTTCTTCCGGATCTACGCGCTCCCCGGTCCGGTGTCCCTGCCCGGCGACGCGACCGCCGGCGACGTACACGCGGCGGTGGACCAGCAGGCGCTGGCGAGCGGCACCCTCGTCGGCCTCTATCAGCGCTGAACGCGGCCGATCCCTCGGCTGCGTTCGTGCGGGTCCGCGGGGGAGCAGGGCGACCGGTACCGCCATGGGCGTCCGGCTCCGCGGCGGCTGCCGTCCGGACTGCGCGGGGCTCCGGTGCCCGCCGGCAGGACGCGCCGCCTCCACGGCGACAGGGGCCGGACGCCGCCGAAGCGGCACCCGGCCCCTGTTGTTGCCGCGGCGGCCTTCTCGCACGCATCCAGGGACACGCGCAGGCCGCCGCAGGCAGGCCCGTGACAGGCTCACATCAGGGGATCGAGGTCCCTCGGAGGCCGTTCCTCGCGCCCGCCGGCCTGCTCGCGCAGTCGGCGCGCCTTGTCCTGCAGGCGCTCGCGCTCCTGCGGGTCGGTCGCGCGCTCGGCGGCCTGCTCGATCTCGCGGGCCTGCCGACGCAGTTGCTGCTCATTGCCACGGGACTTGTCTGCTGCGCTCATGATCACTCCTTTGTGAACGGGAAGAGCGGGCCGGACCAGCGAAACAGCGGACCGCCGACCGCGCACCTCGAACGGTCACGGACCGCCATACGCGCAGGTCATGGGTGCGGAAGCCGAAGGCGGGACGCAGTCACGGCCTCGGGGATCCCAGGCTCGCGCAGAGGGTGCAGGAGGAGAGCGCCGAGGACGGGGAGGGCGATCAGCGGTACGAGGGCGGTCCGCAGGGAGGACGCGTCGGCGAGCGCGCCGATCACGGGGCTCGCCATGCCGCCGATGCCCACGGCCAGGCCCAGGGTGACGCCGGCGGCCGTGCCGGCCCGCCCGGGCAAGTAGTCCTGGCCCAGGGTGATGTGCAGGGAGAACGGCACGTACAGACCGGCCGATGTGAGGGCGACGCACACGTACAGGAGCGGTCCGGGGAAGAGGACGACACCGGCGACGGCCGGCGCCGTCAGGGCGTACGACCAGCGCACGACCGTGACGCGGCTGAATCGGGTGGCGAGCTTCCCGCCGGCCACGGTGCCCGCCGCACCGCCGAGGTACAGCAGGAACAGCGCTGCGGTACCGGCGAGTTCACCGCCCGAGGTGCGCTCGCGCACGTGCACACCGATGAATGTGCTCAGCCCGACGAAGACGACCGAGTGGCACACGACGGCACCGGACAGCCGGATGAAGGACCGCCAGTCGTCCGCGCCCTGCGGCCTGCCGGCGGATCCGGCGGCAGGCGGACCGGGCTCCGCGACCGGTCGCAGGGCGGCCAGGCAGAGCACGGCCCCGGCCAGGGCCGGGAGGACGAGCAGGGGCGAGGCGTGCAGCCCCCCGGTCGCGACGACGGCGGCGACCGTGAAGGGCGCGGCGGCGAAGCCGAGGTTGCCGCCGAGCGAGAACCACCCCATCGCGGTGTGGCTGCCGCGGCTCGCGTCGCGTGCGGTACGGGCGGCCTGCGGGTGGTAGGCGGCGACACCCGTCCCGGACAGCGCGACCGCCGCCAGGGTGAGGGCGTACGAGCCGCCGACCCCGGCGAGGGCCACGCCCGCGCCGCCCACCACCGTGCTCACGGGCAGCAGCCACGGCATGTTCCGCCTGTCGGTGAGCGCCCCGAACAACGGCTGCACCACCGAGGACAGCAGGGAGGCGGCCAGCACGAGGCCGGAGGCGGCGGCGTAGCTGTAGGCCCGCTCCGAGACGAAATACGGCACCAGCGCGGCCACCGCGCCCTGGTAGACGTCCACACAGGCGTGCCCCACCGACAGCAGCGTGATCGGCCGGATGCGGGAGATGCGATTCTTCGACACCCCTCGATCGTCTTCACCGCCCGGCTGGCGTGCTTCCGATAAAATGCCAACCTATGCCGGACATCCGCCACACTCCGCGAGCACCCACCCGCGCGCAGATGCTGGCTCCGGGCGAGAGCATCGACGCCCACCGCCACGACGACCACCAGATCGTCTACGCGGGCACCGGAGTCGTGGCGGTCACCACCGATGCCGGAACGTGGTTCGCCCCCGGCACGCGCGCCATCTGGGTCCCCGCCGGCTGCGTCCACGCCCACCGCGCGTACGGGCGCCTGGAGTTGCATCTGCTCGGACTGCCCGCCCGTACCAATCCGCACGGCCTGCACACGCCCGGTGTGCTGAGCGTCAGCCCGCTGCTGCGGGAACTGATCCTCGCGTGGACCCGCGGCCCCCAGGCCGACAGCCCCGAGCGCCGGCGTTTGCGCGCGGTCGTCCTCGACCAGCTGCGCTCCTCGCCCCAGCAGCCCGTCCAGCTGCCCTCTCCCGCCGACCCCCGCCTCGCGGCCGTCTGCGACCTCCTGCACGACGACCCGGCGGACCCGCGCACCCTGTCCGCCCTGGGAGTCGCGGTGGGAGCCGGCGAGCGCAGCCTCAGCCGGCTCTTCCGCCGCGAACTCGGCATGACCTTCCCGCAATGGCGCACGCAGCTGCGCCTCTGCCACGCCCTGCGGATGCTGGCCGACGACGTGCCGGTGACCATGGTTGCCCACCGCTGCGGATGGTCCTCCACCAGCGCGTTCATCGACGTCTTCCGTCGCGCCTTCGGCTGCACGCCCGGCGCCCACGCCCGGCGGCCCTGACCCGCGTGCGTACGTGGACGCGGGCGCTCGTTCCCGGCCGTGTGAACGAGACCGGGAACCTGTGCGCGAGGGCCGGGGTTCACCGGGGGTAGTGGCCGCCTCCGCCCTGCTGCCCGGGGATCGGACCGCCGAAGCCGGCCGCGCCGAGCTGCTCGAACCGTTCCTGGACGTTGGCGGCGAACACTTGCTGCTCGGCGCCGGGGTACGGCTGCTGGGCGTTCATGGCCACCGTCAGGACACCACTGACCGGTGCCTGGGGCGACGTGCGCACCGGAGTGCACAGGAAGCTGAAGTCCTGGGCCGCGCGGGAGTCGTAGGTGGTGATGGACGCGTGGGGGAGCGTAGTGGTCCGGCCGGTGTGGAAAGCCTCGTCCATCGCGTTGAAGACACCGACGGCGTCCAGTCCGGTCAGCACGTGCCGTCCCGGGCTGAACTGGGGAACCATGCCGAAGGCCGCGCCCTGCTTGCCGTTGGCGTAGCGCAGCAGGTGTTCCGGGCCTTCCGTGAGCATGATCGGGAAGGGCGCGCCGTCGAACACGGCGAACAGCTCCTGCTGTTGGGCCAGCAGGCTGTCGCGCAGCCTGAACTCGGACAGCAGGGTCTCGGTGAGTTCCTGCATGCCCTCCTTGAGGTTCCGGTCCCAGGTGCGGGCCACCATGTCGGCCACGCACACGGTGCCGAGGATCATGCCGGTGTGGTCGCGCAGCGGGGTGCCGAGATAGGAGCGCACTCCCATGTCGTTGACCAGGGCGTTGCCGCGGAACCGCGGGTAGTCGAACACGTCGTCCAGGGCCAGTTGGGACCCCTGGGCCACCACGTGGGGGCAGAAGCCGTAGTCACTGGGTGCTTCGCGGGCGATGTCGCTGAGGTCGAAGACGATGCCGCGGCTCTCGCCGGCCGTGTGGTCGTCGGCAGAGGACGGCGGGACGTACATGCCACGGAACATCTGCCGCTCGTCGTTGATGAAGTTGACCATGGCGAGGGGGGCCTGGGTGAAGGCGGCGGCAAGTCGGGCCACACGGTCGAACGTCGCTTCCGCCTCAACGCTGTTGAGGCCGAGAACCTGCAGCCGGAGCTTGCGCTGTTCCGCCGCGCGACCGTTCTGATCAGATGTCAGGGGATCCATGCGCCAGATGTAACCAGATTCCGGCCCTCCGCATCGACGCACCGGAATCATTTCTGTCTCGCTCGAGACACCGGGACGGCCGCCACGCACGTCCGATGCCGCCGGTCCCCGCGGTCTCCATGGCCAGGCCCAACCGCAATTTCCGCCCAAACCGGGTAAGGTTCCACACCCCGACGATCACTTCACGCCAATCCGCGAACCGGAACGAGCCGAAGCGGTTTGACATATGACAATCATGCTGTGGGTAGGCATGCGGTCGGCGTATCGGGTGATCGCAGGGAGGGGAACAGCGCGGTGGGTCAAGTGCGGTTCGGGCTGCGGGCTCACTGCCGCCCCAGGCGCGGGCGTGCGCGCCCGGTCGGTCGTGCTCTGCAGGATGTCAAGGAACACTCCACGGCCGCGTGCTCCGCGCGGTCCTCGCCGCCCCCGGGCGGCAGTTGCGCCTGTCCGTGAGCCACCACGACAGGCTGACACCGGTGCCAGCAGGCCCGACATCACGATGTCAGGGTCGCTTCCCCGTGCGACCCGGCCGCAGCGCCCGGATCCCGGGACCTTCCGCGCGGCCCGCCCGGAAGCGTCCGCCGCCTCCGGAGCCCCCGGAACGACGTGAACAGCCCCCTCCCGCAACGACATCGGGAAGCATCGAAGGAGTGTTCTGATGAACAGGTCGGACGTGGACGCGCGGTCGGTGGCGGTCATAGGCATGGCCTGCCGGCTCCCCGGCGCGTCGGGGACCGACGAGCTGTGGGAACTGCTGCGTGACGGGGTGGACGTCACGAGCGAGACTCCACCTGAACGCTACGACGTCGACGCCCTCTACTCCAACCGCCCGGAACCGGGCAGGATCGGAAGCCGCCGCGCCGGTTACGTCGACCAAGTAGCCGATTTCGACGCGGAATTCTTCGACATGTCCGCCACCGAGGCGGTGGAACTGGACCCGCAGCAACGGCTGCTGCTGATGACGGCCTGGGACGCCCTGGAGGACGCCGGCCGGCGGCCCGACGAACTGGCCGGCAGCCGCACCGGCGTGTTCGTGGGCAACGCCCGTTCCGACTACCTGGAGATGCGGTTCCGTCAGGGTCTTGAGGCGGCGACACCTTCGCAGTTCAACAACTACCGCTCGCTCCTGCCGGCCCGCCTGTCCTACGTCCTCGACCTGCGCGGCCCCAGCGTCGTGGTGGACACGGCGTGCTCCTCCTCCCTGGCCGCCGTGCACAGTGCCGTACAGAGCCTGCGCGCGCGAGAGAGCCCCCTGGCGATCGCCGCCGGGGTTAACCTGGCACTGCGCCCGGACGAGAGCGTGATGATGACGCAGGCCGGCGCCCTCGCGGCCGACGGCCGCAGCAAGTTCGGCGACGCGAGCGCCGACGGCCATGCCCCGAGCGACGCGGTGGCCGTCGTCGTGCTCAAGCCCCTGGCCGACGCGCTGGCCGACGGCGACCGTGTCCGCGCCGTCATCCAGGGCAGCGCCATCGGCAACGACGGCCGCACCGGCGACTCGCTGCTGACCCCGTCCTTGACAGGCCAGGTCGAGACGCTCCGGTGGGCGTACGAGGACGCCGGTGTGAATCCGGCCGACGTCGACTACGTCGAGGCGCACGGGACGGGCTCACCCGCACTGGACCCGCTGGAGATCAGCGCGCTCGGCGAGGTGCTGGGAGAGGGCCGGCCCGCCGACCGGCCCCTGCTCGTCGGCTCCGTCAAGACCAACATCGGCCACGCGGAAGCCGCCGGCGGCATGGCCGGACTGATCAAGGCCGTGCTCTGCCTGGAGCACGGCCAGGTCCCGCCCAGCCTGCACCTCACCACCGCGAACCCCGCGGTGGCCTGGGACGAACTGCCGCTGCTGATACCGCAGAAGCTCCACGACCTGCCCGACCTCGGCCGCCCGGCCATCGCGGGGATCTCCGGTCAGGGCTCCTCCGCCCTCAACGCCCACGTGGTGATCCGGCAGGCCGACCCCCGCCCGGCCGACCCCGCCGCGGCCGCCGACGGCACGCCGTACGTGCTGGCGCTGTCCGCCCGTACACCCGCCGCACTCGACGCCCTGACCCGTGCCTACGCCGCCTACCTGGGCCCTGGCGGCCAGGGTGCCGCCCACCCCCTGCGCGACATCTGCTACAGCGCGGCCACCCGCCGCCGGCATCACGAACACCGCCGGGCCGTCATCGGGGCGTCCCACGAGGAGATGGCGGCCGCGCTCGGCCGGCCTGAAGGCGAAACCCGGCCGGACGAGGTCCCCGAGAGCCTGGCCGCGGCCGCGGACCGCTACCGCGACGGCCTGCCGGTGGACTGGGACGAGGTGTTCGGGAAGGAGGGGCGCTTCGTCCCACTGCCCCGCTACCCGTGGCAGACCAAGCGGTACTGGTTCGGCGAGGAACGGGAGGAGAGCGACGAGGACCTCGCCGCCTGGGTGCTGCGCGAGCACGCCCGCGTTCCCTTCGACGACGACTCGGCGCTCGCCGACATCGGCATCGACTCGCTGGCGAAGCTGCGGCTCATCGTCGAGCTGTCGAAGAGGACGGGCCGCGACGTCGATCCGGAGGACTTCGCCCGGCTGCGCACGGTGGGCGCGCTGCGCTCGTGGATCCACGCCCTGGAGGCGGCCGCCTCATGAGCACTCCCCAGACCGCGTACGAGTGGTTCGCCCGCTCGGCCGCCGCCTTCGGCCATGACTGCGTCGCCCTGGAGGTGGGAGACGAGCGACTGACCTACGCCGACCTGCGCGATCTCGCGGAACGGCTCGCGGCCCGGCTGGTCGCGGCCAACGGCGGCGACGCCCCCCGGCGCGTGGGGCTGCTGGCCGGCCGCTCCGTGACGGCGTACGCCGGCTATCTCGCCATCCTGCGGACCGGCGCGGCCGTCGTGCCCCTCAACCCCGAGCACCCACGGGCCCGCACCGCCGACATCGTCAAGGCCGCGGGCCTCGATCTGGCCGTGGCCGATGCCTCCGGCGCCGAGTCCGCCGACCCGGGGATCCCCCTGCTCGTCGTGGGCCCCGAGGAGCTGGACGCCCTGAGGACGGGGCCGCCGCCCGAGCGCTCACACCGGGAACCCGGCCCGGACGACGTCGCCTACCTCATCTTCACCTCCGGATCGACGGGCACGCCCAAGGGAGTGCCGATCCTGCACCGCAACCTCTCCGCCTACCTCGGGCACCTGACCACCCGCTACGACGTGGGGCCGGGCAGCCGCCTCTCGCAGACGTTCGACCTCACCTTCGACGGCTCCGTGCACGACCTGTTCGTCGCCTGGGCGTCCGGCGGCACGCTCGTCGTGCAACAGCGCAGCCAGCTCATGTCACCGGTGAAGACGGTCAACGCCCAGCGGCTCACGCACTGGTTCTCCGTGCCGTCACTGATCACCTTCGCCTCACGGCTGGGCACACTCAGGCCCGGCAGCATGCCGACCCTGCGCTGGAGTGTGTTCGGCGGTGAGCCGCTGCACCGCGCGGCGGCAGAGGAGTGGCAGGCGGCGGCGCCCGGGAGCACGCTGGAGGTGCTCTACGGACCGACCGAACTCACCGTCTCCTGCACCGCTTTCCGGCTGCCCCGCGACCCGGCGGACTGGCCCGGCACGCCCAACGGGACCGTGCCGATCGGGACGTGCCACCCGTCGCTCGACCTCCTGCTGCTGGACGAGAACGGCCGGCCCGCCGACACCGGCGAGCTGTGCATCCGCGGTCCGCAGCGGTTCCCCGGGTACCTGGAACCGGCGAACAACACCGGCCGGTTCGTGCCCTCCGAGAAGAGCGGAGCCGTGTGGGACGGCGGTGAAGCCGTCCCGCACGACAGCGCCGCGCCGCCGCCCGACCGCCACTGGTACCGCACCGGGGACCGTGCCACCGTGCAGGACGGGCACCTCGTCCACCTGGGGCGGACGGACCACCAGGTCAAGATCCGCGGCCACCGGATCGAACTCGGCGAGATCGAGGCGATGCTGAGGGAGCAGCCCGGTGTGCGCGACGCGGTCGTGCTCGCTGTCCCGGCCCCCGACGGAGAGCCGGAGCTCAGGGCCGCGGTCAGCGGCGACCACTGCGTTCCCCAGCGGCTGTACGCAGGACTGGGCGACCGGCTGCCGCCGTACATGGTGCCGAGCCGGATCACCGTCCTCGGGCAACTGCCGCTCAACGCGAACGGCAAGATCGACCGGAATGCCCTGCTCGCCGAACTCGGGCGCGGTCACTGATCCCACGGCCGCCCCGTCCGCCCCCGTCCGCACATGAGAGGGCGCCTTGTCCCCCGTCCGGAGCTGTCGCCCGAGTCCGCCCCCGAGGCGGCCTCGTGGCTCCCACCCGGCACCGATGTCTGTGAGGCATGCACATGTTCGACGCCATCGTGGTAGGCGCGCGTTGCGCCGGAGCTCCCACTGCCATGCTGCTCGCACGCGCGGGCTACCGGGTTCTCGTGCTCGACCGGGCGTCCTTCCCCTCCGACACCCTCTCGACCCACCTCATCCACCAGCCGGGCGTCGCGGCACTCGCCCGCTGGGGCCTGCTGGAGACCGTCCGGGCCTCCGGCTGCCCGCCCCTGGACCACGCGGTCTACGAGGTGGCGGACATCCGACTGGAGGGCTGCGCCCGGGGCGTGGAGGGGCAGCGCGCCGGCTACGCGCCGCGCCGCCATGTCCTCGACGCGATCCTGGTGGACGCGGCCGTCGCCGCCGGTGCCGAATTCCGCGACCGGTGCTCCGTGACCCGCCTGCTGCACGACGACACCGGGCGCGTCGTCGGTGTGGAGGGCAGGCACGGCGGCCGCACCTTCACGGAGCGGGCCCGCCTCGTGATCGGCGCTGACGGCATGCGCTCCACGGTCGCCCGGCTCAGCCGTGCGCGCTACACCGTGCAGGACTCCCGGCTGACCTGCGCCTACTACGGATACTGGCAGGACGTTCCGGCCACCCTCGAGCTGTACGAGAATCCGCAGAGCTGGGTCGCCGCCGTCCCCACCAACGACGGTGCCACGCTCGTCCTGACCTACTTCCCGCAGTCCCGGTTCGAGGAAGTCCGCACCGACGCCCGCAGCGCGTACCTGGGACAGATACGCGCCACCGCTCCCGCGCTCTACGACAGGCTCGACGGCAAGCGCCGCATCGAGCGACTGCGCGGCACAGGCGACCAGCGGAACTTCTTCCGCCAGGCCACCGGCCCCGGCTGGGCGCTGGTGGGCGACGCCGGACACCACAAGGACTCCATCACCGCCCGCGGGATCAGCGACGCGTTCCTCCAGGCGGAAACCCTGGTGCGGCGGGTGGGCGACCTGCTGGGCGGCGACCCGCTCCGGCTCGACCGAGCACTCCGGGACTACGCCGGCGACCGGGACGCCGCCCTCGTACCGGGCTACGAGTCCACGCTCGCGGTGGCGCAACTGGCCCCGCACGAGCAGCGGCTCTCCCTTCTGCGGGCGGTGGAGAGGGACGAGGACCTGACCGCCATCTATTTCGACATGGTCGCCGGAATTGAGACCGTCGGCGCCCTTTACACCCCCAAGCTGCTCGCCCTGTTGTGACCGGACTGAGCACGGTGTGTTTCACAACCCGAGCTCACGTGTGACGGTGCGCCATGATCCTGGTACGGTTCAACGGCCCGCCGACTCCGGCTGATCATTTGTCAAGGTGACACGCGCAAGGGGTACTTGAGCATTTTTTTGGGACGGTCCCTAACTACCATCAGTGTTTCGCTGTCGTACGAGGAATCAGATGCCAGGCACCCGCGACCAGCGGACCAGTCACAGGTCCGCCCCGCGCAAGTCCGTTCGACTGCCGTTCGCCCTGTCCCTTGCCGTTCCGGCGGTGCTCCTCACCGGTGTGTGGGGTTACACGGCGACCGGGCTCGTGGACGAGCAGATTCAGCTGCGTGACGAGTCGGAGCGCGTCACCTCCGCGGGGCAGCCCGCGCACGACGTGCTGTCCCGGCTCCAGGACGAGCGCCGCCTCACCGCCGCATGGCAGGCCGCCCATACCAGCGCCGCTCGTACCGCCCTGGACAGCGCCCGCGGGCGAACCGACGTCGCCCTACAGGAGTACCGCCGGACCTCGCCCTCGGGGCTGGACACCACGTCGTTGAAGGCCCGGGCCGGCCGCCTGAAGGAATCGCTGGACGCGCTGTCCGATCGCCGTACGGCGATCGACGACCGCACCCTCGGCGACGACGACGCCTTCACCTACTTCACGGACACCATCGGCGAAGCCACCGCCCTGGTCACCGCGGCCACCCGAACCGACGACGGGGGCGTCGCCCACGCAGCCGCGGCCACGTCGTCCCTGGTGCGGCTCACGGAGATGCTCTCCCGCGAGGACGCGCTGCTCGCCGGCGCTCTGCCCTCGGGCCGCCTGGACGCCGCGACCCGCGCCCGGTTCGGCCAGTACCTCGCGATCCAGCGCGAGGCGCTCGCCGACCTGAACACCGGTGACCTGCCCCCGAGTCAGGCCGACGCCTATGCACGGCTCACCGAAGGGCCGCTCTGGACGCAGCTGGTGTCGATCGAGGACGCCGTGGCGGGCGGCCGGGACACCGGCCTGCCGAAGTCGGCCACCGGATGGCCGGAGGCCGCCGACACCGTCGTCGAGGGACTGCAGACGCTGGACTCCGACTCCCTCGCGCACGTGGCCGGGACCGCTGAGGACAAAGCCGACGACCTCGTGCTGGGCCTGATCCTCGGTTCCCTCGCCACGCTGGCCGGCCTGGCCGCCGTCGGGGTCCCGGCTCTGCGTGTACGGCGCGCGCTGGCCGACCGGCTCTCCCGGCTCCACCGGAAGACCGAGGACCTGGCGGGCACCCGGCTGCCCCAACTCCTCGCCCGGCTCGAGCGCGGAGAGCGGGTCGACCCCGCCGAACTCATTCCTCTGGCGGAACAGCCCGACGACGACCTGGGACGGCTCGAAGCGGCGATCGACCGCCTGGCACTCGCCTCCGTCGAGACCGTCGCGCACCAGTCCCGCGGCCGCGAGGGCACGGAAAGGGTGTTCGCCCAGCTCATCCGCCGCACGCAGATCCTGATCCACCGGCTCATCTCTCTGCTGGACGACCTCGAGCGCAAGCACGAGGACTCGGACCTGCTCAAGGACATCTTCAAGGTCGACCACCTCGCCACCCGGGTACGGCGGCATTCGGAGAACCTCGTCATCCTCGGCGGATCCCCGCCCACCCGCCGTATGACCGCCCCCGTCTCCATCACCGACGTGATGCGCAGCGCCGTGGCGGAGACGGAGCAGTACACCCGGGTCAAGGTGAAGAACCTGCCGCCGGGCCGGCAGGTGTCCCTCGCCGGGCGGGCCGTCGCCGACGTCACCCACCTGCTCGCCGAACTCATCGAGAACGGCACGAGCTTCTCCCCGCCGGACACCCAGGTGTACGTCAGCGCCACCAAGGTCGCCCGGGGCCTGGCCCTGCACATCGAGGACCACGGCCTCGGGATGCCGGAGGAGCACCGCGCCCGCGCCAACCACCTTCTCGCGCACCCGCCCAAGCTCGACATGATGTCGCTGGGCGAGGACCCCCGCCTCGGACACTTCGTGGTGGCCCGGCTCGCCGAGCGCCACAAGATCAAGGTGGAGCTGCGCGAGTCCGTCTACGGCGGCACCCTCGCCATCGTGCTCGTACCGACGGCCCTGCTGGAGGAGCACGACTCCCCGCTCCTGGAGCAGCTCAAGACAGCGGCCTCGGCGAACGAGCCGGAGCGGCTGGAGCCGCCCCGGCCGGCCGCGGCCGACGCGCCGGGCGGCGACACGATGGTGCTCAACGCGGTCACGAACGGCGTCGCCCCGGTTGGCGGTGCGGGCGCCGCGCTCCCGCAGCAGCGCGTGGATCAGCACGGGTATCCCGAGTACGGAGGTGCAGGTCTGTTGCCGCCCACGTCAGCTCATTCGGCCGCCGCGCAGCCCCCGATGCCGGCGGATTGGACGCCTCCCGAGGAGCATCCGATCCCCGAAGCGCGGCATCGGGAGCCGGTTGCCTACGACCCGGCGGGGTACGAGCCCGGGGGGTACGAGCCGGCGGCTTACGAGCCCGCCGCGTACGAGCGCGCGCAGGAACCGTCCCAGCCCCTGGCGACCCCGCGCATCCTTCCCCAGCGGACCAAGGGAGCGAGCCTCGCGCAGCAGTTGCGCAAGGAAGCGGCGCAGGCGGAGGCCGAGGCTCAGGCACGGGGCGACGAGGAGGAGACCGGTGGTCTCTCGCCAGGTGACTCGGCCCGCGCCATGATGGCCATCCAGCAAGGGATGAAGCGGGCACGGATCACCGAGACGGACAAGTCGGCTGGTGCCGATGGTCAGGCGGACTCGCCTGACCATGGCGCCAACTAACTGTGAGGGAACATTCAGCAATGACTGAGCAGGTACAAGCCGCTCCCCAGCTGGACTGGCTACTGGACAGCCTCGTGGACCAGATCCCGGAGATCCGCTGCGCCATCGTGCTGTCCGGGGACGGCCTCCTTATCGGCAAGTCGAAGGATCTCGGCAGGGACGACGCCGAGCACCTGTCCGCCGTCGGATCGGGGATGCACAGCCTCGCCCGCGGCGCTGCCCGGCACTTCCACGGGGGTGAGGTCCAGCAGACGGTCATCCAGATGGACCGGGCGTTCCTCTTCGTCACCGCCGCGGGCCGCGGAGCGCGACTGGCGGCCATCGCCTCCGAGGAAGTGGACGTCGGCATGATGGCGTTCGAGATGGGCACGCTCGTCAAGAAGGTCGGCAAGTACCTCAGTGCCGCGCCGCGCGTCCAGAACTCCTTCCACGGTCACATCCAGGATGCCTGAAGCGCCGTGGTTCGAAGAAGGGCAGGCCGGACGTCACGTCCGGCCGTACGCCATCACCGGCGGGCGCACCCGCCACAGCCAGCACAGCTTCGCGCTGATCACGCTCGTCGTCACACGGTCCCCGGACGACGCCGGGAATGAGCCGCTGGAGCCGGAGGCGGCCGACATCCTGGCACTCTGCCGGGACCGCGCCGTGGCCGTCGCCGAGATCGCTGCCCACCTCGACCTTCCGGTCAGCGTGGTGAAGGTCCTGTGCGGGGACCTGCTCAACGCCTCGCTGATCCTGGTCCAGGCCCCGCCGTCGGAGACGGACAAACCGAGCGTGGAACTCATCGAAAGGGTGATGGATGCTATCCGCCAGCTCTGAGCCGATCATGCCGACGGCACTGAAGATCCTGATCGCGGGCGGCTTCGGCGTGGGCAAGACCACGATGGTGGGCTCCGTGAGCGAGGTCCCCCCGCTGGAGACAGAGGAACGCATCACCGAGGTCAGCCGGGGCATCGACGACCTGGCGGGCGTGGAGGGCAAGTACGCCACCACGGTGGCCATGGACTTCGGCCGGATCACCGTCTCCCCGGAACTGGTGCTCTACCTGTTCGGCACGCCCGGGCAGGACCGCTTCTGGTTCATGTGGGACGACCTGGCACTCGGTGCGCTGGGCGCCGTCGTGCTCGCCGACACCCGGCGGCTCGACGCCTCCTTCGCCTCGGTGGACTTCTTCGAGGAGCGCAACATCCCCTTCGCGGTCGGCGTCAACTGCTTCGACGGCAGGCGGGACTGCACGAGCCGGCAGGTGCGTGAGGCCCTCGCCCTCGAACCCACCACGCCGGTCATCCTGTGCGACGTGCGCGATCGCGAGTCCAGCAAGTCGGTGCTCCTCGCCCTGCTGGAAGCGGCAAGGGCACAGGCCGCCGCCCGCCTGGTGCCGATGGCCGGCCGCTGACCGTCGAACGGTCGGCGGCCGGCCCGGCGGCTCAGCCCTCCGCGGCGGCCGCGGGCGCGAGCTCGTCGTCGAACTGCCAGGACTCGCGCTTGAACTCGCGGAGGAAGTCCGGGTGGTCCTCCCAGTTCCTCGCGATGCGCCGCAGCACGTCCCAGTTGTGGGCCAGCGCCTGGTCGGCGATGTGCCGGATCTCCCCGTCGGCCCGGTCGCGCTGCTCGAAGACCCCCTCCACCGCCGAGGCGGCGAGCACGGTGGCGCGGAGGGCGCGCAGGGCACGGGAGGTGTCGTCCATCCCGAAGCCGTGCGTGCTGCCCGTCGCGGCGTCGAAGAGCGGGGTGAGCCGCGCCTCCACGAACGCCGTGATCCGCCGGAAGTGCTGAGGGTCCATCAAGGCTCCGTCTCCTGCCGTGCCGGTCACCGGGGCACGGCATCAAGGGTGAACGCGTCGTTCTGGGCGAGCCGGTCCCTCGGACCGGCACCGCCGCAGGATAGCCGCAGTCCTCCCGCCCCGGTTCGCCCCCCGGAATGGGGGTACTCAGGCTGCTTCCGGGCGCCCGCCGCAGAAGAATCGGGTGGGTCAGGTACCGGGCCGCCGGTACCGCCTGTGGCGGCGGTGAAGGTTCCGGCGTCCGGTCACCGTACCCCTGGAGGACACATTGAACCGGAACACGTCCGGCCCCGCCGACGAGATCCCGGGCAAGCCCGCTCCGCAGCCGCCGGCCTTCGAGGAACCGACCGAACCCCGCGACCCCCTCCCGCCCAAGCCGGACCAGCGCGGACCGGCGACGGTCGGTCCCACCGGCCAGGAGACCGGAGCCGGCCCGGCGGCCCTCGCCCAGGGCGGCGCGTTCCTGACCACGGCTCAGGGCACTCGGCTGTACGACACCGACCACTCGCTCAAGGCGGGAAGCCGCGGGCCGGTGCTCCTCCAGGACCACCACCTGCGCGAGAAGATCACACACTTCGACCACGAGCGCATCCCCGAGCGCGTCGTGCACGCGCGCGGCGCCGGCGCGCACGGGGTGTTCACGGGATACGGCACCGCCGCGAAGGTCACCAAGGCGGCGTTCCTCGCCGAGGACGTCGAGACACCGGTCTTCGTCCGCTTCTCGACCGTGCTCGGCTCGCGCGGCTCGGCCGACACCGTGCGCGACACCCGCGGTTTCGCGACCAAGTTCTACACGACCGAGGGCACCTTCGACCTGGTCGGCAACAACATCCCCGTCTTCTTCATCCAGGACGCGATCAAGTTCCCCGACATCATCCACGCGGGCAAGCCGCACCCGGACCGGGAGATCCCGCAGGCGCAGAGCGCGCACGACACGTTCTGGGACTTCGTCACCCTGCACACCGAGGCCACCCACCACACGCTGTGGAACATGTCCGACCGCGGCATCCCCCGCTCCTTCCGGATGATGGAGGGCTTCGGCGTCCACACCTTCCGGCTGGTCAACGCCGAAGGGGCGACGACGCTCGTCAAGTTCCACTGGAAGCCGAAGCTGGGCGTGCACTCCATGGTCTGGGAGGAGGCCCAGATCACCGGTGGCATGGACCCCGACTTCCACCGCCGCGACCTGGCCGACGCCATCGAGGCGGGCGCCCACCCACAGTGGGAGCTCGGCATCCAGACCTTCCCCGACACCCCGGAGCAGACCTTCGAGGGCATCGACCTCCTCGACCCCACCAACATGGTCCCCGAGGAACTGGCGCCGGTGCAGCCCATCGGCCTGCTGACCCTGAACGCCAACCCCTCGAACTTCTTCGCCGAGACCGAGCAGGTGGCGTTCCACCCCGGCCACCTCGTCCCCGGTATCGACATCACCGACGACCCGTTGCTGTCCGGCAGGCTCTTCTCCTACCTCGACACCCAGATCAGCCGCCTCGGCGGACCCAACTTCGCCCAGATTCCGGTCAACCGGACCCACGCACCGGTCAACGACATGTCGCGCGACGGCATGCACCAGACGGCCGTGCACCGGGGCGTCGCCCCCTACCGGCCCAACTCCCTCGACGGCGGCTGCCCGTTCCAGGCGGGCGCCGGCACGGCGGCCTACGTCGAGGTGCCGCTCGACGTGCCGGCGGCGAAGAAGGTCCGCGAGGCGCCCGCGTCGTTCGCCGACCACTTCAGCCAGCCCCGGCGGTTCTGGCTGAGCATGTCCCCGCCGGAGCGCGAGCACATCATCGCCGCCTACTCGTTCGAACTGGGCAAGTGCTACGAGCAGGCCATCAAGGAGCGGGGCCTGCAGGTGCTCGCCCACATCGACCCCGAGCTGTGCGAAGGCGTCGCCGCCGCGCTCGGGCTGCCCGCTCCCAAGCCGACCGAACCCCTGGCGTCCGTCGAACCCAGTCCGGCTCTGTCCCAGACCGGCCGCACCTGGCCGGTGGACGGCCGCGTCATCGGCATCGTCGCCGACGCCGACTGCGACCTCGACGGCGTCCGGGCGGTGCGCCGGTCCGTGCTCGACGCGGGCATGGTCCCGCTCGTCATCGCGCCGACCGGCGGCGAGCTGGGCGCGGACGGCGACCCGGTCGCGGTCCAGCGCACCTTCGCGACTGCCCGGTCCATCGAATTCGACGCCCTGGTCCTGGCCGGAGCCCCCGGCCCGGCGGACGACGCCTTCGGCGCCCGGGACGCCAAGGCGGGCGACGCCGTCGCCCGGCAGAACGTCGCATCCGACCCGCGCGTGCTTCTGATGGTCTCCGAGGCATATCGCCACGGAAAGGCCATCGGCGGCTGGAACGGAGCGGCCGGTGTCCTGGAGGCCGCCGGTGTTCCCGCCGGCGCGCCCGGCGTGGTGAGCGGGGACAGCGGGGACGCCACGCTCACCGAGATCACCCGGCTCCTCGGCGGCCACCGGGTCTGGGAACGCTTCGAGACCGCCTGACACGGTCATCGGGTGACGTCGGCCGCGCCCCGGGCGGGCGCGGCGGACGCTTTTCCCGCGGCCGGCCCGGCGCTACGGCGGCGGGTGCCCTCCGGTGTCAGTCGTCCCTCACACCGATACGGGCGTGCAGCCGGCGCAGCGGCAGCTCCGGTTCGCCGATGCGCTCGACGCCGAGGGCGCGCTGCGGCCGGGGACCGACGCGGCCAGAGCCGCCGACATCGCCCTGGCCGTGCCGGCGCCCGAGACCTATCACCTTCTCGTCCACGAGCGGGGATGGTCCTCGGACGCCTGGCAGGAGTGGGCCACCGATGCCCCGGTCCGCCGGCTCCTCGTCCGCTGACGCCGGCCTCGCGCGTCGGGGGATGCAGGGACTCGGTCAGTCCAGGAGTGCGGCGGCCTGCCGGCGCGCCTCCCGCAGCCACGTGGCGCGGGACGTGGCGGTGGAATCGGTCACCGTGCGGAAGACGACGCGCCGCACGTCGTCGACTCCGACGTAGGGCAGGACACAGGCGGACCAGATCCGTTCCAACGGGTCCCCGAACTCGTCCTGTTCACGGTCGGCGGGAGTGTCGGAGGTGTTCAGCACGAGGGCACGGCCCGCCGTCAGCAGCCCCGCCGGCTCGCCCTCCGCGGACGCGAGCTTGTACGCCACGCCCGGAGCGAGGACGCGCTGCACCCATCCCGTGAGAACAGCGGGTGGCATGCCCCACCAGTTCGGGTGCACGAAGACCAGGGCATCGAGCGTGGCCACCTCCGCCCGGTGGAGGGCCACCTTCGCCTCGACGGGCGAGGAGGCCGAAGCGACCGTCCCGGTCTCGTCCGGGGCGAGTACGGGCGGAAACCCCTCGGCGCACAGGTCGTGCGCGAGCACCTCGCATCCGCGGCCGTGCAGTTCCTCGACCACGGCATCGAACACGGCGTGGTTGAAACTGCCGGGCCGTGGGTGAGCGAGATAGACGCCTGCGCGCATGGTTCCCCTGTCGTGGACATCGTCGTAACCGGTCGAGGCGGTTCGGGCGCGGAGGCCCGGAGGGACGTCGTACTCCCCGCACCGGCCGGCTCGGAAGCCGACGATACGTCAACCGTCCGCCTCACCCTCGCTGTTGCAGGCGATCCCGATCCGCCACCCGCAGCCGTCCACGCCGCGCCTCAGGACGGACGGGCCATCACGTACGTGCGGTCGGTCGCCGCCTCCTCGGGGTAGGCGGCCCGCTCCAGCGTCGCCTCGATGGTGAAGCCGGCCTCTCGAAGCGCCGCCGTGACCGTCTCGCCGGCGAAGAAGTGGAAATCCACGTCCACTTCATGGCCCCACCACTCGGCGAAGTGCCGGACCTCCGCACCGCGATGGAAGGCGACCAGCAGCAGACCGGAGGGTTTCAGCACGCGGCGCATCTCCTCGAAGGCCGGGCGCAGTTCGGCGGGCTGCAGGTGGATGACGGAGTACAGCGCGACGGCCGCGCCGAACTCGCCGTCCGCGGCGGGAAGACGCAGAAGGTCGCCCTCGCGGAACTCCGTCCCCGGGTGCTCGCGGCGGGCGGCCGAGACCATCGCGGGGGAGAGATCGATCCCGACCGGCCGGACCCCGTGGTCCGCGAGCCATGCCGCCACATGTCCGGGCCCGCAGCCCAGGTCCGCGACCGGCGCACCGGGTCCCGCCTCCTCGGCGACGGCCGCCAGGAGCGCCCGGTCCAAGGGCTTGTGGGCGAGCTCGCCCGCGATCCGCGCCCGGTACTCCTCGGCCACCGTGTCGTAACTCCGACGCACCCGCTCGTGATTGCTCGCGCTGACCATGAGCTCAGGATCGCACGGCCACGCCCCGAGGCCGAACCCGCGGCGAGCTACCACAGTCGCGACGACGGTGAAGGGAGAACGGGGCCACGGCGACCGGATCGCACGCCCGAGGAGCCGATTTCGGCCAACGATCCGCCGTATGCGCATCGGCGGACAACCTCCGGCCCCTCACCTCCCTCTCACAGCGCACACACACAACTTTGCGACCTCATCGCCAGGCCCGGGACCGGCCCACGCAGCCCCGGCCGCCCAGCCGGCCCAGCGCGATGGATCGTCCACCGTCCCGCACGCACGTCCGAGACCGAGAACGAGGAATGATGACCCGAACCCCCCAGTCCCGCCTCAGGCGTCCGGCGATCGCCGGTGCCGCGGCGATCGCCGTCGTCGCCGGCGTCGTCGCCGCCGCGCCCGACGGGAAGCAGGCGCAGGCCGCCCAGCCCGCACCGAAGCTCAGCCTCATCGCCGCGTCCACGTCCGTGACCCTCGACTCGTGGAAGGAGGAGCCGGGCGTCTACCTCGACCTCGGGACCTACCTCACCGCCGAGAACGGCCCTCTCGAGCTCAAGGTGACCCGCAAGTCCTACAAGGACCCCGTGGTCGCCACGCAGATCATCCGCGACGGGAAGGCGACCCGGACGAAGACGCTTCCCGCGGGCCTGGTGAAGGACTTCTCGGGACTGCCGGGATTCGCCGAGATCACGGTCGCCGACGCGGCAGGCAGGACGGTGCTCAAGAAGGCGGAGCCCTTCTGCCCGAACAACGCCTCCGGCCGGGTACGCCCCGACGCGCCGTCCACGTCGCACTATCCCCAGAGCTGCCCGGTCAACCCGTTCACCCTCGGTTCGGTGTGGGGGATAGAGAAGGGCTGGGCCTCCAACACGTATGCGGGTTACTACTCCGAGAAGACCGACCTGCCTGCCGGGAAGTACACCGCCAAGGTGTCCGTCGCCAAGCGCTACCGCGACCACTTCGGCATCGCCGACAAGCCTCAGACGATCAAGCTCACGGTGCGCGAACGCAGCTGGGACGAGGGCGGGGGCGCGGCGCGGGCGGCGCAGCACGGGTCCCACGCGGCCGGGCACGCCCACCACCAGGGGCAGCGCACCGCCCCGCCGGCGGCCCCGACGAGCGGTGCCGGTCCGTCGTTCAACGTGGGCCACGGCCCCTACCCGCCGGCGCCTCCCGCCCTGCCGTGGGCGCTGAAGAAGGTCGGGATCGCCGCCGCGAGGGTGGGCGACGGCACGGGGCAGACCGACGGTTCGCGCCGCGCGCCCGCCCTGAAGCCGAACGCGCAGCGGCCCACGGGCCGCGCCGCCGTCCCCGACGTCCCCAAGCCCGACCTGCGGTCGCTGCCCGCCTACGGCATCACCATCAGCGACGGGGGCGACGACGTTCCCGGCAAGGACTACCTCGCCTTCAGCGCCAACGTGTGGAACGCGGGCCCCGCCCAGCTGGTCGTGGACGGTTTCCGCTCTCCCGGCAAGAAGCTGATGGACGCCTACCAGTACTTCTACGACGCCAAGGGCAAGCAGGTCGGATACACGCCGACCGGCACCATGGAGTGGGACCCCCGCCCCGGTCACGAGCACTGGCACTTCACCGACTTCGCCAGCTACCGGCTCCTCAAGGCGGACAAGAAGGAGGCGGTGCGCAGCGGCAAGGAGGCGTTCTGCCTGGCCAACACGGACGCCGTGGACTACACGGTGAAGAACGCCAACTGGCACCCGGAGAACACCGACCTCTCCACCGCCTGCGGACAGGAGAACTCGATCTCCGTCCGCGAGGTCCTCGACGTCGGCTCCGGTGACACCTACACCCAGGACCTGCCCGGCCAGTCCTTCGACATCACCGACCTGCCGAACGGCACGTACTACATCCAGGTGCTGGCCAACCCGGAGAAGAGGCTGAAGGAGACCAACCTGAACAACAACAGCGCGCTCCGCAAGGTCGTTCTGGGCGGCGTGCCCGGCGCCCGTACGGTGAAGGTGCCCGCGCACGACCTCGTCGACGCCAACTGACCTCTCGTCACCAGGCCCCGACCGCCCGCCGGTCGGGGCCTTCGCGTGCCCGGAGCAGGTGCGGCGCCGACGGGCGCGGCGCAACGGGCTCAGGCGAATAATCGGATGCCCGGGCCCCTGCAGGCTTCCTACACTCGCTTTCGCACGCTGCCGATCACCGCAGCGCATGCGTGGTCGACGAGTGAGACGAACGAGGGGAGCCCGGCAATGTGTCACCGCACCGCTGTCGCCGTTCCCCGGTCCCGGTTCGACGTGATCCTGGTGTCTTCGTGCGCCCGGTGCCGGCTGCGCGGCCGCCACTGGATGTCCGTGACGAACTCCTGACCCACCGCTGCCCGGTGCGCCACCGCACGGCCGGCGCCGTGCCGTCGAGCCGTGCCAGGAGATTCCGCCGGGCCCGAGATCGGGCCCCGCTTCGTCCGGAAATCGCGCTGCCCTGTGAACTCCAGATCACCACGAAAGGCCTCGGGCCGTGCGTACCACCCCGCGACGTCATGCGAGCAACCAGCCGACCGCCGTCCGCAACCTGGGCATCCTCGCCCATGTCGATGCCGGCAAGACCACCGTCACCGAACGGATTCTCTACCTGACCGGCACCACCCACAAGCGCGGCGAGGTCCACGACGGGACCACCGTCACCGACTTCGACCCCCAGGAGCGCGACCGTGGCATCACCATCTTCGCCGCTGCCGTCAGCTGCGTCTGGCAGGGGCACCGCGTCAATGTGATCGACACGCCGGGCCATGTCGACTTCTCCGACGAGGTGGAGCGGTCGCTGCGGGTGCTCGACGGCGCGATCGCGGTGTTCGACGCGGTCGCAGGTGTCGAGCCGCAGAGCGAGTCGGTGTGGCGGCAGGCCGACCGGCACGCGGTGCCGCGGATCGCCTTCGTCAACAAGCTGGACCGCGCGGGCGCCGACCTGGACACCGCGGTCGCTTCGATCCGGGAGCGACTGCACACGGTCCCGCTCGTCGTCCAGCTGCCGATCGGACGGGAGGACGAGTTCACCGGCGTGGTGGACCTGGTGCGCATGCGCGCACTCGTGTGGGGCACAGGACGCGACACCGTCGAGGAAGGTCCCGTGCCCGACTCCCTGCGGGACGAGGCGCTGCGGCGCCGCGCCCTCCTGGAGGAGGCGGTGGCGGAAATGCACCCGGGCGCACTGGAGGAGTTCTGCGGCGAGGGAACTCTGTCCGCGGTGACACTCCGGTCGGCTCTGCGCGATCTGACGCTGGCCGGTGAGGCCGTGGTGGTGCTGTGCGGTTCGGCCTACCGGAACCGGGGGATCGAGCCGCTGCTCGAGGCCGTCGTCGCCTACCTGCCGTCGCCCGTGGACGTTCCGGCGGTGCGCGGCACCCGCGACGGAGCGGTCGAGGAGCGCGTGGCCGATCCCGACGCACCGTTCGCGGCCCTGGTCTTCAAGGTGAACTCGACCGCGACGGGACGCCTGACCTACCTGCGCGTGTACGCGGGAACGATCCGGAAGGGGGACACGGTGCTCGACGCGGGCGCGCGCCGCAGCGAGCGGATCGGCCGCATCCTGAGGGTGCAGGCCGACCGGCACGCCGAGGTGGACCACGCGGTGGCCGGGGACATCGTCGCGGTGATCGGGATGAAGTCCGCCCGTGCCGGGGCCACTCTGTGCGCACCGGCGGCGCCGCTGGTCCTCGAACCGCCGGCCGTGGCCGATCCCGTCGTCTCGGTGGCGGTCGAGGCCCGCAGCAGCCTCGACACCGACCGGTTGGCCTCGGCACTGGCGCGTCTGGTCGAAGAGGATCCCTCGCTGGCGGTGCGGGCCGATCCCGAGACCGGCCAGACCGTGCTGTCGGGCATGGGCGAGCTGCACCTGGAGGTGGCGGTGGAGAAGGTCCGCCGCGCCCACGGGCTGGAGGTCGGCGTGGGCCGGCCGCAGGTGGCCTACCGCGAGACGGTCGCCCGCGGTGTGTCGGGCCTGGTGCACCGGCACGTCAAACAGGACGGAGGGGCGGGCCAGTTCGCCCATGTCGTCCTCGATGTGGCGGCGGCCACGCCGGACGACCCGTCCGGCGGCGCCGGGCACCTGATGTTCCGCTCGACGGTCACCGGCGGACGGGTGCCGCAGGAGTACATCCGCGCGGTGGAGGCCGGCTGCCGGGACGCCCTGGCCGAAGGCCCCCTCGGCGGACACCCGGTGACGGGGGTGCAGGTCACGCTCACGGACGGAGCCACCCATCCCAAGGACTCCTCGGAGATGGCGTTCCGCACGGCCGGCAGGCTCGCGCTCCGCGAGGCGCTGCGCGCGAGCGTGATGGCGCTTCTGGAACCGGTGGTCGAGGTCACGGCCACCGTGCCCGACGATGCCGTGGGCGGCGTACTCGGTGACCTGGCGGCACGGCGTGGCCGGGTGTCGGGCCAGACCGCCCGGGCCGGCACAGCGGTGATCACCGCGACCGTGCCGCTGGCCGAACTGTTCGGCTACGCGTCCCGGCTGCGCAGCCGTACCCAGGGCCGCGGGACCTTCACGACCCGAGCCGTCGGGTACGCCGTCGTGCCGGCGGCGGTGACCGAGGGGGTGCTGTCGGCCTAGATCACCTGGTGGGCCCGTCCGTCCGTGACCGGAGGGGCGGGCCCACCGGGCTCAGTGCTCCTGCAGCACGGAGAGGACGTTTCCCGCGGGGTCCTTGAACCAGGCGATGGTCGGGCCGGCCTGCCGCACGATGCCCTTCTCGTCCGCTTCGAACTGGGGGTACTTCTCGAACGTGACCCCGCGCCGCCCCAGCTCGTCGACGGCGGCGTCGATGTCGTCGACCTCGAAGTTGAGGATCGTGAAGTCGGCCGGCCGGTGGTCGTCCTTGGGGTAGACGAGCACGCGCGCCCCGCTGCCGAGGGTGATGAACAGCATCCGCATGTCCCCGCCACCGGACTCCTCGACCTCCAGACCGAGGGTGTCGCCGTAGAACTGCCTGGCCCTGCCGAGGTCGTTCACCGAGAAACCGCTGAACGCCTTGGTGTTCCTGAACATCGCCCCGTTCCCTTCCGCCGTGGCTGGTACCTGTCCCGGGCCAGGCCACACCAGGTGCGCGGCGCGCGCGCCGGAACGCCACGCGGAAGCGCCCGGATGGTCGCCGGGGATCACCCTCACGGGAACCCGCGCGCCGGGCGTGTCGTGGGGTGCGGCCGACGAACGCGCCGGCCGACCGTCCGTCCGTCAACCGCCCTCCACTTGCGCCCGGTTGACGTCCCGGCGATCGAGACGCGCACGCCCGCACCGGCCGCGGACCGCCTCACCGGCCCACTGCGGCTCCGGTCGGGGACCGATCGGCGGACGGGCCTTAGACTCGGCGGATGGCGAAGTACTTCGACGTGCATCCCGAGAATCCTCAGCGACGCGTCATCACCGGTCTGGCCGAAAGCATCCGTTCCGGCGCGCTCGTCGCGTACCCGACGGACTCCTGCTACGCCCTGGGGTGCCAGCTGGGCAGCCGCGACGGCATCACCAGGATCCGGTCGATCCGGAATCTGGACGACCGTCACCACTTCACCCTGGTGTGCCAGAACTTTGCGCAGCTGGGCCAGTTCGTGCACATCGACAACGACGTGTTCCGCGCGATCAAGGCGGCGACGCCCGGCAGTTACACCTTCATCCTGCCGGCGACGAAGGAGGTGCCGCGCCAGTTGCTGCACCCGAAGAAGAAGACGGTCGGAGTCCGGATCCCCGACCATGCCGTGACCCAGGCCCTCCTCGCCGAACTCGGCGAGCCGCTGCTCTCCAGCACCCTGCTCCTGCCCGACGAGGCGGAGCCGCTGACGCAGGGCTGGGAGATCAAGGAGCGGCTCGACCACGTCGTGGACGCCGTGGTCGACTCGGGCGACTGCGGCACCGAGCCGACCACGGTCATCGACTTCTCCGGCGGGGAGGCAGAGATCGTCCGCAGGGGAGCGGGCGACACGGCTCGCTTCGAGTAGCCGGGCAGGTGTGCCTGCCAGGACGATGCGGGTGCTATGCCGATGCGGATCTGGGGGCCAGGACACAGACCTCAACGACCGCAGTGGGCCCTCCAACTCCGCCACCGACGTGGCGCATCCGGTGAGCTACCCGTGACGGGGTGCTGAACCCGGCGCGGGAGGGAAGCCCGTCGGGGCGGATTCCGGCGGCCAGGGAGCCTCAGTCCTCGGCGAGCCGGGCCGGGAATCCGCCCGTGGCGATCGGACCCCACCGCTCCGGCGTGACGCGGATGATCGACTTTCCCTGCTTCACCATCGCCTCCCGGTACTCGTCCCAGTCGGGATGCTCTCCGGAGATGTTGCGGAAGTACTCGACCAGCGGCTCCACCGACTCGGGGGAGTCGATGACCTCCGCCGTGCCGTCGATCTGCACCCACGGCCCGTTCCAGTCGTCCGACAGGACGACGACGCTGACCCGCTCGTCCCGCTTGGCGTTGCGTGTCTTCGCACGCTCCGGATAGGTCGAGACGACGATTCGGCCCGAGTCGTCCACGCCGCAGGTGAGCGGTGATCCCTGGGGCGAGCCGTCGGCCCGGCGGGTCAGCAGGATCGCGCGGTGACGGGGCCGTACGAACGACAGCAACTCTTCGATGTCCACCCTGGTGTTGGTGGCGATGTGGCGTGCCATGGTCGGCACCCTACGGGAGCTCGCCGCCCGGATGCCCCTTCCCCGTCCGGGGACGCCCTCGTGCGGTCTCGAACGCTTCGGGCGGCGGAACGCGGGCACCCGCCCGTGACAGCGCCGGGCGGACGGCCCGGTGCCCGAGACGGAACGGGAGACGGCGATGGGCCACGACACGACGCACCGGCAGCACGCACCGCGGACGGGCGCCGAGGAGATCCGGCGGGAGGTCGAGGACGCCGGGACGAAGGTGCGCGACGACGACAGCGGCGACCGCGAGGCGGCGGACGCGCTGCGGCCGGGGGAGCGGCCCCAGAAATCCGTGCAGAGGCCCGACGAGGCGCCGCTGAGCGGCGGGGCGGTGGGCCGGAGAGAGCTGAAAGTCCCATTTGCGCGCATTCCTGGAGGGTCGGAGGGTAGGCGGGTGACGCCACCGCCGCAGCCGAACAGAAGGAGGCTCCCGTGCGCGACGACAACGGCGCGGGCCGCGACCCCGGAACCGAGCATCCCCGGCCCGACTTCCCCCAGCAGGACCAGGAGCACCCCGGGTGGACGGGACCGATGGATCCGCCGCCCGATCACGGCGAGGAGAGCTACCGGGGCAGCGGCCTGCTCCGGGACCTGAAGGCGGTCCTCACCGGAGGCGACTCGGGCATCGGCCGCGCCGTCGCCCTCGCGTTCGCGCGCGAGGGCGCGGACGTGCTGTTCACCCATCTGCCCGAGGAGGAGGACGAGGCCCGGCAGACGCGGGCCCTCGTCGAGGACGCGGGGCGCAAGGCGGTGCCGGTGGCGTGCGACATCCGCGAGGAGGAGCAGTGCCGCCGCCTGGTCGAGCGGGCCGTGGAGGAGTTCGGCCGCATCGACATCCTGGTGAACAACGCCGCGTATCAGATGTCGCAGCCCGACGGCATCGGCGCCATCACCACGGAGCAGTTCGACCGTGTGATGCGGACCAACCTCTACGGCATGTTCTGGTTGTCGAAGATGTCTCTTCCTCATATGCCGAGGGGCGGCTGCATCATCAACTCCACGTCCGTGCAGGCGTACAAGCCCAGCCCCCACCTGCTGGACTACGCCATGACCAAGGGCGCGATCGTCACGTTCACTCAAGGGCTGGCGCAGATGGTCGCGTCGGACGGCATCCGGGTCAACGCCGTGGCGCCAGGGCCGGTGTGGACACCGCTGATCCCGGCGACGATGCCGGACACCGTCGAGTTCGGGAAGCAGTCCCCGCTGGGCAGGCCGGCGCAGCCGGCCGAGATGGCGCCCGCGTACGTCTTCCTCGCCTCGCCCCGGGCGACGTACATCACGGCGGAGATCGTCAACGCCACGGGCGGTACGCCGCTGCCGTGAGCCGTGAGCCGTGAGCCGTGAGCCGTGACGGGGGAGCCGCCGGGCCGGCGGGCGACGCCGGGGCGGCTGAGCGCCGGTCCCGGGGCCATGCCTCTGCTTTTGCCGTTCCGGCAACCATCATTGCGGCAATCGTTCAGCTCCTCGCATGGTGGTCGCGGAGGTGGTCACGGTGACCGATGAGCTGAGGAACGGCTATGACGTGGTGGTGTTCGGTGGTGGCGCCGCCGGCCTGAGCGGTGCGCTGATGCTGGCCCGGGCGCGGCGGTCGGTGGTGGTGATCGACTCGGGCACCCCGCGCAACGCCCCGGCCGAAGGCGTGCACGGACTGCTGGCGCGGGACGGTATGCCGCCGGCCGAGCTGCTGGGGCGCGGTCGGACCGAGGTACGCGCCTACGGCGGTCACGTGGTGACCGGCGAGGTCGGTGGGGTGGCTCGTGGCGACGGGCGGTCCCTCCGGTCGGAGCACGGAGGGGACTTCGAGGTGACGCTGACCGACGGCCGTTCCGTCCGGGCGCGTCGGCTGCTCGTGGCCACCGGGCTGGTCGACGAGCTGCCGGACGTGCCGGGCCTGCGCGCCCGGTGGGGCCGGGACGTGCTCCACTGCCCCTACTGCCACGGCTGGGAGATCCGTGACCAGGCCGTCGGCGTACTGGCCACCGGGCCGCTGTCGGTGCACCAGGCCCTGCTCTTCCGGCAGTGGAGCGACGACGTCACGTTCTTCTCCCACACCATGCCGACGCCGGCCGGAGAGGAGGCGGAGCAGCTGGCCGCCCGTGGCATCCGCGTGGTCGAGGGTGAGGTGGCGTCCCTGGAGATCGCCGACGACCGCCTCGTGGGAGTGCGGCTGGGCGACGGCACCGTGGTCGGCCGCGAGGCGCTGGCGGTCTCGCCGCGGATGGTGGCGCGCGCCGGCTTCCTGACGTCGCTCGGACTGCGTCCGGCAGCGCACTCCTCGGGGGCCGGCGAGCACATCCCCTCCGACGCGGCGGGCCGTACCGAGGTGCCCGGGGTGTGGGCCGCCGGCAACGTCACCGATCTCGTCGCCCAGGTCGGCGGCGCCGCCGCGGCAGGCGCCGCCGCGGCGGCCCAGATCAACGCCGACCTCGTCGCCGAGGAGACCCGGCAGGCGGTCGCAGCCCACCGGGACCCGTTCTCACTCGAGTCCGAGGCGCGCGTCTGCGAAGTCGTGGCGGGCAACCGGCGCCACGGCCTGTGAACCACGGAAAGGAACGGGCCGTGTCCGAGGAAGGAACGGGTGTGTCCGAGGAGTTCGGCAAGGAGTTCTGGGAGGAGCGCTACCGCGGTCACGCGGCCGCCGGCGCCAGGCGGCCCAATCCGCAGCTCATCACGGAGGCCGGCGGTCTCCCACCCGGTACGGCACTGGACGCGGGCTGCGGCGAAGGAGCCGACGCCGTCTGGCTCGCCTCGCGCGGCTGGCGCGTCACGGCGGTGGACATCGCGGCCATCGCACTGCGCCGGGCGCGCGAGCACGCCCAGGCCCTCGGCGACGCCGTCGCGAGCCGGATCGAGTGGATCGAGGCCGATCTCACGACCTGGGCGCCCGCCGCCGGACACTTCGACCTGGTGTCCACGCACTACGTGCACCCGGCGGCGGCGCGCGACGCGCTGTTCCGCCGGCTGGCCGCATCGGTCGCGCCGGGCGGCACGCTGCTCGTCGTCGGCCACCACCCATCGGCGCCGCAGGTGCATGTCTCGCATGCCACGGCCCGCGAGGTGCACTTCACCGCCGAGGAGATCGCGGCGGGCCTGGACCCCGACCGGTGGGACATCGCCGTCGCCGAGGCCAGGACGCGATCGGTCACCGCACACGACGGTCGCGAGATCGCCCTGCGCGACGCCGTGCTGCGAGCCCGCAGGCGGCTTGACGGACACGTCCAGCGGCCATCGGACTCCCGGCCCTCCCTGATACTCAAGAACCTGACTAGTCTTATGGATGAGTAACTCCCCTCACGGTGGGGGGAAGGGGAGGGGCTGGTCCGATGGCTTTGAGACACGCGGTGCTCGCCGCGCTGCTGGACGGCGAGTACAGCGGATACCAGCTGGCGAAGGCGTTCGACATCGGCGTCGCGAACTTCTGGCACGCCCTGCCTCAGCAGCTCTACGCCGAGCTGGCCAAGCTGGAGAAGGAAGGGCTGGTCACGGGCCGTCAGGTGGTGCAGGAGACCCGCCCCAACAAGCGCCTGTTCCGGGTGACCGACGCCGGTGTCGCGGAGCTGGAGCGCTTTGCCGCGGCCCCGTCGAAGCCCACGTTCATCCGCGACGACCTGCTCGTGAAGGTCCAGGCCGCCGACGCTATCGGCACCGGGCCGGTGATCGAGCAGCTCGAGGAGCGGGCGTGCGCGGCCGAGGCCAAGATCGAGCTGCTCGGCGCGCTGCTGCGGCGACTGCGGGGCGACGCGGACGAGGAGGAGTTCCTGTGCCGGGGCGAACGGATCGGCCCGTACCTCACCTGCCTGCGCGGCCTGGCCTTCGAAGAAGGCCATCGGGACTGGTGCCGGCGCATCGCGCGTGTACTGCGGGAAAGGCAGGCGTCCCGTGTCCAGGGCTGAGTACATGCGCTACGTCGCCCTGGGCGACAGCCAGACCGAGGGACTCGGCGACGGCGACGACTCCACGGGCCTGCGGGGCTTCGCCGACCGGCTCGCCGAGCACCTCACGACCGTCAACCCCTCCCTCCGGTACGCCAATCTGGGCGTACGGGGCCGTCTCGCCGGCCAGGTCCGTGTCGAACAGCTGCGGCCCGCCCTGGCCTTGCGCCCGGACCTGGTCACCGTCGTCGCCGGAGTCAATGACCTGCTCCGGCCCCGGTTCGACGCGGCGGAGGTGGCCGGGCACCTGGAGGAGATGTTCGCCGCGCTCACGGCCGCCGGCGCCCACGTGGCCACGCTCACCTTCCCCGACGTCGCGAAGATCGCGCCGCTGGCCCGGCCGCTCAGGTCCCGTGTCGTCGATCTCAACGCCCGTATCCGCGCCGCGGCCGCCCGGCACCACGTCACGGTGGCCGACACCGACCGGCACGCCGTAGCCACCGACCCGCGGCTGTGGACCGCGGACCGACTGCACGCGAGTCCTCTCGGCCACGAGCGCATCGCCGCGGCCGTGGCCCACGCCCTTCAGCTGCCGGGAAGCAGCGACGCCTGGACCCTCCCGCTGTCGCCCCTCGCGGTCACCACCGGGCGGCAGGCCGTGGCGGCCGAAGTGCGCTGGGCGGCCGGGTTCCTCGGCCCCTGGCTCGGCCGCCGTCTGCGCGGCCGCTCCTCCGGCGACGGCCGCACCGCGAAGCGTCCTCAACTGCTGCCCCTGGGCACCACGTCCGGATAGGCGGGGGGCGGCCGGCCATGCCACGCCGCCAAGGGCGCGGGTTCGCGCGCGAGGCGTACGGCGCCGGGCGGAAGCACGGCGAGCCGCCCGGACCTTGCTCGTCGTCGGCCGGCGCTGGTAGAAAGCGGCATCCGCACCACAGGACAACGGCGTTCGTGAACCTTCAGCCCATGTGCGCCGCGCGCCGCCGGGCCGTGCACAGATCGCGAGAGCCGATGCCCCTCGACGCCCCCGACCGCCCCGCCTTCCTGCTGCTGCACGGATGGCAGCACCACCGCCCGGACGGCCACTGGCTGCGGTGGCTGGACGGGCGGCTGAGCGACGCCGGTCACGACTCGTCGTACCCCCGGCTGCCGGACCCGGACCGGCCGGACCTGCCGGCCTGGCTGGACGCGCTGGACGAGAGGCTCACGGCTCTGCGGGGGCGGGAGGTCGTCGTCTGCCACAGCCTCGGATGCCTGCTGTGGCTGCACGCGGTAGCCCGCCGGCCCGGCCGGGTCCTGGCCGGCCGGGTCCTGCTCGTGGCGCCTCCGGCGCCGGAGACGGCGGCCGGCCATCCGGAGATCGCCGCGTTCGCCCACTCCGGGGTGACGGCCCGCGACGTCGCGGCCGCGGCGCCCGGGGGCACCCGTCTGGTGGCGTCGGACAACGATCCTTACTGCCCCGAGGGCGCTCCGGCCGTCTTCGCGACGCCGTTGGGACTGGACAGCGACCTCCTGCCCGGGGGCGCGCATCTGGACCTCGACGCCGGGTACGGGCCCTGGCCGGCCGTGCTCGACTGGTGCCTGGACCCGGCCGTGCGCGTCGTACCGGCGGCCTCCTCGCCCGGAGCGGGCGACGTCGTCGCCGGATGAGCGCGCGGGCGTCGATCACGAGCTCTTCAGCGCCGTGCTGAAGGCGTCCATGCAGGAGGAGCAGTAGCGTTCGACGGCTGCTTCGAGCTGGGGTGCCGTGGCGGGGGACAACTCCAGGGGGACTCCGCACAGGGGACTGGCAGATGTTCCCTTGCTGATCACATGCCAGATCAGTTCGCCTCGGTCGGCTGTGGCCTCGGCGCGCATCTCGTACATCGGCGTGCCTTTCTCTCGCGGGCCCGACAACCGGCCCGTCCCCATGGGAGCCCGTCTCGGCCGAACGGACCAACGGGGAGGGCCGAACGGGGGAAAAGGAGCGGGAGTGGTTTACCGGGCGGGGGGCATCGGTGGCGCCGGCGCCCCTGGGAGACGTGCGGTTTCGCGGACCGGACGGCCCGGGACCCACCTCCACGGTGTCACGCCCTGCCGGACACCGCCGGGTGCAGCCGTCGCGCACTGCGGGCGCCGGAGGGCTCCGCCTCAGGTCTCCTCCCGCTCCGCCGCCTCGGCGACGCGTTCGATGTGCGCCAGCCGCCGGTCCGTGTTTCGTGTGCCGTCCGTGTCGCCCCGGCCGGAGGCGGACACGGACGGTCGCCCGCCCGCGGCTTCCGCGAGCGGGCCGGTGGCGGCCCAGGCCCTCTCTTTCGGATCTTGCCGGGCTCGCGTGCCCTGGCACCGCACCTCTCCCCCGTAGCCCTTCGGGCACGGGAGGCGCCCCCAGCGTTGTCGTCAGTCGCCGACGTCCCCCAGCTACCGCTGGGAGGTGCCCCCACCGCGTGGACTCTCCCCCAGGCTTCGGCCGGGAGGTGCCCCCGTCCTCCGCCTTGCGATGCGTCCCCCAGGCCCCTGCGGGCCTGGGGAGACCCCATGCACCAGACCCTCCCCCTACGCCCTGCGGGCGTGGGGGGACCCCCACTCACTGATCCGGCCTGATCCAGAAGAGAGGGCCTAGCCTGCGTCCATGGTCCTGGAGGTGTGATGGCCCACGTCGACCCCGTTCGCAAGCCGGTCACCGTGACCCGCGCGCAGGTACTGAACTACCGGGCGGCAGTGCACTGTATCGAGCACCCGGCCGACGACCCGCTGCACGACGGCGTGGTGGTGCCCGGGGTGCAGGACTCCCCGCCCGGCCGCACCGCGGCCCTCGCCCTGCAGGCACGCGGCGAGAGCCCCGATGCCGAACGCCTCGCCCTGGTCCACTCCATGCGCGCCGCTACGCACGTGCACCGGGCCGAGGACCTGGCCGGTCTCGCGGCAGCGCTCCGCCCGGACGACGCCCGCGACCTGGCCAAGGAACATCTCGGTCCCTTCGGGCGCGAGCCGGCCGCCGAGGACATCGGTTTCGGCGCGGCGGTCGGCCAAGTCGCAGAAGCGATGCGGTCGGTGACCGCCGACCGACGGGCACGCACCAAGGGCGAGCTGAGCACCGCACTCAGCGAGGTGGTCGACGTGCGGCTCCGCCCGTGGTGCCAGGGCTGCGGCGTGCACCATGTCCAGGACACCCTGTTCCGGTACGCCACGTTGCAGGCCGGGCTGTGCATCGCGGTGTCCACGGCAGGACCGTTCCTCTACGTACGGCGGCCCACGGGCCGGCGCCGACCGGATCCGCAGGAGAGCCGCCGCCTGCTCGTCCGCCGGTTCCTGCGGTGGTGCGGCCCGGCACGCCCGGCGGACCTCGCGAAGTGGCTGGCGCTCACCCCGGCGGGCGCCCGGCGCCTGTGGGACCCGCTCGGTGACCTGCTCGCCGAGGTCACAGTCGAGGGGCGGCGCGGCTGGGTGCACCACGAGGACCTCGACGCGCTGCTGACCGCGCCCGCCGCCACCGAAGTCCGGCTGCTGCCGCCGTACGATCCGCTGACCGAACTCGCCGACCGCGAGCTCCTGCTGCCGGACCGGCCCCGGCGCGGCGCCGTCTGGCGCGCGACGGCACCCCCCGGCGTGCTGATCGTCCGCGGCGAGATCGCCGGCACCTGGCGCCAACGCGCCACAGCACAGCGGGTGACCGTCACGATCCAGCCGTTCGACACCCTCACCTCCACCGAGCGCCGCGCCGCCCGGCGGCACGCCGAGGTACTGCACGAGAACGCGGGTCGCGCCGTGGAGACACAGTTCGCTCCGTGAACCGGCGTCGGCTGCAGCGGATGCCGGAACCGCTATTGGAGACCGGACACCTCGAAGACGTTCCGCGCCATCTCCCGTTCGAGCCGTTCGGCCAGCTCGCGCATGACGTCCGCGCCGCACAGCAGCAGCCCGTCGGCACGGCTTGTCCGGCCGCCCTCGTCGAGGAGCAGCCACAGCGGCGGGTCGGCGACCAGCACCCGCGGGTCGAGCTCTACCCGGCCCCCGTCCGTGTCCCGCAGCACGATGCGCTGTGCCACGCCGTCCGCCCAGCGGACCGACATCAGCCGGTCCATGCGTACGCGCCTCTCGTGCAGCAGACCGCGCGACACCAGGAAGCGCGAACCCGGGGACGTTTCCCCCGCGGTCACCTTCGGCGGCACGAGCACGACGAACAGCAGGACGGACAGCGCCGTCCACAGCGCGGTACGCGCCGGCGTCAGTCCGGCCGCGACCGCGTCGACGGCGAGCAGCATCGTGAGGAGCACGGCGGCGCAGACGGCCGCGAACCGCACGTGCAGCGCCCAGCCGCCGTGCCGTGGCGCACGGGAGGCGGCGCCTCTCCCGCCTCGCCCCCGAAGCGATCCGCCGATGCGCCTCATGACGGCGACCGTAGACCCCTCGTGGGCCCAGGCGCAGGGCTTGACGCAGAACTGACCTTCTGCAGGAGGCCTCTTGACGGTCTGCCGGCGCCGCAGGGCACGTACGCGACCGGACGACGCAGCCCCCGCGCTGATGGCGGACGTCCTGACCGCCGTACGTGACCTGGGCCGAGCCCGGTCACCGGTAGGGCTCCTGGAGCCGGAGCATCATGCTACGACAGCGTGTCGGTGACCACCGATGCCGCTTCCGCGATCAGCCTGTTGTCGAAGGCGGCGTCCTTCTCGCTGCGGTTCGACATGATCGCCACGACGATGGGGGAGGCGTCGGGCGGCCACACGACGGCGATGTCGTTGCGCGCGCCGTAACCGCTGCCCGTTCCGGTCTTGTCGCCGACCACCCACCCCTTGGGCACCCCGGCCCTGATCAGCTCGTCCCCGGTCGTGTTGGTCCGCAGCCACCTGGTGAGCTGCGCGCGTTCCGCTTGGCCCAGGACGTCTCCGAGGACGAACGCGCGCAGGTTCCCGGCCATCGCCCGCGGCGTACTCGTGTCCCGCGTGTCGCCCGGAGTCCATCGGCTCAGTACGGGCTCGCGGCGCTCCATCCGCGTGACGTCGTCGCCGAGCTCCTCCAGTACGGCGTCGAGGCCTTTCGGCCCGCCGAGCCGGTCGAAGAGCAGGTTGGCCGCAGCGTTGTCGCTGTAGCGGACAGCGGCCTCGCACAGCGCCCGCAGGGTCATTCCGGTCCCGACGTGCTTCTCGGTCACGGGGGAGTGGGTGATCAGGTCGCCCCTGGAGTACGTGATCACCTCGTCCATGCCGCCCGGGGAGTGCCGGCGCAGCACCGCACCGGCGGCCAGCGCCTTGAACGTCGACGCGTAGGGGAAGCGTTGGCCGTCCTTGTAGGCCACCTCGCGCCCGGTGCCGGTGTCGACGGCGTACACGCCGAGCCGCGCGTCGTACCGGCGCTCGAGCTCCTGGAAGGCACCGACGAACGGCTTCGCGGCCGTAGTCGCCCTCGTCGTCTGCGCGGACGGAGACGACGAGGCCGGCGGACCGCCGCCCTGGCCGCACGCGGCCAGCGGGACGAGCGCGAGCACGGCAAGGGCGCCGACGACGGTGCGCCGGACACGGGTGCGCTGCATGGTCCGAACCTCCAAAGAGCCCCGCACGCAGGGCGGATGAGGGGATGGAACGGCACGGCCCCATCCCGCTGCGTGGTCGTGAGCGCCGGGACCACCCTCACCTCCGCGCTGCCATGCGGTCCCATGGGCTGGTGCGCAGTTCCATGCTCATCCGGCACAGAGTTCGGGGGGTGGATCCGGTGGGAGCGTGTCGAGCGAGGAGAGGACAGGGACCGGATCCTCGGTGGTGCCGTCGCTGCCTACCCGTGGGGCCGCGTCACCGGCCGGAGTGGCGGTGCACCACGACCTGAAGCGGTGCGCGGAAGGAGAGCAGGCCGAGCATCGGCGGCTGCGTCCCCGGTTCCACGAGTGCCGCGTCCGGCAGAGCACGGGCTGCCGCCCGCAGAGCGACCGCGGCTTCGGTGCGGGCCAGGGAGGCGCCCAGGCAGCGGTGCCGTCCCGCACCGAACGCCAGGTGGTGCCGGATGTTCTCCCGGTGCGGGCACAGCTGTTCCGGATCGTCGAACATCTCGGGGTCCGACCCGGTGCCCATCAGCATCAGCAGCAGCTGCGCTCCGGCCGGCAGGCGCACACCGGACAGTTCCGTCTCGCGCGCGGTCACCCGGCGCCACGTGGTGACCGGCGGCTCCCGCCGCAGGATCTCCTCCACCCACGCCTCGGCGAAGCCGTCCTCCCCTGCGACGCGTGACCAGACCTGCGGATCGGACACGGCCCGCAGGAGCGCCGTGGAGATCAGTTGCCCGGTGGTGGACTGCCCGGCGATGAACACGAAGAAGCACACGGCCACGGCGGTCGCGGCGTCCAGCGGCGTGCCGTCCGGCTTCCGGTGCCGGCGCAGTCCGCCGATGAGCCCGTCCGTCGCCGCGGCCGAGGACACCTGCGCGGTCAGCCACTGGTGGAACGCACCGACCTGCTCCGCCAGGTGGAGCTGCCGTTCGGCGGGAGGGCGACCGTAGAAGAGTTCCAGTGCGGCGTCGCTCCACGTCGCGAGCGTGGAGGCGGAGACGCCGTCGATGCCGAGGAGCCGCATCATCACGCGGCACGGCAGGAGTCGCGCGTACTCGGCGGCCAGATCGCAGCGGTCGCCGGCGGCGTAGCGGGACCGCGGACCGGACAGCATCTCCGCAGCGGTCTGCTCGACCATCGGCACTGCCGCCGCGACGCGCTCGGCGTTGAAGAAGCGCATGACCAGGCGCCGGAGGTCCGCGTGGTCGGCGCCGCGGTTGTTGGCCAGTGCGGGCGGCAGGGAGAAACCCGCCCTGGCGAGGATGCGCAGTACGCGCACGGGCAGGGGCGTCACGGAGTGCTGGGCGTTGTCCGGCAGATACGTCCCCGGATCCAGCAGCACGCTCCGCACGTCCGCATAGCGGCTGACCAGCCACAGGCCGGTGCCGGGATCGAAGTGGACGGGCGAGGTGCTCCGCAGCACTGCCAGCGTGGGGAACGGGTCGGCCACGAACGGCGGGTCGAAGAGGCCGGGAATGCCGGGAAGGCCGGTCGGCAGGGGTGCCGGACGTGTCTCCGTGCTTGCCACGCGCGTGTTCTCCGTCAAGGCGTACGGACCATCACCCGACGGGGGGACAGTTGACCAAGCTGCCCGCTCGGGGCCGAGGCCACACGATAACCGACCGGATGAGCAGGGCGTCGCGCGCCCCCGCCCGGGCGGGCCCTCGGAGGGGGCGGCGGGGCCGGCCGCTGTGACGGTGCGGGCCTAGAGGAAGCTGGCGTTCTGGGCGAGGGAGAGGCGGCCGGAGTAGTTGATCGTGTTGGTGGGCTGGGCGCATGTAGGCGCGCCACGCGTCGGAGCCGGAGTCGCGCCCGCCGCCGGTCTCCTGCTCGCCACCGAAGACGCCGCCGATCTCCGCACCCGACGTGCCGATGTTGACGTTGGCGATGCCGCAGATCGGAGCCCTCCGAGGACCGGAAGAGTTCGGCTTCCTGCTGGTCACGGGTGAAGATGCTCGACGACAGGCCCTGCGGTACGTCGTTGCGCAGGGCGATGGCCTCCTCGATCGTGTCGTAGGTCAGCACGTAAAGAATGGGGGCGAAGGTCTCTTCCCGGACGACGTCGGTCTGCTCGTCGACGCGGACGATGGCCGGCTCGGCGTAAGCGGCCCGGGGCGCGGCGTCGGCCAGGCGCCGGTTGCCGCCCACGAGGATCTTCCTGCCCTGTGCCTGCACCCGGGCAAGGGCGTCCTGCATGGCGTCGGGCGCCGTGCCGGAGACGAGTGGTCCGACGAGGGTGCCCTCGTCGAACGGGTCGCCGATGGGCAGCTTCTGGTACACCGCGGTCAGCCGCGCGAGCCCGGCTTCGGCGCCGACAGCGCTCTGCTGCGCACCGCGATGCACTGCAAGGGGCGCATCCCCCGGAACTGACCGCACGGCCGTTTCCGCGTCCTCACCGAGGCGGTCGTCGCGCGGTCGGTGCGGTGCGGGAGGGAGCCAGGGCCCAGCGGATGGCCCGGGTGAGGGCGTGGCCGGTGAGACGGACGACGGTCTCCGTGGCGGGGCCCGGGTTCGGCAGGCCCAGGGAGCTGCGGGCCCACGGGGGCAGCGCGGTGACCGCGTTCGCGGCCAGCAGGGCGTAGGGGCCCTTGGCCACGAGCGGCAGGGGCGGATGGAGCAGGATGAACCGTGCCGCCTCGCGGGCTTCCGTGGTGCCGCACAGTTCGGGGCGGTAGGCGTCGATCCGGTCTGCCAGTTCACGCCGGTCGCGCGGTGGATCGAGTACGCCGAGGGCAGATGCCACGCGTGCCATGTCGGCGATGTACGCGTCGCAGCCCGCGCCGTCGAGGGGGTGGGCGCCGAAGCGCTGGTGGGCCCCGAGGAAGCTGTCGACCTCGGCCACGTGGACCCAGCCCAGAAGGTGCGGGTCGGCCGCGTGGTACGGCCGGCCGTCGGCCGTCGTGCCCCGTGTGCGCTCGTGTACCGCGCGGACGCGGTCCACGGCCGCCTGCGCGTCGTCCGCGGTGCCGAACGTGGTCACGGCGAGGAAGGTGCTCGTGCGCTGCAGACGGCCCCACGGGTCGCCGCGGTATCCGGAATGCGCGGCCACGGCCGCCATCGCGAGGGGGTGCAGGGACTGCAGGAGGAGGGCGCGCAGCCCGCCGATGAACATGGACGCGTCACCTTGCACGGTACGGATGGGCCGCTCGGGCCCGAACCACCGTGGTCCCGGTGTGTGGTGGATGCGCTCCCTGTTGGCAGGACCGGCCGGCCCTGCGACGCGGCGGAAGATCCCGGCTCCGACCCGCTTGCGCAGGTCCCCGACGACAGGCGCGGACCCGTTCATGGCCCAAGTATCGACCCGGGCGGGCGGGGGTGTCACCAACGCGTGGCGTGCCGGGCCGCCGGGGCCCGCACCGGGCACCTGCCGGCGCGATTCGGACGCGGGGGCGTCGTCGTGCGCGTAGGCGCGGGGTGAGGGGGAACCCGTCCGTGGTACCGACCGAAAACGCATCCGAGGAACAGGAGGGACATATGGGAACCTGGCCACTCACCTCTCAGGGCCGGGTCAGAGAAGGACCTGGACGGCGGACGTCAGGAGCTGCCGGTGAAGGGAAGTCGGTCGACGTGACCACGAACGAGCGGCAGGGCGAGCAGCGAATCGGTGTCAGGGTGCACGAGGACGTCGCCTTCGTGTTCAAGGGCCTGGCGGCACGCAGAACGGCGCCCGAGTTCTCCTCCGGCGCGGCAGCGGCCTACGAGTGGGCGATGGGACATGCGGAGCGTTCACCCGTCACCGGTGCGGGCGCCGACGGTATTCCCGGCCTGCGGCTGCTGACCGCCGAGGTGGACGCGGCAGTGGTCCAGCTGGACGATCCCACCCTGCAGGCCGGGAAGCGCGACTACGTCCGGGGCGTGCACGACGCACTCGCCTGGGTCTGCGGATACAGCGACCACGTGGCGTGAGCCGGACCGTCCGCCGAGTCCCCGGCCCGCCGCCACGAAGGCCGTCCGCTCAGCGGTCGGAGTAGCTGAAGTCCCCCACTGTCCAGGCGCTCACGTCCTTGATGGCGATGCGGTACATGCCGCCGGTCTCGGGAATCCCCACACTGCCCTGGAGAATTCTCGCGACATGGAAGTGCAGGTACGAGGGGGCTTCACCGTGCCGGTCGCGCCAGCCTCCGGGCCTCGTGAACACGGGGGAGAAGGCGCCCAGTTGGTTCGAGTCCTTCAGCACTTCGGCCACTCGCTCCCGCCAGACGGCCTCCGGAGCCAGCCGTCCGGTGATGACGGCGCCGGGGATCACGACGGTGAGGGACATCTGATTGGAGTGCTCGGACTCCACCATGGCGGCGATGTCGACGAGCAGGTCATCAGGGTTCGACATGAGCGCCGATTCTACGGGGCGGGCGCGGACATGTGCCGCCTTTCCGGAGCCGTTCCTCCACCGGTCTTGCGAACGGCGCCGTCGGAACCGGCGAAGCGGCCGCCCATCCGCATGGCCTTCGCCGGGAATCCCCCGGCGGGTCGCGGGCTGAAGGACGAGTTCCTCGGCGGCGTCGGAGCCACAGCGGTCGCCACAGCGGTGGCGCAGAACCTCGACGACCTCGCCGCGGCCCGTGGAGGCTCCACGCGCTGAACGGGGAGGTCCACCGTGCTTGCTACGCTGCGCACTGCGTCCCGTGGGGGAAGTCCGGTGGGAATCCGGCGCTGACCCGCAACGGTAAGCGCGATCGCCCGTCAGGGTCGGCCGCGCAAGCCCGATCACCCGTGGGACGGCTGGAGTTCCCGACTGCTCGCCGCGGACTGCGAGAGGGATGGCGCACGTCCTCGTCATGAGGGCCACCCCTTGATGCGTACGGACGCGGCCCGAGGCGAAGGACCGCACGCGTGTCCGTCAGCTTGTCCCCGTCCGCGGCCACCGCCGCGCCGGCTCCGCCTGTCCCCAGGCGCATACCGGCTCCGCCGCTCGCCGGCGCACTCGCCGCCCTGCTTCTCCTCTCCCTCGTGTGCGCGGTCGGCCTCGGAGCCTCGGACCTGACGTGGGGCCAGGTGCTGCACCTGCTGCGGGCCGGTCTGACCGGCGGCACCATACGGGCCGACGAACAGTCCGCCTACGCCATCGTGTGGCACATCCGGTTGCCCCGAACCGTCCTGGCGGCGGTCGTGGGCGCAGGCCTGGCCACCGTCGGTGTGGCCGTACAGGCCATGGTCCGCAACGCGCTCGCCGACCCGTTCGTGCTCGGCATCTCCTCCGGGGCGGCAGTCGGGGCCAACGCGGTGATCCTCCTGGGGGCGTTCTCCGTCCTGGGCATGTGGGCGCTGCCGGTCTCCGCCTTCGGCTCGGCGCTGGCGGCCATGGTCCTGGTGTACGCGGCGGCGCGCAGTGCGCACGGCCTGACGCCGCTGCGGCTGGTGCTGACCGGTACGGCGATGAGCTACGGCTTCTCGGCCGTCACCACCCTCATGGTGTTCAGCGCCGACCGTGGCGAAGCCGCCCGGTCGGCGATGATGTGGCTGCTCGGCAGCCTCGGCGGGGCGACTTGGGGCTCGGTGCCGGTCGCGGCCGCCACCGTGCTCGCCGGGACGGTCCATCTCGCCCTGTCGGCGGGGCGGCTCAACGCCCTTGCCATGGGGGACGAGACGGCCGCCGCACTGGGCGTGGACGCCCGGCGGCTGCGCAGGGAACTGTTCGTCGTGACGGCCGCCGTCACGGGGACCGTGGTGGCGGTGAGCGGGGCGATCGGATTCGTCGGCCTGATGGTGCCGCACCTCGTACGGATGGTGGTGGGCGCCGGCCACCGGCAGGTGCTCGCCGTGACGCCCCTCGCGGGAGCGGTGCTGCTGGTGTGGGTGGACGTCGTCTCCCGGACGGTGCTCGCCCCGGCGGAGGTGCCGGTGGGCGTCGTCACGGCCGTCGTGGGCGTGCCCTGCTTCCTGTTGCTGATGCGCCGCCGCGGCTACGCGTTCGGGGGCCGCTGATGCGTGTCGACATCGAGGACCTGTCGGTCGACGTCGCGGGCGCCCGCCTCGTCCGGGACATCACCCTGCACGCCGCTCCCGGCCAGGTCGTCGGCCTCGTCGGGCCGAACGGCAGCGGCAAGTCGACGCTGCTGCGCTGCGTGTACCGGGCGCTGCGTCCCACCGCCGGCACCGTGCGCCTGGACGGCGAGGACCTGCACGCCATGGACGCGCGCGCCGGTGCCCGCCGGCTCGCCGCGCTGCCGCAGGACTCGTCGGCCGAGTTCGATTTCACGGTGGCCCAGGTGGTGGAGATGGGGCGCCTGCCGCACCGGCGCGGCCCGGTCCCGGGCGCTCGCACATCCCCGGACGACGCCCGGATCTGCCGCGACGCGCTCACCAGGGTCGGCGCGGCTCATCTCGCGGAACGGTCCTTCCTGTCCCTGTCCGGCGGTGAGAGGCAGCGCGTCCTGATCGCCCGCGCGCTGGCCCAGCAGCCCCGTGTGCTCGTGCTCGACGAGCCGACCAACCACCTCGACATCGCCCAGCAGTTGGACGTCCTGTCGCTGGTGCGGGCCTGCGGATCCCCCTGGACCGAGTCCGGGGGCGGACCGACCGTACTGACCGCCCTGCACGATCTGAACCTGGCGGCGGGCCACTGCGACGTGCTGTACGTGATCGCGCACGGCCGCATCGTCGCCTCCGGCCCGCCGGACGACGTCCTGGCTCCCGAGCTGCTGGCCGACGTCTTCGGGGTGCGCGCACACCGCGTACGGCATCCGGTGACGGGCGCCGTGCAACTGCTGTTCGACCGCATCGCCCGTCCCGACGACCTGCCCGCTTCCTGAGCCGGGACGAACGTCCTCGGCTTCCCCGTACCCCTGCCGATGAGGAGCACCATGATCCACGCCCTGCGACGCGCGGCCCTCGCCACCGCGCTCACCCTGAGCCTGACGGCGTGCGGCGCGCATGTCGCACCGACGCCCCAGGCGAAGGGCAACGGCCCGGTCACGCTGACCAACTGCGGTCGCCAGGTGACGTACGACAAGGTCCCCGAACGGGTGGTCACCAACGACGTGGGCATCACCGAGATCATGCTCGCCCTCGGCCTGGAGGACCGGATGGCCGGCTTCGTCATGCCGGACGACAAGGGCGACCTGACCGGCGTTCCCTGGAAAACCGGCTACGACAAGGTGACGTGGCTCTCCAAGGACCGGATCACCAAGGAGGTCGTCCTGGACGCCCGTGCCGACCTGGTCTTCGCGGGCTGGAACTACGGCTTCGGCGAGGACAACGGCCTGACACCGGACGCGTTGCGCAAGGTCGGCATCAGCTCGTACGTCCTCACCGAGTCCTGCCGTAACGGCCGCGACAAGGCGCGGGGCATCATGCCGCCGCTGGAGGCGCTCTACACCGATCTCAGCAACCTCGGGAAGCTCTTCGGCGTGGAGGAGCGGGCGCGAAAGCTCATCGCGGACTTCCGCCGGCAGATCGGCGCCACCGGGGCGAAGGCGCCCAAGGGGGCGGACCGGCCGACGGTCTTCCTCTACGACAGCGGCGAGGACAAGCCCTTCACCTCCGGCCGCTTCGCCGCGCCGGACGACATCATCACCAAGGCCGGCGGCGACCACATCATGAAGGACCTGAAGGACTCGTGGACGACGGTGGGTTGGGAAACCGTCGTCCAGCGCGACCCCGACGTCATCGTCGTCAACGACTACGGCGACACCACCGCGGAGCAGAAGAAGAACTTCCTGCTCTCCTACCCGCCGCTCGCCCAGGTGTCGGCGGTCAAGCACCGGCGCATCTTTGTGCTGGACTACGTCGACCTGGTGGAAAGCCCCCGTAATCCGGCGGCCGTCGCGGCACTCGGCGCCTACCTGCGGTCGGTGACGCCTCGCTGAGACCGGACGTGTGCCCCCGGCCGGTCCGGTCCTGCCCCGTCGTCGTCAGGCGGCCGGGTCGAGCCGTACGCAGCACCGGTCCGGGCTGGGGCGAAGCGGGCCGTGGGGGTCTCCTCGCCGAACCCGTGCAGCACGCTGCGCAGCTCTCACTCTTCTTCTTCTTCCTCCTCCTCGCCCTCGTATTCCTCGTCCTCGTATCCCTCCTCGTCCTTGCCTTCCTCGGCTTCCTCCTCGTACCCGTTCTCGTCTTCCTCGTCCTCGTACGCGGCCGCTTCCTCCTCTTCCTCCACGGCCTCCTCGTGGGTCCGGACCACCTCGCCGTCGCGGATTTCTCCGCGCCAGCCCTCGGGCTCCTCGTCGGTGAAGGTGACGTACCGCTGGAAGTTCTTGAAGTCCAGGCGCAGGCGCCGTCCTTGGGCGCGCCAGAGGTTGCCGGTCTTCTCGAAGAACCCGGAGGGGTAGTACTCGACGACGAGGACGATGCGCGTCAGGCTCGGCGCGAGTTCGTGGAACGTCACGCACCCCCGGGTCGTGCCCTTGGCGCCCTCGGAGGTCCACATGATCCGCTCGTCCGGCACCTGCTCCTGGACGGTGGCCTTCCAGCCGCGGGTCGACGGGCCCACCTTGACCTTCCAGTCGCTCGTCGTCTCGTCGCCCTGGGACACACTCCGTACACCCTTGGTGAAGCTGCTGAACTGCTCGTACTGGGTCCAGTGGTCGTACGCGGTGCGGATCGGGACGCCGACGTCCAGCGCTTCGACGATGTTCATCAAGGAGACCCCCGCGAGGGGCGTCGTCGGAGGAGCGGACGCGATGAGTGACCAGGTGCTCTACGCCTACGCCGTGGCGCGGGACGCCGACGGACTGGCGGATGTCGCGGGCGGACTGACCGGTGTCGCCGGCGCATCGGTGCACCTGATGGGCTCCACCCGCGACGACCGGCTCCTGCTCGCCGTCAGCCCCGTACCCGCGGACGACTTCCACGAGGCGGCCCTGAAACGGCACCTGGAGGACCTGGACTGGCTGGAGGCGGTTGCCCGCGCCCACCACGCCGTCATCGACGCACTGGCCGCTCGCACCACGGTCCTGCCCATGCGCCTGGCGACCGTGTACCTCGACGACGACAGCGCGCGCAGGGCCCTGGACGGCGGGGCCGGCGTTTTCGACGAGCGGCTGGAACGGCTGGCCGGGCACCTCGAGTGGGGCGTCAAGATCTATGCCGACCCTGCCGCGGCCCCCTTTGCCCCCGTGCCCGGCGAGGCGGCGGACCTCGGTCCCGGGCGCGCGTATCTGCGTCAGCGCAGGGCGCAGCAGAGCGTCCGGGACGACGTCTACCGGGCCGCCGAGGTGGCGGCCGAACGGGTCGAAGCGGCAGGGCGCCGGTACGCTGCCGGCCGCGCACGCCACCGCGTCCAACAGGGTGCCCTGGCCCCTTCCGTGGACGAGAACGTCCTCAACGACGCCTACCTGGTGCACGCGGACCGTGCGCAGGCGTTCCGTGCCGAGGTGACGCAGGCTGCCGACGGGCTCACGGGCGTGCGTGTCGAGGTGACGGGACCGTGGGCGCCGTACTCGTTCGCCACGCCCGCCGCCGGTTCCGACGACTCCACGGGCGGTGCGGTCCCATGACCGAGCCCCGGGACCTCCCAGAGCCGGAACCTCTGCACGGGCGGCAGGTCGCGCTCATCGACCTGCTCGACCGGCTGCTCAGCGGCGGGGCAGTCATCACCGGTGACGTGGTCCTGTCCGTCGCCGACGTCGATCTCGTACGCGTCTCGCTGCGTGCCCTGATCGTGTCCATCGGCCCCGAGAACCCGTCTCCCTGGGCGATACCCGCCGCTTCGCGGGACAGCCATGACGTCTGAGGACCGGGACCCCGCCAGGAATCGCCTCGACGAGGTGGCGGACGCCGCGGCCCGCGCCTTCCACCTGCTCCCCGCGACACCGCGCGACCTGCCGCCGGCCGGAGAGGAACCACCGGTGCGGACCCCGTCACGCCGGATCACCGCCGACCCCGACACCGTGGAACGAGACCTGGTCAGACTGGTCCTCACCCTGGTCGAGCTGCTGCGTCAGCTCATGGAGCGCCAGGCGCTGCACCGGGTGGACCAAGGGGACCTCAGCGAAGAACAGGAGGAGAGGCTCGGGGCCACCCTCATGATCCTGCACGACCGCATGACAGGTCTGTGCGCCCAGTACGGGCTGACCATGGACGATCTCAACCTGGATCTCGGGCCGCTCGGGCCGCTGCTCCCGCCATCCGACTGACGCCGGTGCGGTCCGCGTGGCGCGGCGTGCGGGTGGTGGCGATCATGTAGTCCTCGTAGCGATCGAGCACGAGGAGCAGACCCAGCAGCAGCAGGGGCAGGAGCAGAGCGACGGCTATCACGGCGGCCTCCCCGGAGGCGAAGAAAGCGTCCTGCCTTCCGGGTAGCCCCGCTGGAGCGGGTCGAGCACGGTGCGCTGTGAGGATCGTGTGATGATGCGCGCACGTTGTGAAGGATGCCCTGCCCGGCTCCGCGAGCTGTGACGCCCTAAGCCACCGGCCGCCCCGTGCGGCGGGCCACCGCGTCCCCGGACTTCTGGCCCGCGACCAGGGCGCGCAGGAAGCCGAGTACGGCATCCACGTCGTGGCCCTCCGCGGCCGAGGCGATGCGTGCGTGCAGGTCCGACTCGACCGCGGCGACGGCCCGGGCCGTCTCGTGGCCGGCCGGAGTGAGCGTGAGCTGGACCTGGCGGCGGTCGCTGCTGCCTTCCTCGCGGCGCACGAGCCCCGCCGTGACGAGCCGGTCGAGCAAGCGGCTCGGGTTGCTTCCGCTCTCGCACACCAGCAGCGCACCGAGACCCGACAGGCTGAGCGGCTGCCGCTCGGCGAGCAGACGCAGGACTTCCGCCTGGGCGGGGGTGACCCCGAGCGGCCGGAGCCCGTGGGCGAGTTGGAGATTGCCCTCGCGCTGTGCGGCCAGGATGAGGAAGCGCAGTTCTTCGGCCGGCTCCATTGGTGCGAGGCTCCCGGTGTCGGTGGACGGGAGCAAAAAGTTACACGGCATTCATCTGCTGATCGTGCCCGGAGGAGCTCGGTCAGGTGATTATATGTCGTATAACTTTGTTACACGACACGGAAGGTGGAGAGATGAACGAGATCCCGTACCGGAGGATCACCGCGACGCGGTTCGGCGGACCCGAGGTGCTCGAACCCGCGGAAGCGACCCTCCCTGCGCCGCCCCGGGGTACGCGCGGCTGAAGGTGGCGTCGAGATCCTGGTGACGGCCGACGAAGAGGTCGGTTCACGCTCCTCTCGTGCGCTCGTCGAAGAACGAGCCCTCGCCTGCGGCACCGTCCTCGTGCTCGAAGGCGCCGCTGACGGCGGCGTCGCCCTGAAGACCGGCCGCAAGGGGTGCGGCACGTTCGAGGTCTCCGTCACGGGCCGGGCGTCGCACGCGGGCCTTGAGCCCACGGCCGGGGTCAACGCCCTGATCGAGGCATCGCACCAGGTACTGGACATCGCGGCGCTCTCCCGACCCGGCATCGGCACGACGGTCACCCCGACCGTCGCGTCCGCGGGAACCCTGGACAACGTCGTTCCCGCACAGGCGACCGTCGTCGTCGACGTCCGGGTCGAGTTGGCCGACGAGAAGGAACGCATCGAATCCGCGTTCGCGGCACTGACTCCCCATCTCGACGGGGCCGAGATCACGGTGCGGGGAGCTGTCGGCCGGCCACCGATGCCCGAGTCGGCGTCGGCCGAGCTCTTCGCGGTGGCGAAGAGGCTGCTTCCCGGCATCGAGGGCACGGCCGTCGGCGGCGGAAGCGACGGAAACTTCACGGCCGCGCTGGGCGTGCCGACTCTCGACGGCCTCGGAGCAGTCGGAGGCGGCGCCCACGCCGACCACGAGTACCTGGTGATCGAGGCCATGGCCGAGCGGGCGAACCTCGTCGCCGGACTGGTGCACGCGCTGCGGAACACAGAGGAGAACGAGAGCCCGCGCGACCTGTGAGCGATCGCACGAGGCCGTGATCCGCGACCTCCGGATCAGCTGGGGTGGCCGCGGCCGGTGAGCAGCTCGCGCAGGTGGTCGACCATGCTGGCGCCAGGCGCGAGGATCTTGTTCGCCGGCGGGCTGTCGGGAGCGGACGGGTGCGGCCGGGTCGGGGCCGCCTTCTTCGCGGAGCGGATCTTCTCGCCGAGTTCGTGGAGCGCGGTGGCGGGGCAGGCGTCGGCCAGCAGGGGAAAGAGGCGGTTCTCCTCGTCCTGGACGTGGGAGGTGACCGACGTCCTGAGGTGGGTGAGGAGCGTGTCGAACCGGTCGTCGACGGGCCGGCAGCTCTCCAGTTCCTTGAGCATGCGCTCGACCTCGGCGTGGTCGGCGAGGTCCTTGTCGGCCAGGTCGTCGCCGCCGTCGACGTACCGGCGCACCGCAGGGTAGAGGTACTCCTCCTCGGCGACCGAGTGCCGCACCAGCTCCAAGGTGAGCCGGTCGGCCAGCTCCCGCCGCTTCGGGTCGGCTGCCGGCAGCCCGTCGATCTTCTCGAACAGCGCATCGACCTCGCGGTGGTCCGCGGTCAGTTCCTCGATGACGTTTCCGCCGTGTCCCATGACGCCTCCCTGTCCTTGTGACGGGCACCGGCCGCACCGGTTCCGGACGAAGCGGTGACGTTGTCCGCGGCGACGCGCGGCGAGCCGAGCCCACACAACCGTTACCCCGCCGCCCACGGTCGGCGGAGAGCCCAATCGGGTCACATTCCGTGCCGGTACAGCGGTGGGCGGGTGACCTCGCCACCTGAAGTCCGGCTGCACGGCGTCCGCCCACGCGTCCGGCCACCGCTCGCGCTGCGGCCGATCGGTGTGGGCGCATCCGGAATCGTCCGGGATAAGAACTTGAAACGCTAACAAGCGACTCGTCGTGTCTGTAGGCTTCTGCCGCTCATCACACTATTGAGGGGGGACCTCACGTGCGCATCCATGCCGTCATCGCCGTAGCCGTCACGGCCGGAACACTCGCCGCTCTGACCGCGAGCCCGGCCCAGGCCGCCGAATACTCCTCCGCGCTCAAGCTCCGCGGCGTCCAGTACGACGCACCGGGCAGAGACTCCAACAGCTGCTCGACCGGCAACACCCGCGAGGAGTACCTGACCATCAAGAACTACTCGTCGTCGGCGACCGTCAACCTCCGGGGCTACTACGTCAAGGACGCCGCCGGCAACCGCTTCACCTTCACCGCCAACCACTACCTGCAGCCCGGTGACTACGTGAAGCTCCGCGGCGGCAACGGCACGGACTCCGACGCCGGCAACGTCGTCTACCGCGACAACTGCAACTTCATATGGAACAACGACCGGGACACGATCTACTTCTACAAGCCGTCGGGCAGCGGCGCCGACGTGCACTCCTACACCAAGAGCGCGAACGACCGCGACGGCAACGGCTACATCACGTTCCACTGACCGTGACGGCTGCCGCGAGCCGTCCGCTCGCGGGCTCCCACTGCGCTGAGCAGGGCTCCCGGACCCGGCAGCCGGGGCCGCGCTGATCGTCGCGGCGGGGAAGCACGGCAAGGTCCGCGTGGCGCCCGATCAGGGCGCCACGCGACTGCGGGCCCCTGCCGGCCCGGGGCTCGCCGCGTCATGTCATCCGTGGCGGCCGAAGATCTCCCGCATGGCAACAGTGCGTCGTCCCGCTCTGCCGCGTCGTCGTACCCCTCGACGGCATCGCGGTGCTCGACGAGTGCCTCGGGTGTGAACTCCCGGCCGAACAGGTAGTCGTCGAGGCAGTAGTCGAACCCCGACTCGCTCATGGGGTCCAGATCCTCCTGCTCGCAGTGGTCCAGGAACCCTCGGGCGGCCCGCCACTGCGCGCCGTCGAACCAGAACACGCCGCCGCAGTGGATCGCTGCCGGCTCCCCGACGGGCGTCGGCGAGCATCCGGTCGATCCGGTCCTGCTCCGCGGTCCGCCCTTGAAAGCGCGAGCTCTTCCACCGCCCCGGCGGGAGACCCGGTCGACGGCTGCGCCCCCACCGACGTCAACAGCGGGTGTGCGTACCCTCGTTGACGTCACTTCGTTTCGGCCGGGAAGCCGATGCGAGGCAGTGCCTGACGGCACGCCGGCCTCATGAGGTTCCACACGACCAACGGACAACGTAAGGGTTCTTGTGCGCAGACTCGTCTATTACATCGCCTCCACCATCGACGGTTTCCTCGCGGGACCGGACGGTGCCGACCCCACCGGACCGGACGGCTTCTGGCCGATCCCCGAGGACTACGTGCAGCACCTCGTCGCCGAGTACCCGGAGACCCTCCCCGGCCCGGCCCGGGCCGCGCTGTCCGTCACGGCGGGCGGCACACATTTCGACACCGTTCTCGAAGGGCGCCGCTCCTACGAGATCGGTCTCCACGCCGGCGTCACCGACGCCTACCCGCACCTGCGGCACCTGGTGTTCTCCCGCACCCTGACGGAGAGCCCGGACCCCGCCGTGGAACTCGTCGCCGGGGATCCGGTCGCGAAGGTGCGGGAGCTGAAGCAGCAGGACGGCAAGGACATCTGGCTGCTCGGCGGTGGTGAACTGGCCGGCGCGCTCTACTCCGAGATCGACGGGCTGATCGTCAAGCTGGGCCCGCTGACCATCGGCACCGGGATACCGCTCTTCTCCCACAAGGCCGGTTTCGATCCGCGCGGTTGGGAACTGACGGGCCACACCGCCCTGAAGAGCGGGGCGGTCTTCCTCACCTACGCCCGGAAGTCCTCGGCGTAAGACCCCTGACGAAGTGGGGGAGACGTCCCTTTGGCCCTGACCGTCGGCATGCTCCGGCGGCTCAGGGCCGTGGTGCTCTCTCGCCGTGCACGGCGGTGTACTCGGCCGCGAGTCAAGGCCCCAGGTCGTCGACGAGCAGGCTCAGGACCATCGGGTCGGCCGAGGGCGTGCGGCCGGTGGCCGAGGCCAGGCGCATCTGCTCGCGGCGCTCCGGGTAGTAACGGCCGAAGAGTTCGGCCGACTCTCCGAGGTCGCTGGTCCAGCCGCCCCAGCGGGGCATGACCAGGGTGAAGCCGCTGCGCACGATCTTGCGGCCGACGATCCGGCTGAGCGCCTTGCGGTCGGCCTCCGTGGCGGCTTCGGCCGCTCGCGCACGCCGGCGGGGGAGCGCGCGTGCGAGGTCACCGTTCGTCTCGCGGGCGAGCACGCTCGTGGGACGGCAGCGGGGAAGCTGTTCGGCGAGGTCGCCGCCCAGCAGCGGGGTGCACAGGCAGGCGATGAAGAAGCCGCCGTCATGGAGCTCTCGTTCGCTGAGCAGCGTGCGCGCGCTGGACAGGAGGATGCCGACGCCGTTGACCTGGGGGAAGGAACGGTCGATCGCGGCCTCGATCGTTCCGGCGCCGACATGGTCTGCGTCGGTGGGCTCGTCGCGGAGGGTGAGAAGCAGGTCGAGGTCGGAGACGCCGGGGACGGCGGTGCCGCGGGGGATGCTGCCGTAGAGGTAGGCGCTGTGCAGCCGGGTGGCGTCGAACATCTCGGTGATCCGAGCGTGGGCGTCATCGACGACGGGGGCGAAAGCGACCGGCACAGGCTCAGCGCTCCTTCCCGTGCGATGGTCCCGTCGCTCTCCAGCCCTCGTCCGCTCATGGGCTCACTGTGCCTCGTGCCGTCGCGTCGCCGCCACGCGGACGGGGCGGTCTGCCGTCCCTAGGACGTCGGCGACGGCGACGGCCGGCTCGCCACGACCGGAATGTTGTACACGTTGTCGGGAGTGACGATGCGGGTGATCACCTCGCCGAAGAGGGTGCTGGGCTCCGTGTTGTCGTGCAGGACGTCCGTGTTGAGGAGCACGACCAGCGTGGCCTGCGACTCAGGGTGGTAGATGGTGAGGGACTCGTAGCCGGGCAGGGAGCCGTTGTGGCCGATCCAGCCCTGGATGTCGAAGATGCCCAGCCCGTAGCCGGCACCCGGGATACTCGTGGGCTCCGTCTTGAGGCGCTGTTCCTGCGTCTCGCGGGACAGCAGGGTGCCAGTGGCGAGCGTACGCGCCCACCTGCGCAGGTCCCGCAGGTCGGAGACCATCGCTCCGGCCGCCCAGGCCCAGGAGGGGTTCCAGTCCACGGTGTCCTCGACCTTTCCCGAGGCCGTCTGATTGGTGTAGCCGTGGGCGTGCGGGCTGGGGAACTCGGCGCCGGTGGGGAAGACGGTGTGGCGCAGCCCGGCCGGCTTCACGACCCGCTGGTCGATGAACTCGTTCAGCGGCATGCCACCGGCCTTCTCCACCACCAGGCCGACCAGGATCAGGTTGGTGTTGCTGTACTCGAACCTCTCACCGGGCTGGAACTGCACCGGGTGTTTGAAGGCGTAGTCCAGCAACTGCTGGGGGGTGAAGGGCTTCTTCGGATCCGACTCCAGTGCTTTGACGAAGTCCTCGTCCATGGAGTAGTTGAACAGACCGCTGCGCATGCCCGCCAGGTTGCGCAGGGTGATCTTGTCTCCGTTGGGAACTCCCTTGATGTACTTGTCGATCGGATCGTCCAGCCCCACCTTGCCCTCGTCGACCAGTTCGAGCAGCGCGGTCACCGTGAAGGTCTTGGTCTCGCTGCCGATGCGCATGTACAGATTCGGCTCCATGGGGGCGCCGGTGGCCTTGTCGGCGACGCCGAAGGTCCGGACGTAGCTCCCCTTGCCGGGCGCCGACAGACTGACCATCACGCCGGGCACGTTCGCCTCGCGCATGAGCTGCCGGACAGCGGTGTCCAGACGCGCGGCGACGGCCGGGCTGAGCTCGGGGAAGTCGTTGTCGCCGGAGATCGACGCGGAGACGGACGGCCCCAGCGCCGGTGCGACGCCGTACGCGCTTCCTGTGGACAGCGGCACCGTCAGCATCGCGGCCGCGGCCACGATCACGCATGCCCTGCGCCAGCGCATCTGCGAATACCTCACGGGCAGACCTCCTGCCAGGCGAGGACGTCCGGACGAGGACGTCCTGATCGAGGACATCACTCCTCCTCCACGCTAGGCCCGCCGGGTCGGCCCCGCATGGTGGCACCCGGGTTGCGGGCCTCGCCAAACCGTGCACGCGGTACGTGCCTTGCGGACTGTCCGCCGCTTCCGGCCGTTGCCGCGCAAGGCGCTTTCGCAGCCCGTGCCCGGCCGGTGGGCCGGGCGCGCGAGCACAAGTAGCCGGACCCCGCCGGCCGGGTGACCATGGACGGGGCGCAGCCGTGACGTCAGGCGGTGCAGGGCGTCTTCGACGGGAGAGACCAGTGGGGCACACCGACGTGTTGGTGGTCGGCGCCGGGCCGGTCGGGCTCACCGCCGCTGTGGAGTTGCGGCGGCGCGGCGTCTCCTGCCGCATCATCGACAAACTGCCGGCGAGGCTGCCGTACGCGAAGGCCGTGGGGATCCAGCCGCGGACCCTGGAGATCTGGGACCGGATGGGTCTGGCGCGCGCCGCCGCGGACGTCGCCGTGCCGATGCGAGGGCAGTTGACGTACGTCGACGGCGCGGAACACCTGCGCTTCGACATGAAGCTGCCGCCGGAGGTGCCGTACGGCTTCGCCGCGCTCCCTCAGTACGAGACCGAGCGGCTCCTCGAGGAGCACCTCGCCCGTTGGGACACGCGGATCGAGCGCGGTGTGGAGCTGGTCTCGTTCGAGCAGGACGCGGACGGGGTGTGGAGCCGGATCGTCACACCGTCCGGCGGCGAGGAGGAGGTCAGGTCCCGCTTCCTCGTCGGATGCGACGGCGCGCACAGCATCGTGCGCAAGGCGCTCGGGCTCTCGTTCGAAGGCGGTGCGTTCCCCGAGGAGTTCATGCTGGCCGACGTGGAGGTCGACTGGAGTCTGCCGCCGGGTTACGGGGTGCGTTCGACGCACCGGAGGCAGGACGCGCCGGACGACGTCCTCGTGTGCATCCCGCTGCCGGGCCGCTCGCGCTACCGCATGTCCATGCTCGTACCTCCCGAGCTGTCCACGGCCGGACGGACCGCCGACGACGGTGTCGCACACGGTCTGGAGGGCGACCGGCCCCCGGGGCTCGAACACGTCCAGGCCGTTCTCGACCGGCTCGCACCCGAGCCGACGACCGCATCGGCGCTGCGCTGGTCGTCCGTCTTCCGTATCAGTCACCGACTGGTGGACCGCTACGGCGCCGGCCGGGTCTTCGTGGCCGGCGACGCCGCTCACATCCATCCGCCGACCGGCGCGCAGGGCATGAACACCGGCATCCAGGACGCCGTCAATCTGGCCTGGAAGCTGGCACTCGCCGTGGCGGGCACCGCGCATCCCCGGTTGCTCGACAGCTACGACGCCGAACGCAGGCCCGTGGGCGAGGAGGTGGTGGGTCGCACGGTGCGTCATGCGACAGCGGGCGGCGTGCAGGCCGATCCCGAGGACCCGGCGACGCTGATATTGCGCGAGGCCCAACTGCTGGTCGCCTACCGGGGCAGTCCGATCGTGGGCCCGAGGGCAGCCGGCCTGCACGGACCCGGCTCCGGTGACCGGGCACCGGACTGCAGTGGCCTCGTCGGCACCGTCGCGAAGTTTCCGGAGCGGCTGTTCGACGTCCTGCGCGGCCACGAGGGTCACACACTGCTGCTGTACGCCGAGGACACGGGGTCCTTCGGGGCGCTTGCCGGACTGATGGTGGAGACACAACGCCTCACGCACGGCCAGGTGCGGTGCTGTGCCGTTCTGGGGGCGGACGCCCGGCCGGACGGCCTCTTGGGCCTTCCCTCCCGCCACGACAGCCGTGGGGAGTTCCGCCGCCTCTACGCTGCACGGGGCCCCACCGCGTTCCTGATCCGGCCGGACGGCTATCTGGGCCTGCGCCTGACCGCGGCGGACGCACGGAGGCTGGCCGCGTACCTGTCCGGCGTGTTCGGGGCACCGCGCTAGGCGGTGACCGTCGCGGACGCCCGCTGCTGTCCGTGCGGTGAGGGGAAGACGGACCGCCGGGCCGCCTGCACCGGCGGTCCGGCGGACCGTCACTCCGTCAGCTCATCGCGTCGATCCCCGTGAGGGCACGGCCGATGATCAGCTTCTGGACCTGGCTGGTGCCCTCGTAGAGGGTGAGGACGCGGGCGTCGCGCAGGTACTTGCCGACGGGGTACTCGTCGATGAAGCCGTCACCGCCGAAGACCTGGAGGCAGTTGTTGCTCACCCGCACCGCCGTCTCACTGGCGTGGTACTTCGCGGCCGAGGCGTCCGTCGCGTACTCCCTGGGACCGGCGCCCGCATCCACCAGCCCTGCGACGTGGTGGGTGAGCAGCCGGGCGGTCTGCACGTCGACGGCCGAGTCGGCGAGGAGCTCCTGCACCAGTTGGAACGAGGCGATCGGCTTGCCGAACTGGGTGCGCTCGGTGGAGTAGCGGACGGCCGCGTCCAGTGCGCCCTGGGCCACACCGACCGCACCCGCCGACACCGAGATGCGGCCCCGGGACAGCGCGCCGAGGGCGATGCCCAGGCCCTTGCCCACCGGGCCGAGTCGTGCCCGGTCGGGGACCCGGACCCGGTCGTAGGACAGTTCCGCGGTCGCCTGGCCGCGCAGGCCGAGCTTGCCGTGGATCTCCGTGGCGGTGAAGTGGGGGGAGTCCGTGGGCACCAGGAAGGCGGTGATCTCGTTCTCGCCGGTGCGCGCGAACGTCAGAGCGGCGTCGGCGACCGTGCCGTTGGTGATGAAGATCTTGCTGCCCTCGATGAGCCAGTCTCCCCCAGGCTTCGTCCGGGAGGTGCCCCCACCGTCGCGGGTGGCGCGGGCGGTGAGGGAGGCCGCGTCGGAGCCGGTGCCGGGTTCGGTGAGCGCGAAGCAGCCGACCGCGTCGCCGCTCGCCAGGGCGGGCAGCCAGGTCTCCTTCTGCTGGTCCGTGCCGTGCGTGGCGATCGTCTTGGCGACCAGGCCGAGCGACACCGAGACGATGCCGCGCACCGAGGAGTCGCCGCGGCCCAGTTCCTCGGTGACGAGGACGTACGACAGCATGTCGACGTCGATGCCGCCGTACTGCTCCGGCAGCATCAGCCCCAGGAACCCCAGTTCGCCGAGGCGCTCGGGGATGCCGGGGTCGACCTGCTCGGCGCGGTCCCAGTCACGGGCGTGGGGAAGGATCTCGGTGTCGACGAACTCCGCGGCCATCGCGCGGAAGTCCCGTTGGGTCTCGGTGAGACCGAAGTCCCTGTTCAGCATGGTGTGTTCTCCTTCAACAACCGGGGGAGGCGCCCGGCTCGGTCAGCGGGAGCCCCAGGTGACCCAGGAACTCATCGACACCTACGCGGGCGTGTCCGGCGACCATCAGTGGATCCACACCGACACCGCACGCGCGGCGGCCGGCCCGTACGGGCGGACCATCGCGCACGGCTACATGGTTCCTCAGCTGGGGCATTCCGATGTTCGCCGAACTCCTCCAGGTGACCGGAGTCGGCAGGGCCCTCAACTACGGGGTCGACAAGGTGCGCTTCCCCGCGCCCGTCCCCGTCGGCAGCCGGGTGCGCCTGCACGCGGCCGTCACCTCGGTCGAACCCGTGGCCCACGGCGGAATGCGGATGACCCGCTCCTTCACCTTCGAGCTCGAAGGCTCCGCCAAGCCCGCCTGCGTCGCCGAATCGCTCACGCACTTCTACCCCTGATGAGGAGCCGTCCATGACCGCCGTGCTGCGCACGCGCTTCACCGATCTCTTCGGCGTCGACCACCCCGTCGTCCAGGGCGGCATGCAGTGGGTCGCCCGGGCCGAACTCGTCGCGGCCGTCGCCGAGTCCGGGGCGCTGGGCATGCTGTCCGCGCTCACCCAGCCCACCCCCGAGGCGCTGGTCAAGGAGATAGCCCGGTGCCGGGACCTGACGGACAAGCCGTTCGGGGTGAACCTCACCGTCCTGCCGGCCATCTCCCCGCCCCCGTACGCCGAGTACCGGCGGGCCGTCATCGAGTCCGGCATCACCGTCGTCGAGACCGCCGGAGCGAACCCGGCCGAGCAGATCGCCGACGTCAAGCCCGCCGGTGTGAAGGTCCTGCACAAGTGCACCAGCGTGCGCCACGCCCTCAAGGCGCAGGCACTCGGCGCCGACGCCGTCAGCATCGACGGCTTCGAATACGCGGGGCACCCCGGCGAGGACGACATCCCCGGCCTCGTCCTGATCCCGCGCGCCGCGGCCACGCTCACCGTCCCGGTCCTCGCGGCGGGCGGCATCGTCGACGCCCGCGGCCTCGTCGCCGCGCTGGCCCTCGGAGCCGAGGGCGTCACCATGGGCACCCGCTTCCTGTGCACCGAGGAGGCGCCCGTCCACCGCAACGTCAAGGAACACATCGTCGCGTCGAGCGAACTCGACACCGAGCTGATCCTGCGTCAGCTGGGCAACACCTCCCGGGTGGCGAGCAACGCCGTCAGCCGCGAGGCCGTGGGGAAGCTCGCCGCCGGCGGCCGGTTCGAGGACGTACGGCATCTGGTGGCGGGATCACGCGGCCGGCAGGTGTACGAACTGGGCGACCCCGAATCGGGCATCTGGACCGCCGGGCCCGCGATGGGCCTCATCGACGACATCCCCACCGTCGCCGAGCTCGTCGGCAGAACGGTGACGGGAGCCGGTGACCTGATCCGGCGGCGCCTGCCGGGCCTGGTCGCTCGACCGGGGGCCTGACCTGGCCCCGGAGCGAGCAGGGCGGACGGCCGGCGGCCCGCCTGCCTGTCGGTATCGGGTCCGGAGCCCCGGTGCGCGAATTCGGTCGTGGCACCCGACAGGCTGCCGTCGGATTCGAGCGGCAAGCTTCTGACGCTGCCCGACGCGTAGTTGGCGTCAGCAGGCGGCTTCGGCGGTCGGCGCCCGGGGCGCCGGGTGTTCCCTTCGGCTCGCCGCCCAGGGCCGAGATGCACTCGGCCAGGTCGTCCGTCATGGTGCGGACCCGTTCCACCTGCGGGTCCAGCATCTCGTGCACGGCGATGAAATGCGGCCCCACCACGTTCCAACGGTCGTCCTTGAGCGACAGTGCGACATCGTTCAGTGCGTGCGGGCGCATCTGCAGCAGGCCGATGATGTCGGCGCCGGTCTCGCGGCTGATGCCCTGCGTGTGAAATCCGGAGCGGCGCTACTGCCGCCCGCCCTCAGGCACGAGGACATCCCTGGCGAATACCTGACGCATGCCTCACCTCACCGCGGGTAACCGCAGAGCCGGAATCACCGTCTGATGGAGGGTTACGATGCGACGCAGCGCCGACAAGGACAACCGTGGCGCCGACGACGGCCTCAGCCCGGCCTCACCCTCCGGCCGCGCACCGGCTCCCCCTGCGCTCCGAGCCCTCGCCATGCTCGCGGCCTTCGCGGGGACGGTCGTGTTCAGTGTGGCGCTCGCCCACCTCACTCTCGAGAGGTCGGTCGCCTCGGAACCTCTTACGCACAGCAACCTTCGACCGGGCGACTCGATCAGCGACTACCTCGCCCAACCGGCGTTCCAGGACACCGTCAAGCAGTTGGGCGGCAACATCGCCCTGGGCATTCCGTTCGGGCTGCTGCTGCCCGTGCTGGCGCCTCGCGCACGCGGGCTGCTCCGTGTGGTCTTCGTGACCGTGGTGACCATGCTGCATGTCGAGCTGATCCAAGGCGCTCTCGTCACCGGAAGAGCCTTCGACATCGACGACGTCATCCTCAACACCACGGGCGCCGTGCTGGGCTACCTGCTGCTCGGCCGAAGGCTCGGCCGGGCCGTCCACCCGCGCCGCCATCACTGGTGGCACCGCTGGACGAAGGGCCGGAACGCAGGCACCGATGTGTCGTCCGGATAAGGCCCGCCCGGCGCAAGGGCCGGCCGGTCGCGGTCGCTTCAGCCGGTCACGCCCTGCGGTAGAGGGTGGTGAGCAGTTCGATCGCGGCCTGGGTGGCGGGATGCGGATCCTCCCGCCACCAGGCGAGCCGTACTGCGATGGGTTCGACGTCGCGGACGGGACGGTAGACGACACCGGGTCTCGGATACTGGTTGGCGGTCGACTCCGCGGTCATTCCGATACAGCGGCCGGTGGAGATCAGGGTGAGCCAGTCGTCGACGTCGTGCGTCTCCTCGGTTGCCGGGCGGGCCTCGGGCGGCCACAGCTCTGTCGTCGTGGTGCCGGTCCGCCGGTCGATCAGGAGGGTGCGTCCGCTGAAGTCGGCGAGTCGGACCGAGCGGCGGCGGGCCAACGGGTCGTCGGAGGCCATGGCACACATGCGGCGCTCCAGCCCCACGATGGCCGACTCGAACCGACGGTCGTCCAGCGATCTGCGCACCACGGCCAGGTCGCAGGCTCCCTCCGCCAGCCCGGCCGTGGCGGAAGGGACGCGGAGGAGGTGCAGCTCGGTCCCTGGGTGCGCGGCAGCCCAACGGCGCTGAAACGCCAGCGTGTGGCGGCCGACCGCCGACCACGCATATCCGATCCGCAGCAGAGTGTGACCGGACGTGGCCTCCCGGACCAGGTCCTCCACCTCGCCGAGCACCCGTCGCGCGTGCGCCACCACGCGCAGCCCGGTCGCCGTCGGGGCCACCTCGCGCGATGTCCGCCGCAACAGCCGTACGCCCAGGGCCCGTTCGAGCGAGGCCAGGGTGCGCGAGACGGCCGCCTGGGAGACACCGAGCGCGATGGCGGCATCGGTGAAGGTGCCCTCGTCGACGATCGCGACGAGACAGCGCAGCTGCCGCAGTTCCATATCCATGACTCAAGCGTATAGATGCCTCAGCCTGTGCATTTTGCGCAACGGTCACGGCATCGCAGGATCGACGCATGCATGCAGCGCCCGCCTCGGCACCCACAGCGTCTTCGCACTCCCGGACCGCGTCGGTGCCTTCCGCGCCCCGACCCGGCGGCGGTTCCCTGGCCGGTGTGGCCACCATGCTCGGCAGCGGCCTGTCCAACCAGATCGGCGCCGCGACCGGCTCCCTCGCCTTTCCGGTTCTCGGCCCCGTGGGCGTCGTCGCGGTACGCCAGTACGTCGCCGCGATCGTCCTGCTCGCCATCGGCCGGCCCCGGTTGCGCGACTTCACGTGGCAGCAGTGGCGGCCGGTGATACTGCTGGCCCTCGTGTTCGGCACGATGAACCTGTCCCTGTACAGCGCCATCGAGCGCGTCGGGCTCGGTCTGGCGGTGACCCTGGAGTTCCTCGGCCCGCTGGCCATCGCCCTGGCCGCCACTCGCCGCCGCGTGGACCTGTGCTGCGCGGTGATCGCCGCAGCGGGCGTCGTCACCCTCATGCGTCCGCAGCCCTCCACCGACTACCTCGGAATGGGCCTGGGCCTGCTGGCCGCCGTCTGCTGGGCGTCGTACATCCTGCTGAACCGCACCGTCGGCCGCCGCGTCCCCGGAGCGCAGGGCACCGCGGCCGCCGCCGGCCTGTCCGCGCTGATGTTCCTGCCGGTCGGTCTCGTCCTGGTCCTCAGGCACCCACCGACGGCGGAGGCCGTCGGCTGCGCCGTCGCCGCGGGCGTCCTGGCCTCGGCAGTGCCGTACCTCGCCGACCTCTTCACCCTGCGCCGCGTACCGGCCCACGCCTTCGGGCTCTTCATGAGCGTCAATCCTGTCCTGGCCGCGCTGACCGGATGGATCGGCCTGGGACAGAGCCTGGGGTGGATCGAGTGGGCCGCCGTCGGAGCCATCGTCACCGCCAACTCACTCAGCATCTTCACGTCGCGCACCTGACCGCTGCCCGCGCGGTGAGCGGTTCCGCGAGCCCGCGGGCAGACCTCGCGGCCGCGGTCGGCGGTCAGTGCCGTGGCGGTCCGGCCGTTGCGCGGAGGTAAGTGGGACACTCCAAGCGCTCCCCATGGAGTGGTGGGCGAGAACCTCTGCGGTCGAGGCTGCCTTGGGGCGGAGCGTGCTCGCCGCCCTTGCGGAGGCCGGCCCCGGGGGTGGCGTTTCGGTACCTGATGGCGGCAAGGGATCCTCGAGCCCTTGGGAGGGACTTGTGGCAGACGTATGGGTGCTTCACCGCACGCCGGCCCCGGCCACGGACACGTCGGCGGCCTCCTCCGTTCTCGTGCGGGCCGACACGATCAGCCTGCTGCGCGCGAACGAATACAGCGTCAAGGCCGGGCAGCACGGCGCGACGACCGTGGTACTTGCCGACTCGGTGGACGGGGACGACGCGCTCCCGCTCGACTTCCACATCGAGCTCGTCGCCGCCGTCGCCCGTGCGCGACGGGCAGCGCGCAACGGCGACGAGGACCAGGTCGTCTTCGCCGAACTCAGCCGGACCGGCGGTTGGGAGTGGACCGTACACCCGCTCGCCGAGCTGCGCTGAAGGCTGCGGCCGTCGGTAATCGGTAAGAGGCACGCGTTGACGATGCGGGGCAGGGGCTCGGGCGTCTCGGTGTCCGGCCCCGCCGTCACCACCGCCCGCGCCGACGCGGTGGCTGCCGGAGACAACGGGGGTGGACCGGGCGCCTGCGGCGGGACAGGTCCATGGCCAACCGGATGCGGGCTCGTCGAGGGGTGCGGGGGACGAGCGCCTGGGGAGTGAGCCTGTGAACGTGCTCTGCGTGGTGTGTCCGTCACCGGCTCCGGACGGACTCGGCGCCGAACCGCCGGATGAGTTCGGCGCGGGAGGTGATGTGCAACTGCTGGAAGACGCGGCGAAGGTGGTAGTCGACCGTGCGCGGGCTCAGGCAGAGCCGCGCCGCCGCTTCCTTGTTGGTCGCGCCCCTCGCGACCAGCCGGACGATTTCGCGTTGACGGGCGGTCAGGCTGTCCGTCCCTGCCGGGTGAGCCGTGTGGGTACTGTCCTCGGCTTCGGCAGTCGCGTTGCCGCCGCTGGCGCGCAACTCCGCACAGACCCGGTCGAGCCACAGCCGGGCCCGATGCCTGCGGAAGATCTCCGCGGCCTCCCGGAGCTGAACACGGGACTCCGCCCGCCGGCGTTCGCGCTTGAGGTACTCGCCGTAGAGGAGGGTGGTGCGCGCCAGCTCCAGTTCACGGTCACCGGGCGCATGCAGGCGTAGAGCGAGCAGAAAGTACTCCTCGGGGTCTCCGTTTGACAGGACCGCGCGGCACTGGGCCACCAGCGCGGTCGGCCAGCCCTGGCCGACACCCTCCGCCCACCGTGCGAACGCTGCGGTGGCCCGTTCCGCCCGGGGCCGGAGCCCGGCGCGGACGGCGGCCTCCACATAGGCGGGCACCGCCTGGAGCGCGACACCGGGGTGCCCCGGCTTCATACGGGTGATCCGACGCAGCTTCGCAGCCGCCTCCTCCCAGCGTCCCGAGGCGAGATCGAGATGCGCCAGACCCCACAGACCGAGGGCGCAGGCGAGCCCGTTCCCGTGTTCCGTCGCCTTGTCGACCACCCGGTCCGCGTACCGCTCGCAGGTCTCGGTGTCACCGGCGAGCCCGGCGGTGAGCATCAGCATCCCCATCAGGTTGCGCACACAGGTGAACTGACCTGTTCCGCGGGCCAGCCGCAACGCCTCGGTCGCGATGAGCCGCGCAGAGTCCGGTCCGCTGAGCCAGCACTCGGAATAGGCGAGGTACTGCATGGCGTGCGCAACCGCCGGGATGTCACCTGCCCTGCGCGCCAGCGCCACCGCACGTGCTGCCAGTGAACGGGCATGGGCGTCGTCGGCGGTGAAGAGTGCTCCATGGGCCGCCCAGGCGAGCAGAAGCGGGTCCTCCGCCTGCGCGGCATCTGCGACGTTCTTGCGCAGCCGGATACCGGCGGTCGGCAGCCCCCGTAATGACTCGGCGACTCCGAGGAGGCAGTGGACGGCGAGCCGGGCGTCGGGCTCGTCCGGGACCTCGGATCCACCGAGCAGCGCCCGCGCCCTCCGGGCCGCCCGTACCGGCAAGTCCTGGCTTCCCGCGTAGAGGCCGGCCTCGCCTGCCGCGGCCAGTGCCTTGGCCGCGAGACGGCTGTTGCCGACCGCCAGTACGTCCGCGGCGGTCAGCAGTGCGTCGTAGGCGTCGTCCAGTGTGCCCTGGTGGAGCGAGAGCACGCCCTGCAGAAGAGCGATGTCCCCTGACAGGGACGAGCGTTGCGTACCGGCGAGCACCGCCGCTTGCTCCAGCAGCCGGGCGGCACGCCGCAGACGCCCGGCCATGCTGCTGCAGGTGGCAGCGGCGACGAGGCGGCCGGCCCGCTGACCGTCCTCACCGGTCAGCTCCGCCGAGCGTTCCATCAGTACAGCGGCGTGGCATGGCTCGCCGTGCCGACGCGCCCGGCCGGCCTGGCGCTCCAGCTCGTCGGCCAGGCCTGCGTCCGCTTCCGTGGACAGGGCGGCCTCGTGCCAGCCACGACGGTCGTCGTGGCCGGCGGCGAACACACGCGCCAGGAGTTCGTGCGCCCAGTGCCGTTCGCTCAGATCCAGACTCTGGCGGATGGCCCGGGCGAGGGCGGCGTCGCGAAAGGACACGGTCGTCCTCGACACAGTGATCAGCCCCGCCACCTCGGCGCTTTTCAAGGCCGCGGGGTCGATCGCCGCCAGCTGGGCCACCCGGTACAGCGTCAGAGGATCCAGGCGCGGTTCCGTGGCCAGCAGCGTGAGCAGCCGGCGGCAGTCGCCGGAGAGACTGCGCAACGGCGCGAGCCTGAGCTCGGTCAGTCGCGGCCCCAGCGGGAGTGGATCAGGCAGCCGTGGCAGCTCCGCCAGCTGACCGGGGTTCCGGGTCCGCAGGAGCTCGAGAAGGACCAGTGGATTGCCGTTGGCGGCATGGACGAGTACCTCGCATACGGCGGGGGCCACCGTTGACGGGTGGTGCTGTGCGATCAACCGCAGGCAGTCGCGGTCGCTCATGCCGGTCAGATGCAGTACCGGAACACCCGGCATCAGCATGGGTTCCTCACCGTCCGCACCAGCCAGGACCAGGACCCGTTCGGTGCTGATCCGACGGGCCACAAGACCGAGGACGTGCTGTGACTCGGCGTCGACCCATTGCAGGTCATCGGCGGTGACCAGCACCGGTCGCCTGACGGAGCTCACCGACAGCAGGGCCAGCACGGCTACGGAGATCAGCGGCCGTTCCCGGGGCGGCGGCGCCAGGCCGAGAAGGACCCTCTCCAGCAGCTCGGCCAAGTGTGGTGGGAGGCGGCGTACGCCGACGGCCAAGGGGCGGACCATTCGCTGTACCGCTGCGTAGTCCAGGCTCTGCTCCGCCCGCACTCCGTCAGCGCGTACGGTGTGGAACTCCTGCGCGAGGTGCGTGGCGTGCCGGATCAGCGTGGTCTTGCCGAGCCCCTGATCCCCCATCAGCAGCAGTGCACCACCCTTCCTCGCACTGCGGCAGGCCTCGATCCACGCGATGAGTTGCCGGCGTTCGGCCCGTCTGCCGACCATGGTGTGCTCGGTGCCGTACGTCATGACGTACGCCTCCTGGATGGACTGACCCTGGGGCAAGAATAATGATTATTCGCGGCCGGGAGTGCAAGAGGACCCTGGGCCCGTACCGTGGCCGAGGCGGAGAGCGAGCGGTGGAAGACTGCCGTGACCCGAGCGGACCGGCCGCATGACGCGGTTAGGCTGGGCGCGTGGCAGAGCCTGATTCCTTCGCGAGGCCGTCCAGGCCGGTGATCCGTGAACGCCTGGTCGAGGCTGCTGTCCAGGAGTTCGGTGAACAGGGCTACGACCGCACGAGGGTGCAGGACATAGCCCGCCGGGCCGGCCTCTCCACCGGGGCGATCTACGGCAACTTCCGCAACAAGGCCGAACTTCTCGCCGAGGCGGTGGACTACGGCCTGGCGGCGGCATCGCACAAGCTCGCCCAGGCCATGAGCAGCGGTGCCGGACCCGCCGATGTCCTCGCCCTGATCGTCACAGATCTCTCCGATCCACGTCAGAAGACCTGGGCGCCGCTGGTCAGCGAAGCGCTCACAGCCGCCAGGCGGGACGCCGAGGTTGCCCGCAGGGTCTATGCCGCGCTCAGTCGGGTGGAGAGCGAGTTGAGGGACCTGGTGGAACTCGCCCAGCGGAACGGCACGTTCGGCCCGATGATCGATGCAGCGGCCTGCGCCCGCCTCGTGTTGTGCGTGTCCCTGGGAGTGGACGTACTCGCCGCCGTGAAGACCGAAAGCCCGGATCACGGTGCCTGGTCCTCGCTGATGCGCGTTCTGTTCGCCGGGCTGGGTGCTGCCGAATGAGGCCTTCCGCGGCGCGGCCCGGGTCATCGGTCAGCATCCCGCATCACCGGCGGGATACGACCACGAATCAGTGAAGTCACCGGTCCTGCCCTGGTCAATGCGGCAAGAAATGCAGCGAGAATGCTGGTCAGTGCATCACGCGCGCTTCCTCTGATTCTGCATGCTTTCTGCGTCCGTTGACACTGCAGACGGCGCACGTCACCCTACCGGTGAGTCGCGGCAAGGCCATAAAAGTGAACCGGATTCCCGATGCCAGGGCCGATGTTTCTCCTTCGCCAACCCAGATCGCCTCCTTGGAACACCACTAGGAGGAAATCGGTTCAGCAGCCTCGGGGCCGCCGCACGAATTCCCCATCATGTCCTTGCCTGTCCGGCAACCAGTTCCCGATCCGAAAAGGGAGAGACATGCCCCAGCGAACTTTGCCCCTCACTGCCCCTCTGATCGTTACCGCGGTGGGGACCACTCTGGCACTGGTCGTCACCGGTGCCGCCCCGGTGCCTGCCGCGGAGCAGGCGTCCACGCCTGCGGTGCACGGAGCCGCTGATGCCAGGACGACAACGACCGTGCGCTACGGCCCGTTCACCCTTCCCGCCGCGTCAGGGCACGACCACGGCGAAACCGGCAACCGCCTGGCGCTGAACGTCCAAAAGCCGTGCGACGACTGCTTCATCACGGGCTTCAAGCCGAACCTGGTCTACGCGGACGGGTCGAACGCGAACGTCAACACCGGTCCGATGCTCCACCACGCGGTGCTGGGCACCCACGCGAAAAGCGACGTCGTCTGCCGCGGCCCCCAGCGGAAATTCGCCTCCGGGAACGAGCGAGTGGAAAGCGTCCTGCCGTCCGGATACGGCATCAAGGTGCGCCGGGGCGAGCGTTGGAACATGCTCTACGACCTCATGAACCATGCGCCCCAGCGCAAGACCGTCTACATCACCTTCATCTTCACCCATGAGCCGGCCGCGGGCTCGCGGCTCGAGCACGTGACGCCGATCTGGATGGATGCCGGCGGCTGTCTGGGCAGTGCGTACGACGCCCCGGACGGCGTCAGCGAAAAGGTCAGGCGGTGGCGCTCCAGCATTTCCGGAAGGCTCGTCCACATGCGCGGCCACCTGCACCACGCGGGCCGCTCTGTGCGTACGGAGAACCTCACCACGGGAAAGCTGCTGTGCAACATCGTGGCGGAGGAGGGCGGAAGCCCCGAGTTCATCGACCTCCACGGCAATACGGAGATCTCGGACATGCCGCCGTGCAGCGGCGATCCGCTCGGCACCATCGAGCGGGGTGACGTCCTGCAGATCACCAGCAGGTACGAGAGCGCAGGACATTCGCACGGCGGCGTCATGGGCATCATGGCCGGCTGGGTGGCTGAGGACTGATCAGGGCCGCACATGGGTCGTGGGGACGGCCCGGCCCGTTCCCACGACCCGCCGCCAAGAGGTGATTCCCATGAGCCTGGATCTGTTCCGTGGACCGGTGCCCGGCTGGATGATCGGTGTCGCCGACGCGCTGGTCTGTCTGGTGTGGGCGGCCAGTGTGTGGGCGGCGCTGTACCTCGAAGCCGGCCCCACGCTGCGCGCGGTTGCACTCTTCGTACACCTGGCAGCTCTGATCCTCGGACTCGGCACTGTGCAGACCATTGACTACTACGGTCTGCTCTGGTTGCTGGGGCGGCGCAGCCTGCGTGAAGTGCTTGACTTCACCCGCCCGTTGCACGTGCTCGTCTGGTCCGGTCTGACGGGCATGGTGATCAGTGGCGCCTTCCTCGACCCTGATCCGGCGCTGGCAGCCACCCGGGTGAAGCTAGGACTGGTCCTCCTGATCGCTCTCAACGGCGTGCACGCGCACGCTCTGCACCGATCCCTCGCCGAGCAGGCGGGAGGCCAGGTGGCCAACCGGCTGCTGGTGCGTGGAGCGATCTCCGTCGTGGTTTCCCAGGTCGGGTGGTGGGGGGCTGTAGGGATCGGATTCCTCAACAGTCAGTCCTGAGTGGTACCCGGCGTTTCACGCCGCGGTGAGACCGCCGTCCACCACCAGGCTCTGGCCGGTGATGTAGGAGGCCCGATCGGAGAGCAGGAAGGTGACGGCCTCTGCCACCTCCCAGGCGGTGCCCTGACGGCCGAGCGGAATGCGGGCGAAGGAGGAGGCCCGGGAGGTCCGGTTCGCCGATGCGTGGCGGCCCATGGGCGTGTCGACGAGGCCGGGGACGACCAGGTTGGCGCGGATGCCTCGTGCCGCTCCCTCCCTCGCCACATGGCGGGTCAGCCCGTAGAGGCCGGCCTTGGAGGTGTCGTAGGCGGGAGAGCCGGTCGCGGCCCGCAGTCCGGCGACCGACCCGATGAAGACGACGGCACCTTCATCAGCCATGGACGGCAGGCCGTGTTTGGCGGCCAGAAAGGGCGCACGCAGATTCAGGCTGAGAACGTCGTCCCATTCCTCGGGTGACGAGCCCGCCAGTCCGGTGCCGAGGCCGATGCCCACGTTGACCACCAGTGCGTCCAGCCCGCCCAGCCTGCGGACCGTCTCGGCGACCATGGCGGCCGACTGCTCCGCGTCCGTGGCATCGGCGACCACGGGAACACCCAGGGCACCCTCGGCGGTGACCAGGTCGGCGGTCACGGCGGCGGCCGGGCCGACGACGTCGGCACAGGCCACGTCCGCACCTTCGCGGGCGGCGAGAACGGCGATCGCCCGGCCGTTGCCTACGGGCGCCTGCGGGGCGTCGTCGGGACGGGTGCCCGCGCCGACCACCAGTACCCTGCGGCCTGCCAGCCGACGGGCGGCGCGGTCCGGTTCCGCCTCACTCATCGTCAGCCTTCCTTTCCACAGGGCCTGCGCTGTCAAAGCCGGGGTCAAGCTTCACACCGGCGGAATTCAGGAAGAACGCCACCATGTGGTACTGACCTACGAGCATGGTGATCTCGATCATCTCCGCGTCGCCGAAGTGCTCGGCCAGGGCCTCCCACGTGGCGTCGCAGAGCCGCGCGTCGCGGTTCAGCTCGTCCGCGGCCCGGATGAGGCTCCTTTCGAGGGCGGTCCACCCGTCGGCCTCCGGGCCCTGGACGATGCGGTCGATGTCCGTGTCGGTGAGGCCCGACGCCTTGGCCAGGGGGACATGGCGTCCCCACTCGTACGGGGCGCCGGTGTTGTACGAGGTGCGCAGGATCAGCAGTTCACGGAACCTTCCCGAGAGCCGGCCCCGGCGGAGCAGCTGACCTCCGAAGGGCATGAACTGCTCGTAGAGCTCGGGATGACGCACGAGAGTGGTGAAGATGTTCGGAACCCGGCCCCCCGGGTCCCGCGGCACCGCGGCCAGCAGGTGACGGGTCCGCGTGTCCCAGTCGTTCTCGGGCAGGGGCACGACCCGCGGGAGGGCGTGGCCGTGCCGTACAGGGTGTTGCTCCGGCATGGAGTCTCCAAGGTGAGGTGCCTACCCGGAACACCAGGGGGGCGGGTGCGTACGTCGCGGTGGTGTGGGCGTGTGGTGCGGACGGGCGTGGCAGGTCCGCGGGCGACCGGGAGGGCCGGCCGGTGTGCGCGAAGCCGTCCCTCCCCGTCGGCCGGACGTCAGCCGGTGACGGGGCCGAACTTCTTCCGGGTGTCGAGGGGTTCCCCGAACAGGACCCATCGTTCCCCTTGAAAGCGCACGAGTTGCATCGTCTCGATGGGGAACCGGTCCTGGGGGCCGGTGATCAGAGTGACACCGGGGAGCAGCATGCCCACCTCGACGGCCTCGAGCTTCTGGATGGAGTCCCTCAGTCCTTCTCTCGTCGGGCACTCCATGGCGTCGAGTGCCTTGTGCAGGCTCGAGGCCACGGCCCAGCCGTAGGCGTTGAACTGGATCGAGGGATCGGTGTCCGGGGCGTACTTCCTCATCGCCGCCCGGTAGGTCCGCATCTCCGCGTCGTCGGCCCACTGGGGGTCGGCGGGATCCTTGAAGTAGGTGGCGGAGACCACGCCTTGCACGTTCCTGAAGCCGACGGGCTTGAGCACGCTCGTCGACGCCGAGACGCTGTTGACGATGTGCAGCGGGTTCCACTTGGGGTTCTTCGCATCCGCGGCCAGGGCCTGGCTGCCGAACTTGGGCGTGGTGACGTTCAGCAGCACATCCGCCTCGGAGCGGGCGAGGCTGGTCATCTGGGCCGAGACGGACGGGTCGGTGACCTCGTAGCTCTCCTCGGCGACCACCTCGACGCCGCTGCCCTTGACGGCCTGCTTGAAGCCGCCGAGCAGGTCCTTGCCGAAGTCGTCGTTCTGGAAGAGGACGGCCACCTTCGCCTTCGGCCTCTCCTTCTTGAGGTAGTCGGCGTACATCCGTGACTCGGCCACGTAGTTGGGCTGCCACCCCATGGTCCACGGGTGCTGGGTGTCCGTACCCCACAGGGAGGCGCCGGTGGCCACGAACGGCTGCGGCACCTTCTTCTGGTTGAGATAGTCCCTCACGGCCGAGGTGGAGGCTGTTCCCAGTGTCTGGAACACCGCGAAGACCTTCTCCCGCTCCACCAGTCGCCGGGCTTCCTCCACTGCCTTCGGCGGCTGGTATCCGTCGTCACGGACGACGAACTCGACCTTGCGGCCGCCGATTCCGCCCTTCTCGGCATTGACGTACTGGAAGTAGGCGCTGACACCCTTGCTGATGGTGCCGTAGGCGGAGGCCGGTCCGGACATCGGGTAGATGCCGCCGATCTTGATGCTCTTGTCGGTGATACCCGTGGTCTGCTGGCCCTTGCAGGCGCCGTCGGCCGAGGCGGCGGCATCGTCCTGTCCCCGTTGACCTGAGCAGGCGGTGGCGGTGAGCAGGGCGGCGATGCCCGCGGCGGCTGCCCGCACGGCGGTGGTGTGGCGCATCCGGATCATCCCTTTCCGGTGGTGGGCGGTGCGGTGAGGGGCTGGGGGTCGGGCTGTGGGGGAAGCGGGGTCCGGCCGGCGGCAGGTGTGGCGGAGGTGCGCCGTACGCCGTAGGGCTCCCTGTCGGGCGCGCCGTCAACCTCGAGCATGGGCACCGCCTTTCAGCAGGGCCCCGTGGGCGAGCGCCACAGTAGGAGGGCCCCGGCTGCGCGGGCATTGGGTGTGAGCACTCAACTTCGCGGTCGCCGGACTGTGTGCCGCGCACAGTCCGACGTGAAGAACCGGTCCCCGCCCTGTTGACGGGTCACGATTCGGCGTCGACGATCCCGCCATGCATCCCGCGATCGTTCCGAGTGTGCCTCCCCTGACCGAGCAACTGCGCCGCGAGCGGCTGCGGATCCTGTGCGCCGTGAAGGCGCGCGTGGAGCAGGTGACGGAGTCCGCGCTTGCAGTGATGCGCGCCGAGATCCCCGCCTACGCGGCGCAGGACGAGCACTTCTTCGAGGACGTGCGTCACCAGGTGCTCTCGCACTACCGGGTCCAGCTGGCGCTGCTGGCGGGCGAGCGGAGCTTCGCCTCCGAGGAACTCGCCTTCAGTCGCGCGGCGGCGATGCGCAGGGCCCGCGAAGGGTTCGCGCTGGAGGACTACATCAGCGCGTTCCGGGTCGGCCGGCAGGTCTTCTGGGAGGCCCTGCGCGACTGCGCGGGCCCGTCGGCCGCCGGGCAGGATGCCGTGCTCACCCTGGTCGCCCCGTTGATGCGGTACATGGACTTCGCCGCCACCCAGGCAGCACAGGCCTACATGGAGTTCCGCCAGCACGTCGTGGCCGACGCGGACCGCGAGCGCAGGGACCTGCTCGAGCAACTGCTCGCGGGCCACATGCCGACCCGGGGGCCTCTCCTGGCCGCTGCACAGGACTACGGCATCGGCGCGCACGTGCCGATGATGGTGGTCGTGGCGGTCGGCGCCGACGGCGCCCCGCACGAGGGAGCGGATACGGCGGCCGAGCGCGGGTACCTCACCAGCGCGGCGATCTCCGCCGCCGGCGTGCGGGCCGCCAGAGTCCTGGTGGTCGTGCGGCACGGCGAGGTCGTGGCCGTGCCGGTGCTGCCAGCAGGCACCGATCCGGACGAGATGTGCGCGCGCTTCGAAGATGCGCAGCGGCACCTGGCCAGGGACGGGACGGTCCTGGCCATGGGGATCAGCACGGTGGCCGGGGGCGCGGCGGAGCTGCCGAGGGCCTACCAGGAGGCCAGGGCCGCCCTGGAGTTCGTACCCAGCGGGGGAGGGGTGGCGGCGCTGCCGCGGCTGTCTCCGTTCCGGTACCTTGCCCTGCGCGCGGACGACATCGCCCGTCAGCTGGTCGACCCGCGGATCAGCGCCATGCTTGATGACGACGTCCGGCGCGGGGGTGCGCTCGCGGCCACGATACGGGCGTTCGCCGAGGCGGATCTGAACCTGCGGCTGGCGGCGGACCGGCTGCAGGTGCACCACAACACGGCGCACTACCGGTTGCGCCGCGTCGAGGAACGCACCGGGCGTAACGTACGCCGGATCGCCGATCTGCTGGAACTGCTGGTCGCTCTCGCCATACGCGACGCGGCCGGGGAATCGGAGGACGTGCAGTGAGCCGGAATCCATCCGGAGGCTTCCGAACGGCGATCGGTTACTGGTGGTAGGTGTAAGGTGAACCCGGAAGCTGGGCGCCGCTGGCCGTGGCGCCTCACGGTGTGGGGGTGCATCGGTGGGCCGACCGACCAAGCCGATTCTCAGTCGCGGGCGCATCTGCGCCACGGCGCTGGCGATCGTGGACCAGGACGGGCTTGCCGAGCTGTCGATGCGAAGGCTCGCGCGGGACCTCGGCGTTCAGGTCTCCTCGCTCTACGAGCACGTCAAGACCAAGGACGACGTCCTCCACGAAGTCGCCAACACCATCATGGAGGACGTGGACGTCTCCGGCTTCGAGACCGGCGACTGGCGGCACGGCGTGGCCTCCTGGGCCCGGTCCTACCGCGCCGCGCTGGCCGCCCATCCCCATATCGTCCCGTTCCTGGCCTATGGCCCCGCTCGCCGTGAAGCCTCCCTGCGGCGCGCCGACGCCGTTCACGGCGGCCTCGTGGGCGCCGGCTGGCCGCCGCGTTATGCCACATTGATCGGCGCCTCGACCAAGTACCTGGTGCTCGGGGCCGCGATGAGTTCGTTCGCCGGAGGGTTCGACGACGACGTCCAGGTCTACGTCGAGCGCTATCCGCACCTGGCAGGGGCCCATCGCCTGCGTGACCGCGCAGGTGTGATCGACCGGGACAGCTTCGAACTCGCCCTGGAGATGTTCCTCGACGGCCTCACCGCACTGCACGCCCGCGTCGCCGCACCCCCGAAACCGGCCGGGGACTGATCGCCGCGCAAGACCGCGGCGGCAAACCTCGGGCGGACACGGAGCGTGACTCTCCGGCGACGTCTTGTCCTGCGCGCCGGGGACCTCTAGGCTCCCGAACCGAACGCCGTTCGGCATTGTCGATGCCGTCCGGTCGTCTTTCACTTGTTCGCCCTGGCTCACGGCGGCCGCCCGTGAGCTGAGGATCGTGGTCGACATCCCTCGCTGACCGAGTAGATCAGGATCCACAAGGGCTGAGCACATCACTGCGGCACGGCTCGGACACCGAGCCCGTGCTCTGGCTGACACCGACCCGGTCGACTGCCCCTGCGGTGACGCCTCGCCCTCGCCGCGGCATACAGCCAAGAGGAGTTGATGTCGTCTTGACCAGTCCCTTTGAGCCGTACGAGCGACCGCGCTCATACGCCCCCGGTTCCCACGCGCAAACCCCTTACTCGCAAACCCCTCACCCGCACACCCCTTACGCGCACCCGTCCTACGCGGAGCCGGACCTTCCGGCGGACGTCGAGCGGTTGCGCGCCGAGCGCCGCTCCAGGGTCCTTCCGGTTGCCGCCGCCGTGGTCGGTTTCTATCTGCTCAACGCCCTTCTGGCCAACGTGGCCGGCGGGCTGATGGCCGTGAGGCTGGTCGGCCACCTGAACATCGGGCTCGCCCTGGCGCTCCTGCAGTGCGTCACCACGCTCCTGGTGTGCCGCTGGTACGGGCGTTACGCCCACACCACCCTGGATCCGCTGGCCGAGCGGGTCCGGGGCGGCCTCCGACCAAGAGGGAGGCGTCGGTGAGCGCCTCTCAGCTTTCTTCCCAGATCGCGCACAACGGAGCCACTTTGATCGTCTTCGCGGTCTTCGTCGTCTGCGTCATCCTCATCGCCTTGTGGGGTGCGGCGGACAGCGACACCCCCCGCCGCTTCTTCATCAGCGGCCGCGAACTGCCCTCCGCGCGCAATGGAATCGCCCTGTTCGGCGACTTCATCTCCGCGGCGACGCTGCTCGGCACTCCGGGGCTCATCGCACTGGCCGGGTTCGACGGCATCCCGTACCTGGTGGGGCCCGTGGTGGTCTGGGCCGTCATTCTGCTGGTGGTCGCCGAGCCGTTCCACAACACCGGCCACTACACGGTGGGCGACGCGCTGGCGCGCCGGCTGCGGCCGCGGCCCGTCCATCTGGCCATGGGCCTCGCCACGTTGGTGATCTCGCTGTTCTACCTCACCGCCCAACTCGTGGGAGCCGGTGCGCTCGCGGCACCCCTGCTCGGCCTGTCCGGTGAGGCGGCCCAGAACTTCCTGATGGTCTTCCTCGGCGTCCTGATGATCATCTACGTGGCCCTCAGCGGTATGCACGGCGCGACGCTCGTGCAGTTGCTCAAGGCGGCCCTCCTGCTGGTCGCCAGCATCTTCCTGGCGCTGCTGGTGCTGGCGAAGTTCGGCTGGAACCCCAGTGACATGCTGGGAACCGCGGCCGGCCGCAGCGGCGTCGGCGAGAACTTCCTCGCGCCCGGCGCCCGCGCTCAGGGGACCGCTCTGGAAACGCTGGACAGACTGAGTCTCCAGCTCGGAGCCCTGATCGGAGCCGCTGGACTCCCGCACCTCCTGATGCGCATGTGTGTGGTGCCCTCGGCGCGCGCTGCCCGGCGCTCAGTGCAGTGGACGGCGGTTCTGACGTGCGTGTTCTGCGTGACCGCGGGGATATTGGGATTCGGCGCCGCGGCGGTGCTCGGCCCGGAGACCATCCTCGCCGGGAGCCCCTCGGGGAACACGGCCACCCTGCTGCTCGCCCACTCCCTCGGCGGGTCGTGGATGCTCACCGTCATGGCCTGCGTGGCCTTCGCCACGATCCTGGCCGTGGTTGCGGGCATCGCCCTCGCCGCCGCGACGTCCGTGGCGCACGACATCTACGGTGTGGTGCTCAAGCGAGGACGCGCGACCGAGGAGAAGGAATTGCTGGTGGCCCGCTGGGCGGTCGTGCTGATCGGTTGCGCGGCGGTGGGCCTGGCCCTGCTCGCCGAGCGCCTCAACGTCTCCTTCGCCGCCGGGCTGGCGTTCTCCGTCGCGGCTTCCGCCGTTCTTCCCGCGCTGCTGTACGGCCTGTACTGGCGCGGCTTCACCACCACCGGCGCGCTGTGGAGCATTTACGGCGGACTGGTCTCCTCGGTGATCCTGGCCGTGCTGTCCCCGGCGGTGTCGGGAGCCCCCACCGCGCTGTTCCCGGACATGGACTTCAACCTGTTCCCGTTGCAGTACCCCACCATCGTCTCCGCCCCCCTGGGCTTCCTCCTGGGGTGGCTGGGCTCGGTGCTGGGGAGGGACAGGCCGGAGCAGGCCACGTACTCCGCGCTCGAGTTGCACACGCTCACGGGCGCGGACGACACCTCCGCCTAGAAGGATCGTGAAGGTCTTGGGTTCCGGCCCCGCCGCGTGAACGGCCGGGCCGGACTCCTTCTTGCGGTGATGGGGAAGGGGCCGGGGAGACGGGCGGCCCGGCCGGTAAGGAGGTCCCACGCGACGAAGGCCGCATGGAGGGCGGCGCGAAGCGGCGCACGGCCCGGTCCAGCGCCCCCTTCCGAACTCAGAGCCCGGCGACTTTGGCGCTCGCCGACAGTTCGTAGACCAGGGTGACCGTGCGGCGGCTGCCGGGCGCAAGGGTGACGTCCCAGCGGGCGATGCCCTCGGCGTCGACCACGTCGGGCGCCGGGGAGCAGGCTTCCTTGCGCAGGCGTACCTCCACCGCCGAGACCTCGGAGACCGGGATGCGCTCCCGGAGGACGACCACCCGTTCGCCGTTCTCCCCGGGAGCGGAGAAACGGGACAGGTGCAGCCGGACCGTGCGCGTGACCACGGTCCGCTGGGTGATTCCGGCGGAGTCGCGGGTCTCCTCGGCCTGCCGGACCACCCGGTAGTCGTCGGAGCTGCCGAAGGCGAGCTCGACGGGGGCACCCGGGGCGGCGAAGTCCAGCGTGCCGCGGCCGCTGAATCCGCTGCCGCGGACCAGGTCCACGGGCCCGGCGAGCAGCGCATGTCCGGACACGTTGTCGAACCGCACCACCTGGGTGACCAGCGGGGACAGCTCGGGTGAGCAGGCGTACTCGCTGCTCGCGGCCGCGGTGAAGACGGAGAGCGGCACACGGTGGGCGCGGCCGTCCGCGGGCACGGAGACCGGTGCGGGAGAGTGCAGCACGCGCGCCTCGCCGCCGTCGTCCACCCCCGGAAGCCCGAGCACCGGGGCGGGGCCGAGGTCCCCGATCTCCTCCTCGCGCAGCTCGACGTCGACCGTGCGGCGCTCCGCGGCCGAGCGGTCCCTGAGCGTCAGCCGGTCCTCGCCCAGCCGCGGGGGATCGGTGGCCAGTGCCGACCGTGCCGTCGACAACGTCAGCCGTACGTCCGACCAGTCCTCGCCCGTGCGCTGCCAGACCATCGCGTCGGTCTCCAGCGTCAGGGAGTCACCGTCGAGCACGGCCCGGTAGGCGGGCCGCCACAGCGCACACGGGGTGAGGTGGCTCAGGCGCAGCCCGACCGGTCCGGCGACCGCCGCCTCCACGGTCAGTTCGAGATGGCCGACCAGCTCGGCGGGCTCCTCCTCGGAGAGGCCCAGGGCCCGCTGCGCCTCCCCGAGTTCGCCAGCGAGGTCGGCCAGCCGGGCCTCCACGGTGCGGAGTTGCTCGCCGTACGAGTCGCGTTCGTGGTCCACCCGGTCCAGTTCGCGGGTCCAGCGGGCCACTTCGGTCTCCCCGGAGCCGGCGCCTTCACCGATCTCCCGCAGCAGATCGGCGGCGAGACGGCCGAGCAGGTCGAGGCGGGCGTGCAGCCGATCGCGTCGCCGCCCCAGGGCGAGCCGTTCCTCTTCGAGCGTGTGCACGCGGCGGCGCAGGGCCGAGTCGTCGTCGGTGGACGGCAGCGGCCCGCGCGGCGTCCAGCTGCGGACGATCCGCGCGTCGAGCACGGTCGCCGGGTGATCGGCGGTCAGCTCGGCATGGAGGGTGCGGTCGACGGCCAGCGCACTGACCGGCCCGAGACGCAGCCGCTGGACCCCGGCCTCCAGGTCGAGCACGATGGCGCGCTCGATGTGGGCACGGTCCTCCAGGCAGGTGACGGCGGTGACGGGGAGGGCGATCGGCTTCGGGGCCGTGGACATGCCGTGTGTCAGCTCCTGCGGTTGCCGCCGACCAGGGTCTTGCCGGCCGGGATGCGGATCTCGTAGCCGCCGTCGAGGACGGCGGTGCCGCCGGCGGGCAGGTCCACCCGCCGGACGCGGGTGCCCGGGGCATGGTGCTCGGGCCCCGCGCCCTCCTCGGGTGCCGTCCAGTCGGCCCGCTCCACGATGCGGACGTCCGGTTCGGAGGTGACCGGCACCCGCTCGCGGACCTCGACGGTGACGGGCCTCGCGAGCCGGTTGGCCAGCTCCACGTGGACGCGGTGGTCGAGCACGGTGGTGTTGTTGCGCAGGCCCGAGGTCGACTCGTGGAGGTTCGTACGGCGGGTGACCCGGATCCCCTCGGCAGGCCCGAGCCCCACCCGGCGGACACCGCCCGGGGCGAGCGTGGGCAGTGCGGCGGTCAGCAGGAAGTCGTCGCCGACGGTGACCTCCACCGGGCCGGCTGGCAGAGCCTGGTCGGTGGCGTTGGAGAGCACCAACGTCGCGTACACCGTCTGCTCCACGGACGGAACGCACACGTACTCGATGCGCAGGCCGACCGGGATCTCGCCGACGGTGACGGTGTGCCAGGTCCCGTCCGACGGAATGTCGGCGCGCGCGGCGGCATCGAAGCGGTGGTCGAAGGAACCCGCCGACTCGCGGGGCCGCACGGCGTGCCCGGGCAGCGGCAGCACGGCCACCGCCTCGGCGCGGCGGCGGTACTCGGCCGCCACCGCGTCGATAGGAGAGTCGGGAAACAGCCGGCCTCTGCGACCGCCCTGCTCGTCGGGGCCGCACAGGACAAGGGCGGCGTAGTCGAGTTCGGCGTCGCTCGGCTGTGGCGGACCTGCTATCGGTGCCGGAGGGGGCGGCGGCGCGGCTCCGCCAGGAGCCGCGGGTGCCATGGGGGCGGGCGCCGCGAAGGGCCTGCCGCCGGCACCCGGCCTGCCGCTCGGACGCGATCGGACCGGCTGCGCGGGGGCGGGCATCGCTCCGCCGAAGACCTCCGGGGGAGCGATGCCCGCGTCGCCGGGCACCGGGAGCGCGGCGGGCAGCCCGCCGTAGCCCTGCGGTGGCGGCGGTGGCGGGACAGGGCCGGACGCGGAGCCGCCCGCGGCAGCCACGGGCACCGAGCCGGCCCCGACAACCGCGGGTGCGCCGGTCGTGGCAGGGCGAGGGCCCGCCGAGTCGTACCCGGCGAACAGGTCGGCGAGCCCCGCCGGAGGCTCGCGCCAGCCAGAAGGCGTGGGGGCAGGCTGACGGCGTCCGATCCGGATCGAGCGGAGCCTCGGCAGGTCGGTGCGGCGCCGCAGGTCGGCGGTGGCCAAGGCGATGCGCACGCCGGTCCAGTCCTCGCCGGTGCGCTGGGCGACCGAAGCGCGCAGCACCAGACGGCCGCTGCCGTCGCCCTGACGGTGGGTGAGACGGTAGGCCGGCACCCAGACGGCGCCCGGTACCCCGTACTCCAGCTCCACTTCCGTGTCACCGGTGCCGTCGAGGGTCAGGACCGCGGAGACCGTGGTCTCCACGTGCGCTGACGGTGCGTCGGTGGAGGCGCGGGCGAGCCTGTCCGCGGAGACGGTGAGCTCGTGCTCGACGCGGTGCAGCGCCTCCTCCAGCTCGACGAGGCGCGTGTGCAGTCCTGTCAGCCGCTCGTCGACGAAGTCGGCGAGCGTCAGCCACGCGTCGACCGGGGTGCGGCGGTGCGGGTCCTCGCGTCTGCGGGCAGGCGGGACCGGGCGCAGAGCCCCGACCTCCTCGATCAGGCTCAGCTGCCGGTCCCGGCGCCCCTGCGCCGCCGCGTACGCGTCGCGCAGCCGCGAGACCTCGCGTCGCAAGTCGTCGGGCGTGCCGGAGCCGAGGGGCTCGGCTTCGACCTCCACCCGTACCTCGGTGACGCGCACCCGGGCGGTGCGAAGGACACGGGCCCGCAGTGAGCCGGGATCCAGCGAGCGGGGCAGTCCCGTCACCCTCACCCGGCCGTCCGGCGGCACGCTGCCACGAGCCAGGCGGCGGCAGACCGCGCCCTGCGCGTACACCACGACCGAATCGAGGGTCGACCCCCACCTGTGTGCTGTCTCCGCCGTCATGTGCTCCGCCCCCGCCGCGTCCATGCTGAGCGGATCCTACGCCCGAGCGGTCCGGCGTCCGCGTCGGCGCCCGATGTCGGTGGCTCGTCGTACGGTCGGGGCATGAGCACGTCCGACGAAGTCCGTGAGCTCGCCCTCGCCTTGCCGGAGACGACCGAGAAGGAGGCTTGGTCCATGCCCACCTTCCGTGTCGCCGGGAAGATGTTCCTGACCCTGCCCGACGACGAGACGTCGATGGCCGTCCGATGCCCCAAGGAGGAGCGTGACGAGCTGGTCCTCGCTGAGCCCGAGAAGTTCTGGGTCGCGGACCACGAGGCGTCCTTCGCCTGGGTGCGGGTGCGCCTGGCCGCCCTCGACGACGCGGATGAGCTCCGTGCGATCGTCGTCGACTCCTGGCGCCAGGCGGCTCCGCCCGGCCTGCTCAGAGCCCACGCCGACCTCGCGCCCCCGGCATAGCGGGACAACCGTCTCGTCGAGCAGTTCCCTGCAGGAGTCGGCCGCGTCGGTCAGGGCGGCGCCTGACGGGCAAAAGCCCACGTCAGGCGCCGTTTCGCATGCCTCTATTCGCATGCCTCTAGAAGAAGCCCGGCTTCTTCGGCGCGTGCGCGTTGGCGATCTTCAGTGCTCGTCGACCGAGTCGTACGTGGATCGACCAGTGGATCAGGGCACGGGAGGGGCAGGTGCACTCCTCGCCCTGGTTGAACGCGAACATCGAAGCCCTCGACGGCCTTGTCCAGGAAGTCGTCGTCGGCCATGACGTCGGGCAGGAAGACGTTCGGGCACCGGTGAACGCCGCCTTGGCCACGCGCGAGCTGGAGGCGAGCGGCTTGCCCGCCTCCACGCCGAAGCCGTTCACGACGTTGAGCACGCCCGGCGGAAGCAGGTCGGCGATCAGCTCGACCACCACATCCTGCTGTCGGTGCAGGCCGTCGGGCCTGTCGACGAGACAGCGGAACGGGCACTCAAGGGTCTGGCACGACCGGTATGAGCGAACGACGACGCGCTCCCGTCCTCCGGCTCCACGGGAGCCCGGTCATCGGTGGGCCAGAACCAGTCGACCGGCCCGGATGACGGCCGGCCCGCCGCCGGCGAGGCCGGGCAGCCTGCGGCGCGACCGTCAGCTGCCCATACGGCTGCGGAGCAGCTGCTTGCCCAGCTCGGCTCCCTTACGGCTGTCGGCCTGGGCCTTGCGGAAGAGCTCCGCGACTTCGGAGTCGCTCTCGCGTTCCGCGTCCTGGATGTAGGTCTCCAGTCGCAGGGCGTTGCTCAGGCAGTTCTCGACGTACCAGACCAGGTTGTAGTCCTTGTCCTTGGTACCGGTGACCCCGCCGGCTTCGGTGTTGCTCGCCATGGTGGGCCCGCCTTTCGGTTTCGTGGATGGGTAAGGAGCACGTCCGCCGGTGCTCGGCCTCCGGGTAACCGTCCCGGCGTTCGGTATGCGCCATGCGTGCTGTCATCGACCGGCCGTCCGCCGGGGACAGAAACCGACCGGGACCGCGCGCCGCTCGAGCACCTCGCCCTCATGCCGCCGCTTCGGTTCCGAACCTGGGCGGCGTGTGATCCTGCGGACGCGGCGGCCCGGCGAGGACGCTCCCGCCACGGCGCAGGACGGCGTACCCGATGCCGATGCCGATGGCCACGGGCCATTCGATGACATCCGCGGCCCCCAGGACGCCGAGACCGACGTAGAGGGGAAGCCCACGCTTGGCGGGCAGCACCTGGCGGGCGACGGCCACAGGCAGCAGGGCCGCGTTGAGGGCACCGTTCGCCACGCGGTCCAGCGAGGGAACGGTGAGGGTGATCGAGCGCTGGGACCGGCCTGACTCCTGCTGGTCGGGGGAGATTCCCTGCCCTCCGGGGGCCGTGTCCTCACCCGGAGCGGAGGGGTGTTCGCTGGGGTTCGTCATGGCGGTCACGACTCTCACCTCGCTAGAGTTTTCGGTCCGCCGGAGACATATAGGCACGTATTCCCCGAATGCCGCGTCTCATAGTCTGGATCAGACTGGGATTCGTCGGGTTCATCGCAGGGAAGCGCTCCGGTGGAGGGAGGTACGGCCCATGTCGCCCCAGCCGGCTTCACCGTTGTGGGGAACACCCTTGCTGGGGCCGCTCGCGTCCGGAGTGGTGTCCGGGGTCGCGGCAGGTGTGCGGGGGGCTGCGGGCCTGGTCGGGTATCTGCTGGGTCCGGCGAGCCGTGAGGTGTCATGGTGCCCCGGACGCTGTTACATCCAGGTGCACGGGGTCCACGGGGCCGAGGGCGCGAGGGTCACGCGTCGGGTGGAGCGGTCACTGGAGGAACACCCCGGTGTGCTGTGGGCGCGGGTGAACGCTCCGTCCGAGCGGGTGGTGGTCGCCGTCGCGTCGCCGCCACCGGCCGAGCGCGAGCTGGTCGAACGCGTGGAGCGCGCGGAGGGCGACCACGCGGCGGACGCGGAGGCGTTCGACGAGTGGCGGCCGGAGCCGCATCATCCGGCCGAGGGCACGCCTTCCGCGTCGATGTCGGCCCTGGCCGCCGATGCGGTGGGACTGGGCATCGCGACGGCTCGCCGGATCGCTCCGTGGTTCTCGCTGCCGCCCGAGGTGGCGGCCGTGACCGGCGCCGTGCAGCACCACCCGCGGCTGCGCCACCTGATCGAGGGGCTGGACGGCGCGACGGAGCGGGCTGATTCGGTCCTTCCCGTGGTCACCGCCCTGGTGCAGGGTGTGGCGACGCGTGGCGGCGGTATCGCGCTCGACGTCCTCCAGCGCCTCGCGGGATGGCGGGAGGCCAATGCCGAACGCACGGCCTGGCAGGAGGCGCAACCGCGACTGGTGCGCAGTCCGGAGGAGGCGTCGGCCGAAGCGGTGATGCGCGAGCGGCCCGGCCCGCTGCCGCAGGACGGGGCAGACCGCTACGCGGAGACCTCCATGGCCGCCGGCGCCCTGTCCGGCCTCGCCTTGCTGCCCTTCGCCGGCCCCCGGCGCGCCCTCGCCGTCGCCCTGGCATCGGTTCCCAAGGCGCCCGGCGCCGGCAGAGAGGGCTTCGCCACCACACTCGGCAGGCATCTGGCGCTGCGCGGCGTCGTCACGATGGACCGCAGCGCGCTGCGTCGGCTGGGACAGGTCAACACCATCGTCCTCGACGAGGACGCGCTGCGCGGCAACCAGTACGAACCGGTCGACCTCGAGCTGCTGGGCGGCGCCGACCCGCGACAGGTGTCGGAGCGGCTGTTCGCTCTGTTCGACCCGGACCGGCCCCTGCATGTGACCAGAGCGGAAGGATGGGTGCTGGGCCCGCTGTCCGAACTGGACCTGGCAGGCCCCAGCGGTCGGCGGGCCGAGGACCGGCTGCGGCGCCACGGCAGCGAGAAGGTGCTCGGCCTGGCCAAGGGCAGGCGACTGCTCGCGGTCGCGGGCCTGGCCACCCGGTCCGCCCCGGGGGCCGAGGCCGTCGCGGCGGCTGCCCGCCGAGCGGGCGCCCGCGTGGTGGTGGCCTCCGACCGTGACCGCCCGGGGTACTCGTTCGCCGACACCATCGTGCCGGCGGGCAACCGCCTGCCCGCATCCGTACGCACCCTTCAGGCCGAGGGGGCCGTGGTTCTGCTCATCTCCGGCCACAGACGGGCGCTGGGCACGGCAGACTGCGCGGTCGGCGTCCACAGCGGCGACGCGCACACACCCTGGGGAGCCCACTTCCTGGTCGGGACGGACCTCGAGGCGGCAGGCATGATCGTGGACGCGGTCGGCACGGCCGCCCTGGTGGACCGCGACAGTCACCATCTGGCCACCGGCGCCGGCGGCATCGGCGCGGTGGCCGCCCTGCAGTCCGCGGGCCCACGGGCGACCGCACGGGCCATGGCCGTGAGCAACACCGCCGGCAGCGTGGCATTCTGCCTCGGCGTCTGGCGCGCCCGGCAACTGCTGGCCCGCCCCATGACTCCGCCCGTGGCCACCACCCCCTGGCACCTGATGCCGGTGGACCGTGTACTGGAACGTCTGCGCACCCGAGGTGAGGGACTGTCCGCGGACGAGGCCGACGCGCGGCGCAGCGACTCCCCGACGGGCGAGCCGCCGAAACTGAGCCTGCCGCACGCATTCGTCGAGGAGCTGGCCAACCCGCTGACCCCCGTCCTCGCGGCCGGCGCCGCGCTGGCCATGGCGGTGGGTTCGCGCACCGACGCCGCGCTGGTCGCCGCGATCACCGGAACGTCCGCGCTGGTGGGCGGCGTCCAGCGGGTACGCACCGAGCGCGCCCTCGCGGAACTCTTCGCCCGTTCCGCCATCGGCGCCCGGGTACGCCGAGGCGGCCGCGAACGGCTGGTGACCGCCGGAGACCTGGTACCCGGCGACATCGTCGTGCTGCTGCCCGAGGACGTCGTGCCCGCGGACTGCCGGCTTCTGGAAGCCGAAGGCCTCGAAGTCGACGAGTCCTCACTCACCGGCGAGTCCCTCGCCGTGGGGAAGGACCCCGCGCCCGTGGTCTCGGCCCACCTCACCGGCCGCCGCTCCATGCTGTACGAGGGCACCACCGTCTCGGCCGGCCGGGCGGTCGCCGTCGTGGTCGCCGTCGGAGCCGCCACCGAAGTCGGCCGCAGCCTGGCCACGGCCCGGCAGGCCGCACCCGAGACGGGCGTGGAGGCCCGGCTGACCTCCCTCACACGTTCCAGCCTGCCCATCGCCCTCGGCTCCGCGGCGGCGGTGGCCCTGTCCGGCGTTCTGCACGGACGACCCCTGACCGAGAACCTCGCATCGGCGGTCAACCTCGCCGTCGCCTCCGTTCCCGAAGGTCTGCCCTTCCTCGTCAACGCCGCCCAACTGGCGGCCGCCCGGCGGCTGGCCGACGCCGGCGCCCTGGTCCGCAACCCCCGCACCATCGAGGCGCTCGGCCGCGCCCAGGTGCTCTGCTTCGACAAGACGGGCACCCTCACCGAGGGAAAGCTTCAGCTCGCCGACGTCAGCGACGGCGACCGCGCCCTGCCCGTCGACGCGCTGGACACCCGGTGCAAGGAAGTTCTCGCCGCCGCACTGCGCGCCACCCCGCCCGCCCGTCAGGCCGAACCGATGGCCCACCAGACCGACCGGGCCGTGACCGCGGGAGCCGGCCGGGCTCGAGTCGCCGCATCCCTCGGGGCGCCCCGCTGGCGGCGCAGCGACACCCTTCCCTTCGAGCCCGCACGCGCCTACCACGCGACAACCGGGCACACAGCCCACGGCACTCTGCTCAGCGTGAAGGGCGCACCGGAGAACGTCCTGACCCGCTGCGCCCGCCGTCGGCGGCCGCACGGCGACGTCACCCCCCTCGACGACGCGGCCGGCCGGGAGCTGACCGCCGTGGCCGAGAGGCTCGCCGGCGCCGGCCGCCGCGTCCTCGCGGTGGCGGAACGCCGCATGGACCCCGGCGAGGACCTCACCGACGACACCGTGCGCGACCTCGTGTTTCTCGGTTTCGTCACCCTCGCCGACCCCGTACGCACCAGCGCGGCACCCGCCACGGCCCGGCTGCACGAGGCCGGCGTCCAGACCGTCATGCTGACCGGCGACCACCCCGCCACCGCCGATGCCATCGCCTCCGCCATCAGTGACGTCACGGAACCCAAGGTCTGCACCGGCCCGGACATCGACGCACTCGACGACGACGCCCTGGACGAACTCCTGCCCCACGTGAACGTCATCGCCCGCTGCAGCCCCCACCACAAGGTCCGCATCGTCCAGGCGTACCAGCGCCTCGGCCGCGTCGTCGCCATGACCGGCGACGGAGCCAACGACGCGCCCGCCATCCGGCTCGCCGACATCGGCATCGCACTCGGCCGCCGGGGCACACCTGCCGCGACCGCCGCCGCCGACCTCGTGGTCAGCGACGACCGCCTGGAGACCATCGTCGCGGCCCTCATGGAGGGCCGGGCCATGTGGGCCTCCGTCCGCGCCGCGCTCGGCATCCTCATCGGAGGGAACCTCGGAGAAGTCACGTTCAGCGTCCTCATCTCCGCCCTCACCGGCACCACCCCCCTCAACGCCCGCCAGATCATGCTGGTCAACCTGCTCACCGATCTGGCCCCCTCCCTCGCCATCGCCGTACGCGAACCAGCCGGCCAAGCCGGCGAACGGCTCCTCAAAGAGGGCCCGCACCGCTCCCTCGGCACCGCGCTCACCCACGAAATGCTGCTGCGCGGCGCCGTCACCGCGACCGGTGCGGCCCTGGCCTGGGGTGCCGCGCGCCTGACCGGCCGGGCACGGCGAGCCGGCACCGTCGCTCTCGCCGCCGTCGTCGGCACCCAGCTCGCCCAGACCCTCGTCACCGGCGGCACCGACCGCAACGTCCTGGCGGCGGGGCTCGGTTCCGCGGCCGTGCTCGTCGCCATCATCCAGACTCCTGGCATCAGCCATTTCTTCGGCTGCACACCTCTCGGCCCCGTCGCCTGGGGTATCGCCCTCGGCGCGATCACCGCGGCCTCCCTCCTGGGCATGGTCCTGTCCCCGCTCATCTCGTCGATGACCGAGCAGGCGGCAGCCGAGCAGGGGACGGAGACCGACCGGCCCGCCTCCCCGGCCACGCAGCCGCCGGGCGAGGAGGCAGGACGGGATCCGCGGCGGACAGCCGACGGGCGGCTTCGTGTCCGGCCCCCGAAGCCGGCACAGCGACCGGGCGCCCGCTGACGTTGCGGGGGGTCCGGCCACGACAACGTCTTCGGGACGTCAGGTCGGCGACGCACTGTGCCGGTTCGTGCGTACGGTCGTGCAGGGCAACGGATCGTGGCCGGGGGCGATCCAGGGGTGATGGCCTGCGTCCGGCGTGGGTTCCCAGGGCTGCGTGAGGCGTGGCGGCGCGAGGCGGCGCACACTGGGCGTATGGACGTCTACCGAGGCGACGTCACGGTGATCGCCGACGGCACCGAGTATCCGGCGGAAGCAGACTTGCGTTCGTGGGTCGAGCAGCGGCACGTGGCGGCGTTCGGCCCGACCGAGGCGTGGGTCGAGGGCGCGGCCGATTGGAACGGCAGGCTCGAGGTCAGGGACGAAGAGGTTGCCGACACGGTGATGCATGCGGCCGAGCGCCACCTGCGGATGCCCGACGGCCGTGTCGGTGATTTCGTCGTGAGCCGCCGCAGCTTCGACGCCGGCCTCCTGGTGATCGAGGGCAGCGGCGATCCGCCGTTCTGATGGGCGGGATCGCCCCGGAGCGCATGTCGGATCACCGTCCGCTCAGCCGGCGCACCGGCGGGCGGTGCGGTGCCGGCCTTGGCGCGCTCGCCGGCGGTACCGGCCGCACACGACCGGCGGGGCGTTCATCGAGCCGGACCCGATCTCCACGGAGCCGGTCTTCACGACAAGGACGAACGACCATGACGAAGAAGCACGAGAACCCGCGAAAGGCCCGCCGCGGCGATCGGGCCGACCGCGGTCCCGGCGCCCATTCGGGGCGCGAACAGCAGGCCGGACAACGCACCGTGCCCGGCACGGCAAGCGCCGCCGAGGGATACGACCCGCATGGCACCGGCGCGGGGGAGCCCCTGAAGGGACGGGAGAAGGACGAGGAGGACTGACCCGCACCCCTGGGCCGGCCTCCGGGCGCGCGCCCCGGAGAGCGACGGCTCAGAACGTCGGCGGCGGCCACGACACGCCGGCGGAGCGTCTGGCACCCCGGCGCCGAACGCCCGGGCGCGACGGGGCCGTCACTTCTGAGGGTGCTGCCGCGATGCGTCCTTGAAGCGTCCCAGAGCCTTGGTCAGTACGCTCCGCGGGGAGTTCTCGGGCTTGCGGGTCGCGGGGGAGCGCGGAAGCGGCAGGCTTTCCGATCCGGTCAACTCCGCCAGCGCGGCCCGGGCGAGTTCGGCTGCCTCCCGGTACAGGTCGCGGGACGCGGTCATGGCGTCGAGTGCCTCGGCGTACTTGGTGACGAGTTCGCGGGTGTAGGCCAGCTCCTCCTCCACGGTGAGCAGATGCCAGCGGCGGCGAAGACTGTCGAGGGCCTGCTCCGCACCGGCGGTCAGGATCCGCGGCAGATCGGCGAAGGCCGTGATCCTCTCGACGAGTTCCGTCGGCTCCGAGCCGTCCAGGAAGACACTGCGGACGGCGAAGCGTTCGGCGTCGAACTCCGGGCTCGCCGACGCCGTGGGCAGGACCGCCGCACCGCCCCGAGGTACCCGTACCTCCAGGTCCTTCACCGCCCAGTTGACGATCTGGAACTGGTCCGGCGCGGCCCGGTGCTCCACGACTCGATGGCGCAGGCTCGGCGGCAGGTAGGGCGTGAGGGGCAGACGGCCGCGCGCGTCGGGGGTCATCGCCTCGTGGACGACGACATGGATGTTCCAGCTGTTGCGGGCGCAGTCCTTGAGGAGGCGGCGCATCTCCTTGTCGTCGCTCGGCAGCGGATTGGTGGTCCGCAGGCGTGGGCCGGGTACGGCGTCGTGGTCCCAGGCGATGCGGTCGTCGTCGGGCCAGAACATGGCGGCGGGGGACGGCCACCGCTGGTCCCAGGTCCGCTCCGCCTCCGCGGCCAGCGCCCAGGCGACGGCCTGACCGTCACGCGGCCGCCCCGGGGAGTCGAAGGTCGTCAGCTGGGCACGCACGGTGACGTCGCCGTCCACGCGCCAGCGGGCCTCGAAGAGGCGGCGTACGGAGGAATCGGGCGCGGCAGCGCTGTCGGCGGTGTCGAGCGCGGGAGGGAGGCCGCTCGGACCGCCTGCGAAGGCGTCGGCGGGAGCGAGGTCGAGGAAATCGTCGATGACCCCAGCGGCCTTGAGCGCGATGAGGTTGCGCCGGACGTCCTGCTCGGGCGAGGGCCCGAGGTGGCGTCCGTGTCCCAGCCACGTCGTGTCGGGGGCGGCGGTCACGGAGTTACTGGTCTTTGGCATGGAGGCGATCTGTGGGGCGGTCGAGGACGGGCTCCAGTATGGTCCCGCATGCCCGGCGGGGGATACGGCGAGGGGGACCAGGCCGGAAATGTCCTGGGTGAATGTGGGGGCGGGCGGGCACGTGGATCACCGCACGGACCGGGTCCGGAAGGCGGGGCCGGTCTCCGGACCGGCGCGTACGGCCGGACCGGATTTCGCCGACTCGCCCGCATCCAGGGCGCGTTCGCATCGCCGTGATCTCCCGCGAGCGTCCGCCTCGTTCCCACCAGCCCGCGGAGCTCGTCACCCGAATGAGGGAGGAGCTCCATGGTGAGCACCACTGTTGTTCCGGCCCGCCATCCGTGGCGCCGGTCGAACCGCGGCGTTGACGCCGGCGGGACCCACGTCCGGGCCACCGCCACCGGCACGGCGCTCCGAGGAGCGAAAGGAACGTACGCACCGTCGAGGTCCCCCTGGGTGACGGCGGCGGGGACGTCGTACGGGTCCGGATCCGCGAGGTGGACGAGTCGCTCGTGCGCGTCGTGCGCGGCGGCCGGGGCAGCTCCGTGCGCTTCCAACAGGCATCGGACCCCAGCCACTTCGAGTCCTGCGACTTCGAGACGAACCAGTACTTCATGGCGGCCGCCAAGGACGGGAGGACCCTGCTGCGGGCCCTGTCCGCAAGCGGCTTCAGGGGAAGCGGCGGCGGACGCCTGGACCTGATCCGCCCGGCCTGACCGTGCGTACCTCGACCCGAGGCGGTGCCGCCTCGGGTGCGGGCTCACTGCTCGCTGCGGTCACCGGTGCATGGGGTGCGACGGGAGTACCCATAAGGTGACCTTCATGTCTGCCACGCTGAGTTCGACGAGAACCCGCGCCGCGCTCCGTACTTCGGCCCGTGTCTCCGGTGAGTTGCTGATGATCCTCGTGATGGCCGCGGCGGTCCTCTGGCTGCTGGGCCAGATGTGGTCGGTCGTCTGGCCGCTCATCGTGGGCCTGTTCCTCACCACACTGACGTGGCCCCTGGCTCGTTTCCTGCGCCGGTGCGGATGGCACCCCGCCCTGGCCGCGTCGGTGGTGACGGTGCTGTTCCTTCTGTTCGCCGCGGGCATCGTGGCGCTGATCGCGGTGCCGGTGGCGTCCCAGTCCGGGGAGCTGACCGACGGCGTGGTCGAAGGCATCCAGAAGCTGCGCGAGTGGGCCGCCGGGCCGCCGCTGAACGTCGGCGACGACCAGATCACCCGTGCCCTCGACAGCGCGATCGCCCGCGTCCAGGACAGCGTCGGCAGCATGGTCACCGCTGTCGCCACAGGAGTGAGCACCGTGTTCAACGGTGTGGTCACCGCCGTCCTCGCGCTCTTCCTGATGTTCTTCTTCCTCAAGGACGGACCGCGGTTCCTGCCGTGGCTCACCCGTCAGCTCCCCGGCCGGCTCGCCACCGACGTCCCGACCGTGGCCGCGCGCGGCTGGGAGACCCTGGGCGCGTTCGTGCGTTCCCAGGCATTCGTCGGCCTGCTCGACGCCGTCCTCATCGGCATCGGCCTGTGGATTCTGGGAGTACCCCTGGTGCTCCCGCTGGCGGTGCTGACGTTCGTATCGGCGTTCGTGCCGATCGTGGGCGCCCTGTTCGCCGGCCTGGTCGCGGTGCTCATCGCGTTGGTCTCGAACGGTCTGACAGACGCGCTGCTCGTGCTGGCCGTCATCGTCGTGGTGCAGCAGCTGGAGGGCAACGTGTTCCAGCCCATGATCCAAAGTCGCGGGCTCGGTCTGCACGCGGCGGTGATCCTGCTGGCGGTGACGTTGGGAGGCAGCCTGGCCGGAGTCGTGGGCAGCCTGCTCGCGGTACCGGTCGCCGCGCTGATCGCGGTGGTCTGGAACTACCTGCGCGAGCAGCTCGGCGACCCGTTGCAGGAGCCGGAGACGGACGAGCCGGCCGCAGGGGCCGCCGTCTTGTCGTAGCCGCCCCGATCGAGACCTGGTGAAGCAGGGCCCGTTGTTTCAAGGTGTTCATCTGTTGTGTGACGAGATGCCATAGGGGGCATCCGGGTGGTTCGACGGCGCCCACTGCAACTGCCCCGGTCCTGTCTGCGCTCCTCGTATCCAGTTGCTCGACAACCGAGGAGGAACTCATGACCGGTTGGCATGCTTTCACCACGACCTCGGGCGCAGGGCCCGTGTTCGACCCCTACCGGTTTCCCGGCGCGGTCGCCGACGAAGGTCCGGAGGCGACCACCCTCGGTCTTCTGGAGCCCGGCGACCTCCTGTGGCCCGCTCCCGACCGCGGTCGGGAGCGGGCCATGCCGCTCAAGCCGGCCGACCGGCGGCGTCTGGACCTGCACGCCGCGCTCACCACGGCGGGCATCGCGCCGCGGCCGGGCGATCTCGCCGCCATCGAGGCGCTGAGCACACTGGACGACACCACCCACACCGCACTCCAGCGATGGATCACCCGCAGCCCGTGAACCGCGGGCGGCAACCCACATCGCAGCGGAGAGCGCGGTGCCCGTTACGCGCGTGGGCGCCCGGCGTTCGCCGCAGGTGGAGGCCGACCGGACCTCATTACTCCGGACCTCCTTACTCCGGGATTCCTCCCATCTCGTCGGTTCCGAAACCCTCCCGGCTCGGCAGGCTCGTCGGCGGCGGGGTCCCGCCGGGCTGCTCCGGGGTCCGGCTCGGCTGCGCGGGCCCGCCGCCCCGGGCGGTGTCGCCGGTGAGCCCGTGCCGGCCGCCGATCTCGATCTTCCGGCGCCTCTCGTGTTCCGTCTGCGCTTTCGGGATCCGGACGGTGAGGACGCCGTCGGTCAGGTCGGCCGCGATCCTGTCACTGTCCGTCCCCGCCGGCACGCTCGTGCGGTAGGAGAACCTTCCGGTCCGCCGGCTCAGCACCTTGCCGCGCCTTTCCTCGCTCAGCTCTCCGGTGATCGAGAGCTCGTCGCCCTCGACCTCGATGTCGATACTCTCCGCGGGAACGCCGGGCAGCTCCGCCCGCACGACGTACGCGTTCTCCTCTTCCTCCTCCTCGGCCGTCGGCATCCACACGCTGCTCGTCCCGGCCGGTGCTGCGGCCTGTTCCAGGAGCCGCCCCATCCGGCTCCACATGTCCTCGAACTCGCTGAACGGGTCCCATGCCCGGTGCAGCTCCGGGGAGCCGCCTCCATGTCGTATCGGAAGGGTCATGGCCGCCTCCCACGTGCGATGCGATCTCGTGCGCCAAGCGGGTAACCGGCAGCCAGGGGGCTAAACGACCGCCCGGATGCTGCGCACCACGGCGGGCCCGGCGGCTCGGTCCTCCAAGGCGTCGCGTGAACTGGTGCGGGAGTGCGCAAATGGGTACAGGATGGCAAAGGCCCGAGAAGGGGCACCGGCTCGGTGCCAGGTGAGCACCCCGGCCCTGCGGGGCAGGAAGCCGGGCCTCCACCGCCTGGGCCGCGAAGAACATCTCCGGTGAGACTCGCGAGGGGCCGATCATGGGAGACCTGAGCAGCGTGACCGTAGGAGTGCTGGGATCCTACGGGGGGCGAAACGTGGGCGACGAGGCGATCCTCACCGCCATGCTGGACCGCATCCGGGCGGGCCGTCCGGACGCACACCTCGTCGTGTTCTCCCGCAATCCGGACGAGAGCCGCAGCACCTACCCGGACGTCGAGGTCGTGGGCTGGGAAGGCGTGTGCCGGGAGCGCATCTCCGAGCACCTGCGCCGGCTCAATGTGCTCGTGCTCGGCGGCGGCGGGATCCTGTACAACACCGAGGCGCGCCGCTATCTGCGGCTGGTCCGCACCGCGCAGGATCTCGGCGTTCCCGTCTTCACCTATGCCATCGGAGCCGGTCCGCTCACCGACGAGTCCGACTGCGCGTGGGTCCGCGCGACACTCGCCGACGCGGCCGAGGTGACGGTCCGCGACGAGGAGTCCAAGCTGGTGCTGGAGGAGGCCGGGCTGACCCGGCCCATCTCCGTCACCGCCGACCCGGCACTCCTGCTGGAACCCGGTGACAGCGGCGAGGAGCTGCTCCGGGCGGAGGCGGTGCCGCGCCGTGGGCATCTCGTGGGGATGAGCGTGCGTGAGCCCGGCCGGGCGGCCGAGCACCTCGACGAAGAGGGCTATCACCAGCTCCTCGGGAACGTGGCCGACTTCCTCGTCCACCGGCTGGACGGCCACATCGTCTTCGTTCCGATGGAACGTGACGACATCCGGCACGCGCACGGCGTGATCTCCCACATGACCCATGCCGAACGCTGTCAGGTGCTGCACGGGACCTACCGGCCGCAGCAGGTTCTCGACATCGTGAAGCAGCTGGACCTCGCCATCGGCATGAGACTGCACTTCCTGATCTTCGCCGCGCTCGCCGGGATCCCGCTGCTTCCCCTGCCCTACGCCGGGAAGGTGTACGACTTCGCCCAGCAGATCGGCGCCCCCGCCCTGCGGGGAGTGGTCAGAGAGGCCGCGGGCCCCCTCCTCGCGGAAGTGGACCGTCTGTGGGACGAGCGGCCCGCCCGCGTGGCACACACCGCCACCCGGACGGCAGCGATGAAATCGCGGGCGGCCGAGACCGCCGACCGGCTCCTCGCCTATCTCGACCACGCCGCTCCCCGGCCGCTCGCCTACCAGGCCGAACCGGCAGCCGCCTTCCGGACCGGCTGACCCGCACCACGAGCCCCCGATCCCCACGGAGGAACCGTGTCCTACCTGATGCCGCCCCGCGTGCCCCGGAACGTGGAGCTGCCCCCGCGTCAGGCGCTGCACGCCGGCTCCACCCAGGTACTGGTGATCGGCGGCGGCCCCGCCGGTATCGGCGCAGCTCTCGGCGCCTCCAACGCGGGCGCCCAGGTCACCCTTGTCGAGCGGTACGGATTCCTCGGCGGGAACGCCACCGCGGCGCTGGTGATGCCGCTGATGAGTTTCCACAACGAGGTCAAGCAGGCGGTCAGCGGCGACTCGGCACGTCTGCTGCCGCCCGACCACGGGGAGGGCGAGCCGGTCGTCGGCGGCGTGCTCTGGGTGCTGCTCGAGCAGTTGGTGCGCGCGCAGGCGGCGATCCGCCCCTCCCTGGAGACCGGTTACACCGTGCCTTTCGACGCGGAACTGTTCAAACTCGTGGTGTACGACCTTCTGGAGCAACATGAGGTCCGCACCCTGCTCCACGCGTTCGCCTCCGGTGTCGTGGCCATGCCGGACCGCGCGCGGGCGGTGTTCGAGACCAAGTCGGGGCCGATCGTCATCGACGCGGACGTGATCGTCGACTGCACCGGCGACGGCGACATCGCCGCTTCGGCCGGGGCCGCGTACGAGATCGGCCGGCCCGAGGACGGCTGGACGCAGCCGATGACGCTGATGTTCCGCATGGTCCGCTTCGACCACGAGGAATTCGCCGCGTACGCCCGGACCCACCCGGATCAGTGGAAGGGCGTGCACGGGCTGTGGGACCTGGTCCGCGAAGCCACCGATGCCGGGGAACTCGACCTGCCGCGCGAGGACATGCTGTTCTTCGCCACACCCAACACCGGCGAGGTGGCGGTCAACTCGACCCGCGTCACCGAAGTGCTCGGCACCAGTGTCTGGGACCTGACCCGTGCCGAGTTCGCCGCCCACCGGCAGATGGCGCAGATCGCCCGCTTCCTGCGCAGCCGCGTGCCGGGCTTCGCCGACTCGTACGTCGTGCAGAGCGGCGTCCAGGTCGGTGTCCGCGAGACGCGCCGGATCCAGGGCGCGTACCAGCTGACGGGCGAAGACGTTCTGAACGCCCGCAAGTTCGACGACGTCATCGCTCGCGGGGCCTATCCGGTGGACATCCACAACCCGAGCGGTCGCGGTACCACGCTCAAACGACTCCCGCGCGGTCAGTCCTACGACATCCCCCTGCGCTGCCTCTTCCCCACGGATGTGGACCGGGTCCTGGTCGCGGGCCGCTGCATCTCCGGCGACCACGTGGCCCACTCCTCCTACCGCGTCATGCCGATCTCCATGGCCACCGGGCAGGCCGCGGGTGTCTGCGCGGCCCTCGCGGCAGCCCAGGGAAAGCGCCCCCGGGACGTTCCGGCGGACGCGGTCCAGGCAGAACTCCGCTCCCAAGGCGCCAGCCTGTCGTGATGCCCGACGGGCACCGCCCAAGTGATCCGGTCCACGTCACGCGGACCTTCTTCTCGGAGCATGCCCCGGCGCAGGCGGAGCGGACGGCCTGCTCCTGGTGATCCCCGGCCCGGCGCCGGACCCGTTTGCCGGGTGCCTTCGGGCGAACAGCGCACCGAACACGTGGTGCGCGACGCGTCCGGTGGTACGCGCATGTGCATGGCCCCCAGGTCGTCGGACCCCCAGGAGCGCCCTTCCGGTGCGCCGCCCGCCGCACAGACGTCACGCGTGCCGGACGCGCTGCGGACGGCCGCCGCGTACGCCTGGCGGATCCTCGTGGTGGCCGCCGCCGTCTACGGTGTCTTCGCACTGCTGGGGCGGTTCCACGAGATCGCCGCGGCCGTGTTCCTGGGCCTCGTCCTCACCGCTGTGCTCCGGCCGGTGGCCGATCTGGCCGCACGCCTCCTGCCGCGTCCGCTCGCCGTCGCCGGCACGGTGCTGGGCAGCATCCTGCTCGTGCTGGGTGTGCTGGCACTCGTCGGCGAGGTGGTCTCAGGGGAGCGGACCACGCTCGTACGGGAGTTCCGCGACGGCATCGAGAGGATCGAGAACTGGCTGGAGCGGCCCCCGTTCCGCGTCGCCCCGGAGGCCCTCGGCGACATCCAGTCCCGCATCGGCCGGCTGCTGTCCAGCCACCGGTCCACCGTCGTCAGCGAAGCGCTGAGCGGCGCCGGACGGCTGGTCGAGGTGCTGACCGTGCTGGCCCTCGCGCTGTTCTGCTCCGTCTTCTTCATCCACTCCGGCGACCGCCAGTGGGGGTGGTTCTGCGACCAGTTGCCGGCCGCCGCCCGGGATCACGCGAGGGTGGCGGGCCGGGCCGCCTGGCGGACGTTCACCGGATACACCCACGGCATCCTGCTGGTGGCGGCCACCAACGCGATCCTGGTGGGGATCGCCCTCTTCGCGCTCGGGGTGCCGCTCGCGCTGCCCCTGGCCCTGCTGGAGTTCTTCGCCGCGTTCATCCCCCTCGTCGGTTCGCCCATCGCCCTCGCCGTCGCCGCGGTGGTCGCGCTCGCGGCCAAGGGCCCGCTGGTCGCGGCCGTGGTCGTCGCCCTGATCGTCGTCATCGGCCAGATCGAGGGGCACCTGCTGCACCCGATCGTGATGAGCTGGGCCGTCCGGCTGCATCCCCTGGTCGTCGCGCTGTCGGTCGTCGGCGGGGCTGTCGCCGCTGGTGTGGTGGGCGCGGTCGCCGCAGTGCCCCTGGTGGCCGTGGTCTGGTCGGTCCGTCAGGCGCTCCGGACCGCGCGCCTGTCCGGCGGGAACGGCTGACCGGCGCTCAGGGCACCGCCGCACCCCGCTCGTCGGAGGCGGCCAAGGCCCTGGCCAGCGGCATCCTGGCCAGGGCCAGGACACCGGCCACCACCAGCGCGACCCCCGCCGCCTCCGGCAGCAGCCACCAGCCGGTGCGGACGTGTTCCTCGAAGAGGAGGATGCCGAGACACAGGCTCACGGCAGCGTCGCCGAGGGTGAGCGCGGGTTGGGAGGCGACCAGCGGGCCCGCCTGCATCGCGTGCTCCAGCAGGAAGATCGCGGCCGCGCCGGTGGCCGCGAAGGCGTAGGTCTGCCAGGCCGTGAGGAACGCGCCGAGGCCGTGGTCGTCCAGGATGTGCACCGCCTCCTTCATCAGGGCCGCGGTGACGGCGTAACTGATAGCGGTGGCCGTGCCGAGGCAGGCCGCGCGGGCCCGGCCCTCCGGTCGGCGCAGGGCCGCTGCGGCGAGCGCGAGGACCACCGCGGCGCACACCGGCAGTGCGACGGCCCAGCGCTCCGCCGGCACATCGGTGCGGTTGCCCGACGGCGACGCGGCACCGAGAGCGATGCCGAGACCCACGACGACAGCGGCCAGCGCCACCCAGCCGGCGCGCGGCAGGCTTCCGTGCAGCAGCCGGGTCGCCAGGATCAGGGCGAGCGGCAGTTCGAGGACGAAGAGCGGCTGAACGATCGTCAGCGGCCCGGTCCCCAGCGCCACCGCCTGGCAGAGGCCCGCGACGACGACGGCGGCCATGCCGGCGAGCCAGACGGGCCGGCGCAGCAGATCCAGCATGAGACCGGCGCGGAAGCCCTGCGAACGCGGGACGTCGAGAGCCGCCTTGCGCTGCAGCACGGTGGCGAACGCGTTGCTGAGCGCCGCGGCGAGCGCGAAGAGCACCGGCAGCAGGGTGTGCACGTGTCGGCCTCCGGCAGTCGACGGGAGGGCGGGCTGCGGTGACCGCGGTACACCGTCGGCCTCGCGGACCCGGCCCGCTTCCTGCCATGGTGCCCACCGTCGGGCCGCGCCCGCGATCCGAGCCGGGCCGCGGCCCCCACGTGGCCGCCGCCCCTGATCCAGCCGTCCGGGAATCTTGGGGGAGCCCGGCGTGACGCCGTTCGTCCGCCCGGCGGACGCTCCGGCGCCCGCACGCTCGCCGTGGCTGCGGCGCCCGTGGCGGCGGGCACGGCCGCCCCTTGGCGAGGCCGCGCTCCGCGTCTGCTGCCATGGGTTCCTCGGCCCGAACACGGCGCGCGGCTGTTGCACCCTCCGGCCGGTTACGGCAGAGGCCGGCTCAGGTACTCGGCGACGCGGCTTCCCCACGTGCGGATGTCGGCGCGTGTCCGGGACACGTGGAGTTCGGCGCGCGGCAGGACATGCGCCAGGGTCTCCGCGGTGGACAGGGGGTGCCCCGGGTCATCCGCCCAGCCGAGGACCAGGACCGGCTGACGCAGCGTGGCGACCTCCGTGGGGCAGGGCAGATCGGACGCTGCCAGGCCGCGCAGGATGGCGGGCAGCAGCCGGTCGGGGGGCGTCGGAGGGAGCTCCGGAACGTCGGCCACGACGGCCGGGCGAGGTTGCTGTGCCCTGGCGGCGAGCCAGGCCTCCCGTCCCTCCCGTTCGACAGCGTCCGCGGATCTCCGATTCGCCCGCGCGTGCGCCGTGCGCGTCGTCCAGGCCGTCGGCGGGATGAGCAGAACCAGCCGGGAGAACCGGCCTGGCGCACGCACGGCGGCGTGCAGCACGGTGCCGCATCCCATCGACGCCCCCATGGCGACGGCAGGCTCCGAGGCGTCCAGGTGGTCGAGCAGGGCCAGCAGATCGTCGGCGAGCGACCGATAGGTGTAGTCGGAGTCCACGGGATCGCCGGTCGACCGACCGTGCCCCCGGGCGTCGTAGCGGACCAGACGATGCCCCGCCTTCACGACCGGCGCCCAGTCGAACAGGCCCATCCGGTCCTCGGCCGCCTGACTCACGAAACCGCCGTGCGCGTACACGGCGAGAGGGCCCTCACCGGCATCGTCGTAGACCAGCTCGGCCCGGCGATGTCCGAAGCGGCCCTCCCTCGTCGTGTGCCCGCCCATGTCACCAGCCTGACCTGGCCGCCGGGCGCCCGCCACCGAGTCGACGTGCGGGCCCCAGGCGTACGGGGCGAGCGTGTCTCACCCCCGGTCTCGCCTGCTGCCACGTGGAGGCGCCGGGCGTACCGCGTCAGGGGCCGTCGTGGACGAACGGTGCCCAGAGGGCCGGGTCGGTCGGGTGGGCCTCGCGCAGGACGGCGACCGCCCGGTGCAGGGCCACGGCCGCACCGGCGGCGTCCGTGTCGGCCAGGTGCCGGTAGAACGCCGCCGCGACGACCGGTGCCACGCGGTCCGGGACCGACCAGAGCGCGGCCACCACGTGCCGGAACCCCGCGGTGCGCAGCGCGGCGGCGGTGTGGATCGCCTCGTCCGGCAGTTGGCCGCTGCCCAGGCGCGTGTGGCAGGCGGACACAAACGCCAGCTCGGCGTCGTCCAGGCGCAGCTCGGAGAAGTCGGTCACGTTCATGTCCCCGTCGCGCAGGCAGAGTCCGGAGGTGGTGGGGGCGGTCATGTCCAGGGTCCCGTGACAGGCGAAGTGGACCCACGTGTGGCGGGGCAGCTGTGCGCGCACGGCCCGTACCGTGGCGGCGTCGCCGCTCAGCACCTTCACCCGCCGGCCGGCCGCCTCCCGCACCGCCCGCAACTCCTCGGCCACGTCGGGCAGGACGGTGTGGCCCCGGCGGGTGTCGGACAGGCCGACGGCGAGCAGCCCAGCGGAGCGGGAACGTCGTGCGCCCGCCCGCCACCGGCCCTTCCAGGGCCTGCTGCCCGGGTCGGGGGAGGGGCGGCCGCCGGCGGCTTCGGCGAGGGCGGACAGTGTGCTCGTGTACGACGACACGACGGCGTACGGCAGGCCGGCCGGTTCGGTCCGGTCGTGGAGCGAGCGGGGGTATTTTCCGGCCGCGTGCAGTGGCAGGATCACCAAAGAGGCCGTCGGGCACCACCACAGGCGCGGCGGCGACGTCGTCTTGTACGGCAGGCCCAACCGGTCGAGCACCGGGCGGGCGATCCGTTCCCACAGCCACTCCAGGGTGTTGTGCACCGTGTGCCGCGCGCGTTCCCGGGCCAGTCCGCCCGAGGAGGCCGCCTCGGAGAGGTGGGCGAGGTAGGTGTTGACGACACGGTCCGTCCCCGCCAGGTCGATCCCGGTGAGCGGCACCACCTCCACCCTGCCGCCGGGGAGCACGACGATCGCGTCGCAGCGGATCGCGCTGATGTTGACGACGACCACCGGACCGCCCGCGGCCGCGGCGGCGAGTTGGGCGAACCGCGGCGGAGCGAGGAAGCGCTCGAACCCCGGCAGGCTACGCACTCTGTCCACCAGCCGCCGCCAGCGCAGCACCAGCCGCATGCGTTCCTCGGCGTCCCGGTGGCCGCCGTCCGTCAGGGCGTCACGCACCTCTGCCAGCCCGGCCGCCAGAGCCGTGTCCCGAGCGGCGAGCCGGTCGAGATCCGCGCGCAGGTGCAAGGTGCCCCGCCATATGACCGACCGTCCCTGCTCCAGCAGTTCCACCGCCACGTCGGGCCGGCCGGCCGCGATCGCGATGGCGGCCGCGTCCCGGGGCAGGGCTGCCCCGTCGCGCAGACCCTGCTGCTGGTCATCGCGGTCGAGGCCCGCCCAGCCGAACTCCTGGAGCAGCGCCACACCGGCCCGCGCCCCTGCCAGCGCGTCGGCGACGTCCCCGCCCTCCCACGCGACGCCCGCCCAGATGCGGGCGGCGACGAGACGGTCCCGGACCGGCGACCCCGGCGCTCCCGCCGCGGCGCGGACCGCCGCGAGCGCGGCCACGCGGTCGGGCGCGGCACCCTTTTCGCCCCCTTTCGCCTCCCCTTGTGCGCTGTCCTGCGCGCTGTCCCGCGCGGCCTCGGCCAAGAGACACCGGGCGATCAGCGCGCCCGCCAGTCCCGTCATGACCTCGGCGTAGACCATGGCCGACTCGTCGCAGAGGGCGGCCGCCGTGGTGAACGCCTCCACCGCCTCCGCCACGGCCGCGTCCCTGCGGTCGTCGTCCTCCTCCGTACCGAGGAGCAGCCGGCCGAGCGTGCGCTGCGCCTCCACCACCGGACCGGTGCCCTCGGCGGCGGCCACCGCCTGCCGAGCCGCCTGCACGGCGCCGTCCCGGTCCTCGGACTCCAGCAGGGCGGCGGCCAGGCGCAGCAGAAGCACCGACTGCGCGGTGTGGCCCTCGGGCAGGGCCGAGAGCGCACGCCGGACGGCGGCCGACGTGCCGTCCCCCTCCACCGTGTACGCGGACTGCACGAGCGCCTCCGCCTGGCCTGCGACGTGGGGCGCCTGCGTCTGCTGCTCCTCCTGTGCCCGCCGCGCTGCTCGTGCCGCTTCCCGGGCCGCCTGTGCGTCGGCGCCGCGACCGGTCAGGTCGGCACGCCCGCGCAGTGCGGTGGCGAGGTTCGTGGCCGCGGCGATCCGGTGATGCGGCTCGTCGGCCTCGGCGTACGCGGTGCGCAGCAGGACGACGGCGGCGCCCAGGTCCTCCACGCTCCCGCGGCGTCCGCCGCGCACCAGAAGGGCCATTCCGCAGTTGATCCGCCCGACGACGTCAGGGAACCGCTCGACCGCCGCGCGTCCCCATGCGACCGCCTCGTCCAGGATCCGGCCCGCGTCCCACTCCGCCCCGTTCTCCGTCTCCGAGTCCGCTCCGGCCTCCATGTCCGCGCGGAAGTGGGCCAGGGTCGACAGAACGGCGCACAGTGCCGATTCGAGCTCCGCCCGTTCGCGTGCCCCGGCCCCGGCGCCGGGGCGCTCCAGCGTCTCCCGCCCGATGCCGACGGCCTCCTTCGCCCACGCCGCCTCGCCGGTGGCCTCGAAGCGGCGGCGCAGCAGGGCGACGGCCGGGCGGGCCGCGCCGCAGCGGTCGGGGTGGTCGGGCGCGAGGTCCGACCACACGGTCACCGCGACCGCCGCCGCTTCCTCGAGGTCGGCCATGTGCCCCCGCAGGTCGTACCGGTGTGCGAGGAGGTCCCGCAGCTCGCCCTGGAGCGTTCCACGCAGCGGATGCCCTGGAGGCGCGGCCCGGACGGCTTCCCGGTGGACGTTCACCGTCCGTACGAGAGCGGCGTCGTCACCGGTCAGCTCGAACGCCCGGAACGCCGCGACGGCGACCGCTCGCAGCACCACGGGGTCCTCGACGGGGCCGTCTGCCCCCGGACGGAATCGGAGCCGTTCCAGGTTGGCGGCCGCCTGCTCGTGTCCCGCCGCCGCGGCGGCGGCGAACCAGCGCTCGGCCGCCGGGTCGCCCGCGTTGTACAGCAGGACGCCGAGATTGTTGGCCGCCTCCGGATGCCCCGCGTCGTGCGCGCGGGCGTACCAGTCGCGTGCCTCGTCGATGCGACCGGCCCGTTCCGCCAACAGCCCCAGGTTGTACGGCCCGTTGGCGTCGCCGTATGCCGTCGCCTCGAGGAACGCCTGCCGGGCCTCCGCCGTACGGCCCTGGCGGTCCAGCTCTGCTCCCCGCACTGCCGACCGCCATCCGGCCGCCCCGTCGTGCCCATCCATCGGTCCTCCCCCTCGGCCGCCCGAAGGGCCCCAACTCCCCCGGGAGACAACCCGATCAGCATCCCAGGGCGGGCCCCCTCCCACCGGGTTTCTCCCAAAAGGCTCAGCCCTTCGGGCGGGGAGGAATGGGTCCTTGGACCGGAGCCGCGAAGCGGCGGAGTTCTCTGAGCATCTGTTCTGACGTGCACTTTCTTCCGTTGTCAGTAGGGGCTGTTAGGTTCGGATCATGCCGACCGCAGTGACAGCCGAGACGGGGGCCGGGCACGCCCGGTACACCTGCCGGTTGCGCGTGTCGCAGACCGCGAAGGCGGGACTTGAAGCCGAGTGGGCGCGCTGTCGCTGGGTGTGGAACGAGTGCGTGGCCGTGTCCCACCGCGTACATGCCTACAACAAGGCCACCGGGCAGAACACGACGTGCGGTCCGGCACAGCTCGACAAGATGCTGACCGAGGCCCGGCGGGGCATGGCCTGGCTGCGGGAAGGTGCTTCGGTGCCGCAGCAGCAGATCATCCGGGATTTCGCCAAGTCCCGCGCGAAGGCGCTCAAGGACATCAAGGCGCAGCTGCCGATGCGGCAGCGGGCTCGGATGCCCCGGATCAAGCGGAAGCGCGAGGCCGCGCCGTCGCTGAACTACACGCAGCGCGGATTCCGCATCAAGGACGGCCGTCTGCACCTGGCGGGCGGGATCGTCCTGACCGTGGTGTGGTCCCGCGACCTGCCGTCCCCGCCCGGCAGCGTGCGCGTCTAGCGGGACAGCCTCGGACACTGGTACGCCTCGTTCGTCGTCGCCACCGAGGCCGAGCCGCTGCCCCCCACGGGCCGGGCAATAGGCATCGACTGGGGTGTGAAGGAGACCGCCACTACCACCTCCGACACCCACGACCTGCCGCACGCCCAGCACGGCAAGACGGCCGCCGCGAAGCTGGCGCGGTACCAGCGGATGATGGCTGGGCGCGCAACGCCGAGGAACCGGCCCGACACGAACGGCTACCGCAAGGCCCGGCAAGCGGCTGCAAAGGCCCACCGGAAGATCGCCCGGCAGCGGCAGGACACCTGCCGCAGATGGGCCAAGACCGTCGTCCGCGACTTCGACGTGATCGCGGTGGAGGACTTCCGGCCGAAGTTCCTCGCGAAGACCACCATGGCGCGCAAGGCGGCCGATGCCGCTATCGGCGCCACGAAAACGGCGTTGGCCGAGATGGCCCGTAAGCACGGCCGGACCGTGCACCTCGTACACCCCGCGCACACCACGATGGACTGCGCGCAGTGCGGAGCGAGAGCCAAGCACGCACTCCCCCTCTCCGAAAGAACGTATACGTGCACCGCGTGCGGAGCCGTCTCGCCACGAGACAAGAACTCCGCCCGCGTGATGCTCGTCCGGGCTGGTCTCAACCCGGCTAGTACTGATCTTGTAAGCCCTGCCACCTGCTAGGTGCCAGGCGAAGTGAGCTAGGAATCCCCTCCCTTCAGGGAGGGGAGGTTTCAATAGAGTGTGGCCATGTCCGACGACGCAGCGTCCCCCTATCTCGCCACGGCAGACTTCGAGTGGACCGAGCGCGCCTTCCGGCTCCTGGAGTCGCAGCAGCTGACGGTGTCCCGGCACGGCGCGGGCGGCGTCCCCGGATACGTGGTGAGCGGGCCCTGTCCGCGGTGCGGGCACCACTTCACCGACCGTCAGGTCCTGGTCGCGCTGGCCGGGCTCTCCGGGCCCGACCGGCACGAGCACGGGGGCGTCGTCCCGGCGGCGGTCGTCCTCGACGTCACCTGCGGCTGCGGCTCGGCGCACGACGACGCGCCGGAGGGGACCGCAGGCTGCGGCGCCAGCTTCCGGATCGAGCTGGTCACCGAATGACGCTCAGGCCCCGCCTGCCGCAGCGCCCTCCTTCGGCCACGGACCTCGCCGAACGCGACCGCTTCCGGGAGTTGGTGCGTTCGTCGCTGCCCGGCGTCCGCGCGGCGGCCGAGGCCTGGCGCAACGGGCTGGCCGCCTTCATCACGCTTCTCGGCGCGGCCATCGTGGTCAAGGGCCCGGCCACCACCGCCGACATGACGACGGGCTGGCGGGCGGCGGTCACCCTGCTCGTCGGCGGCGGGCTGGCGCTGGCCGTGGTCGGCCTGTGGCACGCTTTGGCCGCTCAGGCCGGTACCCGGCCGCTGGCGGTCACCCTGGCCGACATCCACCGCGACCACGGATCCCTCGACGGCTTCGAGGTCGCCACCGCGAAGTGGTCCGCCCGCAGGCTCACCCTTGCGCGGCGGGCTGTCGCCGTGGCCCTGGCGCTGCTGTTCACCGGCACGGCGCTCACGTGGTGGGCGCCCAGCACACAGCGTGGTTCGGTGAAGGTGACCCACGGCGAGGAGACCACGTGCGGCACCCTGCTGTCGGCGGACGGCGGCCGGCTGCGCATCGCGGTCAGGGGCCAGGCCCGTCCCACGGTCGTCGCGCTCACGGCGGTCCGGAACTTGTCGGTGACCCCCACCTGCCCATGAGGCGGGCGGGGCGGCGCTCGCGGCTCGTGCGGAGCCGAGGAAGGCGATCCGGCGGCGGCCGAGTCCAGCAGTGGCCGACCGCCGTGCGCGCGGCGGGGTCAGACGTGCGCGGTGCCGCCGCCGTTCCCCATGGCTTGAGCGATCCGGCGGTTGCTCTCGTGCCAGACGTCTTCGGGAACCCTGGGCAGCACGTCGTCCCACAGCGGGAGACACGTACCCCGAAGCTGCATCATCCCCTCCGGCCGCGCGATCAGGAACATGTGCAGATGCGCTCCTCCGTCACCCCACTTGTTCACATGCACCCGGGCGACGCCGCCCAACGACATGATCGCCTGCTCCACCCGCTGGAGCATGGCCCCCAGCTCGGCAGCCCGTTCCGGCGGCAGATCGTACAGGTCGTGATGGCCACGAGGCTGGAGGAGCACCATCGCCGGGAGCGCCGCCGGCTCAGGCAGCCCCTCCAGCCGCCAGTGGTCGTCGGTCCACAAGAAGTCCGCGTCGGGGCGCTTGCAGGCATCGCAGTCGTCCGGCCCGGCCTCGCCGTGTCGAGGCGGCTCCGGCAGTGTCGGTTCCTCCAGAACCTTGATCCGTATGTCCCCCTCGTAAGGGAACACCTCCCAGAACGGGATGCCCTCCGCGGGGAACGGGATCCGCTTCCCGATCGGCAACCGCTTCACGTACTCGCTCGGTTCGACGCTCATGCCGAACAGCCTCGCACGACGCCGTGTTGAGCACCGTGGAGGGCTGCCGGAGGACTCTCGCCGGCTTCACCGCCGTGGGTCTGTCCGCGCACTCCACCGGGCGGACAGCTGGTGAGGCGCGTCGGTATCGACATACGCGACAGGCAGCTACATAAGCAATTTTCCGGTCATCGTGCTCCATGCTGGTTAGTGCCGCGTCAGGCCCCGCCCCGCGGCGCGCCCCTCGTCGGGGCGGTATGTGCAAGGTGCAGACCGACCGGAGGACCATGTACAGGCAGCAGGATCACACCCGTCCAACCCCTCGCACGCGGCGTGCCGTTCTCGGTGCCGGGATCGCGGCAGCCGGATCCGCACTGCTCGCCGCCTGCTCTGGCGGCGAGGCCGGCCCCGCAGGCGGTGCCGGAAGGGAAGCCCCCGGTCCAGGCGCCGGAGGTTCCGTTCCGGGGGACGGCAAGAAGGTCCCGCCCACCTGGACACCCAGTCCCGAAGGGAAGCTCCGCCACCGCACCTTCACGGCCACGCCGGCCACGGTCGAGATCGGCGGCGGACGCACCGTCAGGACCTCCGTCTACAACGGCGAACTGCCCGGCGAGGAGGTGCGGATCACCGCCGGCGACATGCTCGAGCTGACGCTCGCCAACCATCTGCCCGAACCCACCACGGTGCACTGGCACGGCATCGCCCTGCGCAACGACATGGACGGCGTGCCCGACGTGACACAGCCGCCCATCAGAGCGGGCGGAGACTTCACCTACCGCTTCCGGACACCGCACCCCGGGACGTACTGGTTCCATCCACACCTGGGCCTCCAGGTCGACCGCGGCATGTACGCGCCGCTGATCGTGGACGATCCCAACGAGCCCCTCGAGTACGACGCGGAATGGATCGTCCTGTTGGACGACTGGCTCGACGGGGTCGACGGCTCCACCTCCGAGGACGTCTTCGACCAGCTCCGCAAGGGCAAGCCCGCCATGGGCCACGGCTCCGCACACCGCGGGCACGACGGCGGTGACCAGCCCGTGCGGCCGAAACCCTCCGGAGGAGTCGCTGCCGGGTACGGGCCGCCCGGGGCCCGTACGCCGGAGCAGCACGGCGCGTCGCCCTCACCGAGGGCGACGAGACGCCCCAACCGGCTGATGACGGGCGCCCACAGCCCCCTGCTCGGCGGCCACGCGGGCGATGTCGCCTACCCGCACTACCTGATCAACGGGCGCACGCCCGACGACCCGACCCAGTTCAGGGCCAGGCCCGGCGACCGGATCCGGCTGCGCCTGATCAACGCGGGCGCCGAGACACCGTTCCGCGTGGCACTCGGCGGCCACCGGATGACGATCACCCACAGCGACGGCTTCCCCGTACGCCACCACCGGACCGACGCCCTCCTCGTCGGCATGGGCGAACGGTACGACGTACTGATCACCGCGAAGGACGGTGTCTTCCCGCTCACCGCACTGGCCGAGGGCAAGAACGGTGCCGCCATGGCCGTCCTGCGCACAGCCGGCGGTGCGCTGCCCGGCCCCGACGCCCGCCCGGCCGAGCTGAGGCGAGTCGTCCTTCCCTCGGCCCGCCGGCTCAAGCCCCACGAATCCGTCGAGCTCGACCGGCGCAGGCCCGACCGCATCGTCAAAGTCACCTTCACCGGCGACATGAAGGACTACGACTGGGGGACCGATCACCGCCCCTACACGCCCGACGTCGTCCACCGGGTCGAACACGGCGAACGCGTACGGCTCGTGGTCATCAACGCGACCGACATGTGGCACCCGGTCCATCTCCACGGCCACACCTACGCCCTCGCCGGCATCGACTCCCACGGCGCCCGCAAGGACACCGCCACCGTCCTGCCCCACAACAAGCTCGTGCTCGACTTCGACGCCGACAACCCCGGCCAGTGGATGCTCCACTGCCACAACCTCTACCACTCGGAATCCGGGATGATGACCACCATCGCCTACGACCCCTGATCCGTACGCCGACGGCCTGGAACGCGGCAGAGGCGCGTCGGGCACGCCGCGCATCTGCCCGGGCGGTTCGCGGGTTACCGTCGGCGGCATGGACGGTGATCGTGGTGGGTGGCGTCAATGTCTGCTCGGCGGCGTGGTGTTCGCGGTGTGCATGGCCGGCACCACGCTGCCGACCCCGCTCTACTCCCTCTACCAGGCGAAGTTCGGGTTCGACGAGCTGACCGTGACCGTCGTGTACGCCGTGTACGCCTTCGGGGTCATCGGTGCGCTGCTGCTGGCGGGCAACGCCTCGGACGCCGTGGGCAGGCGGCCGGTCCTGCTGGCCGGCCTGGGATGCGCGGCGGCGAGCGCCGTCTGCTTCCTGTGTGCCACCGGGCTGGGCTGGCTGTATGCGGGGCGGTTGTTGTCGGGTCTGTCCGCCGGTCTGTTCACCGGTGCCGCCACGGTGTACGTGCTGGAGCTGGCGCCCGCGGGCGGCGCCTCCCGCGCCACGTTCGTGGCGACCGCCGCCAACATGGGCGGGCTGGGATGCGGCCCGCTGCTCGCCGGAGTGCTCGCGCAGCACGCCTCGTGGCCCCTGTACCTGCCGTTCGCCGTACACCTCGCACTGGTGGCCGGGGCGGCCGCCGTCCTGCTCAGGCTGCCGGAGACCGTGGCCGTACGGCGTCCGCCGGCCACCGTACGGCCGCAGCGGCCCGGCCTGCCCCCGCAGGTCCGTGCGGTGTTCGGGCCGGCGGCGACCGCCTCGTTCGTGGGCTTCGCGCTGTTCGGGGTGTTCACGTCGGTCAGCCCGGCGTTCCTCGCGCAGTCCCTGGACGTGCACGACCACGCCGTGAGCGGACTGGTTGTCGCGCTCGCCTTCTTCGCATCGACCGCGGGGCAACTGGCGGTCGGCCGGGCCGGCGTGGCGCGATCGCTGCCGCTGGGCTGCGCAGGGCTCTTCGCGGGGCTGGCGCTGCTGGCGGGAGCGTTGCGCTGGGACCTGCTGCTCTTGGTGGTGCTGAGCGCGCTCGTCGGTGGCGTCGGGCAGGGGCTGGCCTTTCGTGGGGCGCTGTCCGCGGTGGCCGAGGCGTCACCCCCGGACCGTCGCGCGTCTGTGGTCTCGACCCTGTTCGTGGTGGCGTACGCGGGTATCTCGGTGCCGGTGATCGGTGTCGGGGTACTGGTGGGTCCGATCGGCCTGGAGGGTGCGGGGCTCGTCTTCATCGCCTGCATGGCCGCCCTGGTGACGACCGCGGTCGCCTACCTGCTGCGGCGTCCGGTACGGGCGCGAACGTGAGCACGCCGGACGGGGCGCCCGTCCTGGTCCGGGCGCGAACGGCGTCGCCCTGAATCTGGGCGTGGACGGCGTCGCCCTGAATCTGGGCGTGGACACGCGGACGTCAGCGTCCACGGCGGTCTCGCCGTTCGGGGCGGCGCGGTGCCGACGAAGTCCCCGAAGGCGTGGCACACCCGTGCGTTGACAGCGCCGCACAGGCATCCAGATACTGACTGAAGGTTCAGTCAGTATCTATCGCTGCCGCACCAGGAGGCACCATGTCCGACCTCCCCACCGAGCTGGTTCCGTTCACCCCCGAGCAGCGTGGCATCGTCGAGCTCACCCGTGCCTTCGCCCGCGAGGAGATCCGCCCGCGGGCCCGCTCCGTGGACGAGGCCGATGTCGAGACGCCCTGGGACCTGTGGCGCAAGGCCGCGAAGGTCGGCATCACCGGCTTCATGCTTCCCGAGGAGTACGGAGGCGGCGGATTCACGGACGTCTTCACCCAGTGCCTGGTGCAGGAGGAGCTGTGCGTCGGCGACCTCGGCATCGGCAATCTGCTCTGCTCCAACGGTTTCTTCGCCGATCCGCTGCTCGCACTCGGCACCGAGGAGCAGAAGCGCACCTGGCTCACCCCGCTGACCGGCCCCGACACCCCCATGACCGCCCTGGCCGCCACCGAGCCCGGCGCGGGCTCCGACGCTGCGTCGATCGTGACAACAGCGACCCGCACGGACGGGGGATACCTGCTGAGCGGCCAGAAGGCGTGGATCTCCAACGCGGGGGAGGCCGAGCAGTACGTCGTCTTCGCCAAGACGGACCCGGCACAGCGCTCCCGGGGCGTCACCGCATTCCTCCTCGGCAAGGACACCACCGGGGTCACCTTCGGCGAGCCGATGCGGAAGATGGGCCAGCGCGCCATCGTCTGCCGGGAGATCTTCTTCGCCGACGCCTTCGTGCCCGAGGAGAACCGCCTCGGCGGGGAGGGGCAGGGCTTCCACGGGCTCATGCGCACCTTCGACATCTCGCGCGCCGTGCTGGGCGCGGCGGCGACCGGCGTGGCCAGGGCCGCGTACGAGTACGCCCGCGACTACGCCCGTACCCGGCAGCAGTTCGGCAAGCCGATCGTCGAGCACCAGGCGGTGGCGTTCCGGCTCGCCGACATGCGGACACGCATCGAGCAGGCCCGGCTGATGACCTGGCGCGCGGCCAAGCGCCTCGACGCCGGTCTGACCGCGACGACCGAGGCCGCCATGGCCAAGCTGACGGCCTCGGAGACGGCCGCGTACTGCACCTGGGCGGCGGTGCAGACGCTGGGAGGCTGGGGCTACTCGCGCGAGTACCCGGTGGAGCAGTGGATGCGGGACGCCAAGCTGGAGGAGATCGAGGAGGGCACCTCGGACATCATGCGGCTCGTGATCTCGAGGGGCCTGTGATGACCCCGGCCCTCACCGGAGGCGAGGCCCTCGCCCGCGCACTGGCCGCACACGGCGTCACCCAGGCCTTCGGCATCCCCGGCACCCACAACCTGGAGCTCTACCGGCACCTCCAGCCGTACGGCATCGGGCACGTGAACACCCGTCACGAGCAGGGCGCGGGGTACGCGGCCGACGCGTACGCCCGGGTGAGCGGCCGGCCCGGTACCGCGATCACCACCACCGGGCCCGCACTGCTGAACATCGCGGCGGCGGTGGGCCAGGCCTACTCCGACAGCGTGCCGCTGCTCGTCGTCTCGCCCGGCATGCCGCTGCGGCACCCCCGGCAGTCCACCGGCCTCCTGCACGAAATGCGCAGCCAGACACAGGCATTGCGGGGCGTCGCGGCCTTCAGCCACCGGGTGGCGTCCGTCGACGAGATCGGTGCGGCGGTGGCCCGTGCCTTCACGCTGTTCCGCGGGGAGCGGCCACGCCCGGCGCACATCGAGGTACCGCTGGACCTGCTGGAGACCGCGCAGCCGGTGGGCGCGACACGGCTCGCGCCGCCTCTCGCGCCACCGGCGCCGCACGAGGCGGCCGTGGGGGAGGCGGCGGACGCCCTGCGCGGGGCGCGCCGTCCGGTGCTGGCCCTCGGCGGAGGAGCACGGGCAGCGGCCGCCACCTGCCTGGCCATCGCCGAGGAACTGGGGGCGCCGGTGGTGACCACCGCCAACGGCAAGGGCGTGGTGGACGAACGCCACCCGCTGTCGCTGGGCGTGTCGCTGCACAGCCCGGCCGTGCAGAAGTGGCTCGCGGACCGTGACGTGGTCCTCGCCGTCGGCACGGAGCTGGCCGAGTCCGACGTCTGGGGCCCGCTGCCGGCCCTGACGGGCACCCTGATCCGCGTCGACGTGGACCCCGCCCAGATGTACGCGGGCCTCCCGGCGGACGTGGCCCTGGTGGGCGACGCGCGCCCCCTGCTGGACGCACTGCTCGCCGCGTACCGCGAGCGAGAACCGCGACAGGGCGCCGAACCCGCCGGCGTCACCGCGCTGCGCGCCGCGCGCGACGACGAGACGCGCACCCGGGACGCGCGCTGGGCGCCGTACCTCCGGGCCATGCGCCGCGTCCTCGCCGAGGACGCCGTCATCACCTCCGACAGCGCCCAGTGCTGTTACTACGGCGCCCTGCCCCATCTCTCCATCGGCCCCGAAGGCCGCTATCTGCACCCCACCGGTTTCGGCACCCTCGGCTACGCCCTGCCCGCCGCGATCGGCGCGAAGACCGCATGCCCCGAGCGGCAGGTCGTCGCGCTCAGCGGCGACGGCGGTCTGCAGTTCTCCGTGCAGGAGCTCGCCACCGCCGCCCAGCTCGGACAGCCGCTCCCCGTCGTGGTCTTCGACAACGGCGGCTACGGCGAGATCCGCGAGGAGATGGCGGCCCGCGGGGACAGCCCCAGGGCAGTCGACCTGCCGCCCGTCGACCTGCCCGCGCTCGCCCGCGCCTACGGCGGGCACGGCACGGCGGTCCGCTCGCCGGAGGAGCTCGCCGGCGCCCTGGCCGACGCGCTGGACACCCCCGGACCCACCATCGTCACCGTTCCCGAGGAGACCCCCCGATGACGACCAGCCCTCTCATCTCCCTCACCTGGACGGACCATGTCACCGGCCGCCAGGGCCATCTGGTGATCGACCGGCTCGTACGCGGCGTGTCCAGCGGCGGGCTGCGCATGCGCGAGGGCTGCACCCTCGACGAGGTCACCGGGCTGGCCCGGGGCATGACGATGAAGGAGGCCCTCCACTACGACCCCCGGAACCGGTACATCCCGCTCGGCGGGGCCAAGGGCGGCATCGACTGCGACCCGCGCGACCCCGAGGCGTACGGGGTGCTGGTGCGCTACCTGCGGGCGATGCGCCCGTACATCGAGCGCTTCTGGACCACCGGCGAGGACCTCGGCCTCACCCAGGACACCGTCGACAGAGCGGCGGCCGAGGCCGGTCTGGTCTCCTCCGTCCAGGCCGTCTACCCGCTGCTCGACGACGAGGCCGCGGCACGGCGCCGGCTCGCGGACGCCTTCGCCGTGGAGGTGGACGGCATCGGGCTCGACGAGCTGGCGGGCGGCTGCGGGGTCGCCGAGTCGGTGCTGACGGCGCTGGACCGGGCCGGTGTCTCCCACGAGGGCACCCGCGTCTCCGTCCAGGGCTTCGGCACGATGGGCGGGGCGACCGCCCGTTTCCTGGCACGGGCCGGGCTGAAGGTGGTCGCCGTGGCGGACGTCAAGGGAACGATCGCCAATCCGGAGGGCCTGGACGTGGAGGCGCTGCTGGCCGCGCGCGACACGTACGGGACCGTGGACCGCACCGCCCTGAGACCGGGCGACACCGAACTGCCCGGCGACGCCTGGCTGTCCGCGGACGCCGAGGTGCTGGTCCCGGCCGCCGTCTCGTACGCGGTCGACACGGCCAACCAGGCGCGGGTCACGGCCCGCTGGATCGTCGAGGCCGCCAACATGCCGGTGCTGCCGGACGCCGAGGACCTGCTGTCGGCGCGCGGGATCACCGTCCTGCCCGACGTGGTCGTCAACTCCGCCACCAACGCCTGGTGGTGGTGGACGCTCTTCGGCGACATCGGCGCCGACGCGGACGAGGCGTTCACCCACATCCGGCGCTCCATGCGCGCCCTGGTCGAGCAGGTGCTGACGCGGGCCGAGCGGGACGGGACCAGCCCGCGCGCCGCGGCACACGAGGTCGTGGCGGACCGGCTGCCCGTCATCGCCGAGCGCCTCGGCTGGTACGCATGAGCCTGGACGCCCTCTTCGACCCGCGCTCCGTCGCCGTCGTCGGAGCCTCCGCCAACCCGGCCAAATGGGGCTACTGGCTGGCGTCCGGCGCCCTCGCCGGACGTTCCCGGCGCACCGTCCACCTGGTCAACCAGCGGGGCGGCGGGCTCGACGGCGTGCCCTTCCTGCCCGGCCTCGACTGCCTGCCGACCGTCCCCGAGCAGGTCGTGGTGGCGGTGCCGCCGCAGCAGGTGCGGCCCGTGGTCGTCGAGGGACTCATGGCGGGCGCACGGTGCTTCACCGTGATCACGTCCGGCGGGGCAGGCCCCGACGAGGAACGCGAACTCGCCGCCCTCGTCACCGCCCGCGGCGGGCGGCTGCTCGGCCCGAACTGCATGGGCGTCGTCGACACCACCACCGAACTCAGGCTCAGCTGGGGCGACTTCCCGGCGGGCGCGGTGGGGCTCGTGTCCCAGAGCGGCAACCTCGCGCTCGAGATCGGCCGACTCCTCGCACGCGCCGGGCAGGGCTTCTCCCGTTTCGTCTCGCTCGGCAACCAGCGCGACATCGACGCGGCGGACGCGCTGGACACACTCATCGCGCACGACGCGACACGGGTCGTCGCCGCATACGTGGAGGACTTCCGCGACGGGCGCCGCCTGGCCCGCACCCTGGCCACCGCCCACGCGGCAGGGAAACCCGTCCTGCTGCTGTCGCTCGGCCGCAGCGAGGCATCCGGGCGCGCGGCGGCCTCCCACACAGGAGCGCTGGTGAGCTCCCGGGCGGTCGTGGAGGCGGTGTGCCGCGACACGGGAGCGCTGCTGCTGGAGTCGGCGGGCGAACTCGCGGACACGGCGGTGCTCCTGACCGCGGCGGGCCGCCGCATCGGGCACGCCAGGACGCGCGCCGTCCGTGACGCCGGGGCCGGCGGGCCGTCGTCACCGGCCCCGGCCGACGGAGCCCCTTCGCAGGCCCGCGGACGACGAGCCCTGCGCGTCGCCGTCGTCGGCGACAGCGGGGGCCAGGGCGCGCTGGCCGCCGACGCGCTGGCCGCCCGCGGGCTCCACGTCCCCGCACTGGGCGAAGCCACCCGCGCCGCCGTCGCCCGGCACCTCCCCGGCCGGAGCGGATGCGGCAACCCCGTCGACCTCGCGGGCGCCGGGGAGGCCGACCTCCGCAACTACGCCCGCATCACACGGGCGCTGCTCGACGGCGGGGACACCGACGCCACCGTCCTCACCGGCTACTTCGGCGACTACGCCACCGCCAACCCGGACCAGGCCCGCCAGGAGTGCGAGGTCGCCCGGGAGTTGGGGGAGGCCGCACGACAGTCCGGCCGACTGCTCGTCGTCCACACCATGGCCAGGGACACCCCGGCCCTGACGGTGCTCAGAGAGCACGGCGTACCGGTCTACGAGCGCATCGAGCAGGCCGCGGCCGCCCTGGCCCGAGCGGCACGGCAGGACCGGACGACACAGCAGGCGCCACCCCGGCTGCCGCCCCCCGCCCCGGACCCCCTCACCGACGGGGACTACGAGACCGTCCGTACGCTCCTCGGATCCCGCGGACTCGCCTTCCCCGCCGCGGAGTTCGTCACCACCGCCGACGAGGCCGCCACCGCCGCCCGCCGCACCGGATACCCGCTCGCCCTCAAGGCAATGGGCCTGGCCCACAAGACCGAGGCGGGCGGGGTGGCCCTGGGCATCGCCGACGAGACCGCGCTGGGCACCGCCTTCGCCCGGATGCGTGACTCCACGGGCGCCACTCGGTACGCGGTCGAGGAGATGGTCGCCCACCAGCACTCCGTCGAACTCATCGCGGGGGTCCGGCGCGACCCGGCGTTCGGGCCCGTCGCCATGGTCGGTCTCGGCGGGCTCACCGCCGAGCTGCTCGCCGACACCGCGCTCGCCCTCGCCCCCCTCACTCCGGGACGCGCCCGCGACCTGCTGCTCTCGCTGCGCCACGCACCGCTGCTCACCGGCTGGCGCTGCGCCCCCGCCGTCGATCTCGACGCCGCCGCACACGCGCTGTGCGCACTGGCGCGGGCCGCGGCCGAACACCCCGAGCTCACCGAACTGGAAGTCAATCCGCTGCTCGTCCACCCGGGCGGCGCGGTCGCCCTCGACGCCCATGGAGTGGTGACATGACCTCGGAATCCGGCCGCTTCGCGGACCGTACCTACATCGTGACCGGCGGCGGCAGCGGCCTCGGCCGCGCGATCGCACTCGCGCTGAGCGCCGAGGGCGCGCGGGTCGCTGTCGCGGGCCGGACCCCGGAGCGGCTGGAGGAGACGGTCGCCCTGGTCGAGAACGCCGGCGGCGAGGCCCTCGCGGTGCCGACGGACGTACGGGACCCCGAGGCCGTGGACGCGCTGGTGACCGCGGCGGTGGAGCGCTTCGGCCGGCTGGACGGCCTGGTCAACAACGCGGCCGGCAACTTCGTCGTGCCGGGCATCGACCTCTCCCCGGGCGGCTGGCGGGCGGTCGTGGACATCGTCCTCAACGGCTCGTACTACTGCACCCGGGCGGTCGCCCGCAGGCTGCGCGAGCAGGGCACGGGCGGATCCGTCCTGTCAGTGATCGCCGCCTACGCCTGGCACGGACACCCGGGGACCGTCCACTCGGCCGCCGCGAAGGCCGGTGTCCTGGCCATGACCCGGACCCTCGCGGTGGAACTCGCCCCGCTGGGCATCCGGCTGAACTGCATAGCCCCGGGCCCGACGGAGACGGCAGGCGCCGGCGCGGCCCTGTGGGCCACCCCCGAGGCGCGCGAGGAGGTCCTGGCCACGGTTCCGGCGGGCCGGTTCGCCGACCCCGCGGAGATCGCGGACGCGTCGCTGTTCCTGCTGGGCGAGGGGGCGTCGTACCTGACGGGCGAGTGCCTGACGGTGGACGGCGGCCAGTGGCTGGGCAAGCAGGTGTACGGGCGCACGGGCGCCTGATGCTTCGACCGGAAAGGTTCTGCCGGGTCTGGACAGGCGAAGCTCCGTGCGGAGACCTCTGCCGGCGGATAGCGTCATGTCCACGACGAAGGGGGTTTCGTGATCAGGGCAGAGCGTACGGTTCGGCCTCGTGTGGTGGCCGCTGAGCGTGTCGCCTCCGAGGCGGGTTTCCAGAAGAGCTGCATCCCTGAGGTGGGCAGACTGCTCAGCCTGGCCGCTGCTGCGAAACCCCACGGAGTCATCGCGGAGAGCGGCACCGGCTCGGGCGTGGGTAGCGCCTGGCTGCACAGCGGGCTCGGCGCCGGTGCCCGCCTGGTTACCGTAGAGCGTGACGAAAAGCTCGCCCGTCGAGCGGCTGGTGTCTTCGCGGACGACGACCGCGTCAGCGCCACGGAAGTACTCACCACACCGGCCAGTTCAGCGGTTGTTGCGGCACGCCGACTCCAGCCGGGAAGGGGACGGAGGGGGCGGCCTCGGGCCGCCCCCCTCCGTCGTCGTGCGGGAGAACTCCCGCCGGATCCTCAGCTCTTGGTACGCCGCGTCTTCGCCCCCAGCGAGTAGAAGACGAGGCCGATGACCGCGATGACAAGAAGGGGCACGACCTGGCTCAGTGTGTACGCGAGGCGCTGGCCGGCGAAGGCCTCGGGCAGCGAGTCGGCGGCGGAGCCCTCCGTGCCGAACCAGCCCACCCCGAAGCCCGGCCAGATCAGCACCACCACCGTGAAGGCGACCAGGCCGGTCGCGAGGGCGGTGACCGTCCAGGCCCCGATGCGTCCGCCCGGCACGGAGTACGGGCGCGGAGTGTCGGGGTACTTGCGGCGGAGCACCACCAGGCTGGGGAAGGTGATGACGTACGAGATGAAGGTCGTGCAGATCGTCAGGCCGAGCCCCGCGGCGAAGTACTTCTCGCCGTCGCCTTCGGTGAGGTTGAGGGCGACCACGAGAAGCACGGACGCCAGGACCGCGGACAGCAGGTTCACCCGTACCGGAGTGCCGTGCTTCTCGGAGATCGTGCCGAGCCAGGCGGGTCCGGCGCCGTCCGCGCAGGCGACGGCCTGGGCGCGGTGCGCACCCATGGCCCAGGTGACGCCGGAGGTGAGCAGGCCGATGATGAGGCCCGCGGCGGCGATGCCGCCGAAGACCGCGCCGGCACCGGTGAGGGTGACGGTGCCGTCGGCGGCGATGGAGCCGCCGTAGACGGTGAAGACGGCCTTGCAGGCGTCGATGAAGCCGCCGAGGCTGCCGATCCTGTCGCTGGGCAGGACGAAGAGGATGCCGAGGATCGGGCCGCCGTAGAGCAGCAGCGCGGCGAAGCCGGAGCGGAGGATGGCGAGCGGGATGTCGCGTCGCGGGTTGCGCATCTCCTCGGCGGCGGAGCTGGGCAGTTCGAAGCCGACGTAGTTGAAGATCAGGACGGGGACGAGCGCCACGAAGCCGACGTAGGTCGGTGTGAACTCGCTTGCGGGCAGGGCGTGCACACCGTTCTGGACGGCGAAGACGACGACGGAGACGAGGAAGAAGCCGAGCAGCACGATGCGTGCGAAAGCTCCGGCGATCGGGACCCACTTGCCGACCGGACGGACTGGACGACGGCGAGCGCGCCACCCCAGATGAAGACCAGCCCGGCGGCGTACTTCCACAGCCCGGGGAGCGGGGTGAAGAACTCCTCCCAGGTGGTGAGGGCGATGATGCACAGACTGCCACCCACCCACACCGGGTTGGAGATCCAGTAGAGGATCTGGTTGAGGCCCGCGGTGAGCCGTCCGAAGGCGAGCCGGGTCCAGACGTACGGTCCGCCCTGGACGGGGAAGGCGGAGCCGAGCTCGGCGACGAGGAGCCCGTAGGGGAGGAAGAAGAACAACGCGAGGATGGCCATCCAGGTCAGTCCCTGCGGTCCCTGCGCTGCGACCGACCCGATCGTGTCGAGTCCGACGAGGGTGCATATGAGGAACAGGAGGACGTCGAAGCGGCGCAGTTCCTTGCGCAGCCGGCTGCGTTGTTCGCCCCAGCCCTCGGAGAGGTCGGGGGTTTCGGGGGCGGGCCCTTCGGCCCTGCTGGAGGTGGCGGGTGCTTGGGTCACTGGGCGGACTCCTACGGCGGCACGGGGTCTCGTACAGGCGCGGCACATCTACTGACTGAACGGACAGTCAGTAGCCTGCACTGTGAGCCCGGCCACACGGGACTGTCAAGAGCCGTGCAGGGTAAAGCCGTGCCCGGATTCCCGACGCCGGTGGGCGGCCGGCCGGACAGGCAAGGGCCGGCCGCCGCGCTGCGTGAACCAGCGCCGGCACGTGCGGTCCGCATGCGCCCGGACAGTGGCCGAGCGGGTGCGCCTGGTGGTGCGGTCGGCACCGGTCAGCCAGCGCGAGTTCGCCGACCGTATCGGCATGGACCCCACCGCGCTGTCCAAGGGCCTGCACGGCAACCGCCGTCTCGGGGACCGCGAACTCGCCGCCATCGCCCAGGAGGGGAAGGTGTCACTGCGGTATCTGCGGACCGGGCAGGGACGGCCGCCCGCCCCGCCGAAGAACACAACGGCACTGGACACGCGCCGCCGTGCGGACGCCGTGGACGCGGAGGTCCGCAGGGCCCAGATCCTCGAGGCGACCGCACGACTCATCGCCCGTCGCGGATTCCACCGGGTGCGGGTCGCCGACATCGCCCGCGCGTGCGGGACCAGTACCGGCACGGTGCACTACCACTTCCCGACGAAGGGCGACGCCCTGCGAGCCGCTCTGCTCCACTGCGCCGAACGTCTCCACCGGCGCCTCGAAGCCGAGTTCCGGGACGCGGACAGCGCGACCGAGAAGCTGCGCCGGCTGATCGAGGTCCAGCTGATCGCGGGTGACGAGGACCGCGACGAATGGTCGGTGTGGGTGCAGTCGTGGAACGAGGCGATCGTCGACCCCGCCCTGCGTCAAGGACAGCGCGAGATCTACGCACGCTGGCAGCAGACGGTGCTCGACCTGGTGATCGCCTGCCGGGACGAGGGCATGGGCACGGACGCCGACGCGAAGGCGCTGACGAGCCGGTTCACCGGCCTGGTCGACGGCCTGGCCATCCAAGTGCTGGCAGGGACCGGGGAGATGTCCGTGACACGGATGCGCGAGCTGCTGCTGGACGCGTTCGAACCGCACATCACCCTGCGCTGACCGCGCCGCCGCTCACCCCCTGCGCGTACGCCGCGCCCGCCGTACGCGCCCCGGATGCAGAGAGGACGTGCCATGACAGCGCGGTTCCCGCACTGTTCAGCCCGCTGCGGATAGCCGGCATCACGGTGCCCAACCGGATCCTGTCCTCGGGCCACGACACCGTCCTGGCCGGGGACGGCGCGGTCACCGATGAGCTGATCGCCTGCCACGAGGCCCGCGCCGCGGGCGGCGTCGGCCTGATCGTGCTCCAGGTCTCCGGCGTGCACGAGTCCGCCCGCTACACCACCCATGTGCTGATGGCGACGGAGGACGAGTGCGTCCCCGGCTACGCCCGGCTCGCCCAGGCGGTGCACCGGCACGGAACGAAGATCTTCGGCCAGCTGTTCCACAGCGACACCGTCTACCTCCAGCACACTCTGACCGAGGAACCGGTACTGCTCGAGGGGACCGCCGGCGTCGTCCTCGCTCAGGGCCACATCCCGGTCGACGACCTCGACCCGGTCGCCCTCGGGGTCCCGGCCGACCGCGTCTTCGCAGTCGGCGATCGCGTCACCCCGCGCACCGTCGAGGAAGCGGTCCTCGAGGGCCTGACGGTGGCGTCCGATCTCCGGAAGAGGAGTGTGGATCAGTCACCGGCTCCGGACCCCGGATCGCCGTCGGCCCCGGCCCGGCGGGCCTCGCCGGGAGGGCCCGGCGACGATCGTGTCACCCCGGCACCCCGCCCGCACGGGGCGCCCCGTTGCCTCTCGGGAGCGTCCGGCCGGGCAGGGCGTAGACAAGCCCGGTGGTTCGGGAGTTTCCTGGTAGGACACACGATTCTTGCGAATGGGCGCCGGCCGGTGAGGAGGCGCTGGTGTACGACGTCACGATGCAGGTCGAACTCACGGCCACGGGACCTGACAGCTGCCGGATGACCATGGCCGGGGAGCTCGACGTGGTCACCGCCCCGGGCGTCAGGCAAGCCCTCCGCGCCGCCGTCGCCGAGTACCAGCACATCGTCGTGGACCTGGGGAAGGTGCATTTCTGCGACTGCACGGGAGTGAGCGCGCTCCTGGCGGGCGCCCGCGCCGCCCGAGCCCACGACGTGGATCTGTGCCTGCGGGCCGTGCCGTGCTCCCTGGCCCGCATCTTGCGGCTGTCCGGCAGCGGCGGGGCGTTCACCATCGAACCCGAGCAGACGGTCCGAAGGCGCGCTCCCGACCCGGGTGGCGAACGCCGGGGGCCGGGCGACGGTACTGATCAAGGGCCGTGACGGCGGCGACCGGTGCTCCGGCCGCACGGGCGCGCAGATGATGAAGGCGAACGTGGTACGGCATGGGCAGCATCACCGAGCGCCGCCAGAGCGGCCGGTCTCACTGGGGTCCGGGATCCCCAGGAAGGCGTTCCAGCGCGGCGGCGACATCGGTGTGCCGGGCGATGTCCGTCAGCGCGCGGGCCATGACCGATCCCGGCTCCCTGGCAGTGATCACCAGCCCGACCGGCACCGACCGGGCGGGCTCGACCATCGGCACCGCCCGCATGCCGTGCGGCACGCCGAAGACATGCAGCCAGGCGTGCGGCACAATGCTCGCCCACCGGCCCGTTCTGACATGGGCGAAGAGGGTTGCCACGGAATCGGTCTCGACCCGGGGGGATGGGCGCAGCCCCGCCTCGGCGAACACCTCGTCCAGCACCCGACGCCCCTGCATGGCCCCGGTCAGCAGACACAGCGGCAGCCGCGACGCCTCCGCCCAGGTCGCCGTCGTCCGATGGGCGAGGCTGTCGGCGGCGTCGGTCAGCAGCACATACCGCTCCTCGTACAGCGGAACCGCCTGGAAACCCTCCGAAAGGCCCTTGTCCAGATAGGTGATTCCGGCGTCGATCTCGAAATTCTGCAGCTGGCGCAGAACGTCCCCCGACTGGAGGTCCGCCATGAGCTCCACGGTGACCAGGGGGTGCGCCGCGCAGAACGGCGCCGTCAGCAGGGACACGGCGCCGGACGCGGTCGGGACCGAGCCGATCCGCATCCTGCCGCTCAGCCCCGTGCGCAGGGCGCCGACCTCGTTCCTCAGGGCGTCGCGGTCGGCCAGGATCCGCTGCGCCCACACCACGATGCGTTCGCCCTCGGGCGTGAGGCCCTCGTATTGCGGCCGCGCCGGACCAGCGGTACGTCCAGCTCCTCCTCCAGCTTCCGGATCGCCTCGGAGAGAGCCGGCTGCGAGACGTAGCAGGCCTGGGCGGCACGGGCGAAGTGGCGCTCCCGGGAGAGGGCCACCAGATACTCGAGTTGGCGGAACAGCACTCCACGGGTGTACCGGACCGCTCGACGGAACGCCAGTCGGGGTGGGCCGCTTGTCAGCCCACGGGCAGTGGTTGCAGGCGCTCCTCGCCGGTGTAGACGTTCATCGAGGCGCCGCGCAGGAAACCGATCAGGGTCAGCCCGCTCTCCGCGGCCAGGTCCACTGCGAGCGAGGACGGAGCGGAGACGGCCGCCAGCACGGGGATTCCGGCCATCACCGCCTTCTGCACCAGCTCGAACGAGGCCCGGCCGCTCACCATCAGCACCGTCTCGCGCAGGGGCAGCAGCCCCGACCGCAGGGCGTGGCCGACGACCTTGTCCACGGCGTTGTGCCGACCGACGTCCTCCCGCAGGCACAGCAGCTCTCCGTCCGCGGAGAAGAGTCCGGCGGCGTGCAGACCACCGGTGCTGTCGAACACCCGCTGGGCGGCCCGCAGACGGTCGGGGAGGGCCGTCAGCACCTCCGGTCCGATGCGCAGCGGGTCTCCGGCAACGGACCACGCAGCCTGGGTGCGCACCGCGTCCAGGCCGGCCTTGCCGCACAGCCCGCACGAGGACGTGGTGTAGAAGTGCCGCTCCAGCCGCACCGGAGCGCACCGTCCGGGGAAGTCCCCCGCAGGCGTCCGCGCGGCCGGATAATCGCGGCCGATCAGGCAATCGAGAGTGCCTCTCCGGATTTCGCGGGAAATTCGGAGATGACGATCGACGGGCGAGAAATTCGAATGAGCAGTTCAGCAGTCCAGCGAAACGGTGCCGAATCCGGCTTCCGGTATCTCCGAACGGTGCGACCGTGCCTGCGGAGTCGCTTCGCGGGGCGGCGCTCGCGGTAATGGTGCTGGGAGCCATCCGCATGCCCCAGGCCGGGCGCGGACGGCCCCGCACCCGTGCCTCGGACTCCTACCTCTGACCCGAGCCGCAAAGTAACCGCGGGGGCCAGGAGTGAGAATGTGCGACATCCCGTGACCCTTGCCGACACTGTCCGAGGGGTGCTTGTGCATCCCGTCATGTATGAGCGGTGTCGGTCTGGCGCCTGCCCGATCCCCTGTGGTGATCTTCTGGTCACCTGCTGGGCCGGCTGAGCTCGGCTCGGTAGTCGGGAAGGGCGACGGTGCTGACCTTCTGCCCGTCCTTGAGCATCCAGTTCAGGAGTGAGCGTCTGCTCAGCAGACCGTTGCGGATGCGGAGGCCGGTCGCGGTGCCGGGGGCGAGGAACTTCCCCGTGCGGTCGCCGCCCTTCTGGCAGCCCTGGGCATAGGCGCGCAGCGTGTTCTCGTACCGGGTGAAAGCCGCGTGGTGGTCGCCGTTGGCCAGTGCGAGTTCGCCGGCCAGCACATAGGCGGCCAAGAGCTTGCCTGGATGGAGCAGGCCCTCGCCGCACTGGACGGCACTGGCCTCACGGGTGCCGAGCGGATGGACGCGGTCGTCCTGCTGGCCGGCCATGTGCGGGGGATCGCCCAACGGGCCCGCGCGGCGGGTCCGGCGGGCAGTCCCGAAGCGCAGTTCAGCGTCACGCTCGGGGAGCTGATGCAGGCGCACGGCGAGCACTACCCCGCCCTCACCGCCGCGCTGGTCTCGGCGACCCGGCACGGCGGGCAGGACCAGGCACTGGAGTTCGGCCTGCAACGCATGCTGGACGGCTTGGGCCTGCTCATCGCCCAGCGTTCGAACTGACCAGGGCCGCCTCACCGTTCTGCTGGGCTACGTCACGTTTCCGGCGCATTCCGGCTGCCCTCGCGGTCGGCAGGGACCTGCTGAACGTGACGACGTCCCGGCACCACTACCTGCGTCGATCCCCGCACAGCACACCATCCGATCCACGGGTTCCCGTGAAGAGCCTTCAGTTTCCCTGAACCCACGGGGCTCGACGGCGTCGGGGATCGACCGAACCGTGGTTGGCGCTGAGATTGATCTTGATGCCGGTTCGACTGCCGGCCTTCTCCGGACTGCCCCGGGCCAGCGACAGCCTCAAGTTCGGACAGATCTCGGGCAGTCGGACCTCCGTGCTCTCTCAGCCGGCGTGAAGGATCCGAAAACGATCGGGTTCCGCCGGATCTCGATCAACGACTTGGATCGGCGTCCGAGCCCATTGCCACACGCTGATGCCTGGCGTGCGGGAGAACTGGATCTGCCCGCGGGTGCCTTCGACTGCAACGCACGGCCAGGATTCGGCAGTGCGCGCCCGGTCCGCGCCGTGAGAACGCAGCACATCGGCGAGAACGGCGACCGTGTCGTAGCCCTCGAAGGCGACGAAGGAGGGCGCCTCGCCCAGCCGCTCGCGGAGGGCCGACTCGACGCGTGCACCGAGTGGGCTGAGGCGCTCGGGCAGGTAGCGCAAGAACGGGATCGCGGCGCTGTCGTCGCCCAGCAACCTCGCCCATTCGGCGAACTCCGGTTGCCCGGCCGGAGCACCCATCATGATCTCGGCGAGGCGCTCGTCGCGGCGGACGGACTTGACGATCGACACTGCCGGCTCCGGGTGGCCGACCAGAAGAAGGAGGGCTGTCGCGCGATTGCCGACGAGTTCGTCGCACACCGCCGTGGGGGCAAGCGCGCGCATGTCGAGTTCGATGACGGTGCCGCCGCGTGGAGCGAGGTAGTCCCGCAGAATGCGGATCCCAGATGCCCAGTAGACACTCGGCGCGGCTGCTACGGCGATCCGACTGTGGCCCGCGCTGAGGAGGAAGTCTGCGTAGATCTGCCAGCCCTGGGACTGCGCCGGGGCGAGGCGCGCGACCCATTCCGTCGGCTGTTCGGTGAGCGCGTCGATCACCGCTGACGAGCAGAGGAACGGCAGGCCGAGGGCGTCGGCCCTGGCGGCAGCGGCGCGAGCGACGACGCTGTGATATTCCCCCGCCAAGGCAGCCACGCCCAGGCGAGCCAATTCGTCTACGGCCGCCGCGGCCCTCTGCGGATCAGCCGCGGTGTCGCGGACCACCAGCTCGAGTGGTCTTCCGACGATCCCGCCGGCGTCGTTGACTTCGCGAACGGCCAACTCGAGTCCTGTGAGCAAGTGTTGGCCTGCCTCGACCCAGCCAGGCCGAGTCAGCGGAACGAGAGCGCCGATCTGGACGGATGATCCGTCTGCGTAGTACGCGTTCATCTCATCTCATCTCGTCTCGCCGTGGCAGGCGCTTCTGGGTGACCATGCCGGACATTGCATCCACCACCATCGCCAACAGGCAACCGATTATCTGTTCGCTGAACTGCCCGGCTTCACATGGCCCTCCCCGCGGCCGGTCACGTTGCGGTCCTCGACTTCGGCAGGGCGGGTGATGGGCACCAGGTGGCGAGCGGCGACGGGCCGTATGGCCAGGTCAGGCGGCACCGGTTCGCGCCGCGGTGACGGCCACCGTGGCGTAACGCATCGTGAAGCTGCCACCTGTCGCGTCGATGGCGGCGCCGACGCCCTTCAACACCTCCGCCAGCTTGTCCGGCGGGAGCCGGGTGAAGGCGCCCAGGGTGGGCATCTGGTCCAGCCACGCGTCCCGGGTGTAAGTCCACTCCCAGTCGAATCGCAACTGCTCCGGTTCGCCGAACCCGCCCACCTCTCGGATCCCGTCGGCGGTCTTGGCGAGCAGCACCTGGTACCCCTCCAGGGACCCCTTCCTCATCGCCTGGAAGTCGAACGGCGCGTCAGGCAACACCCGCCGGCAGACCGCAACGACGACTTCCGCCACGTCGGGCGGAAACTGGAAAGCGTTCCAGAACGCCGCCAGCCGACCGCCAGGGCGCAGCACCTGCGCGGCCTTGGCCATTCCCGCGACCGGGTCGATCCAGTGCCAGGCCTGGCCGGCGACGACCGCATCGAATTCCCGGTCGGCCGGGTCCCAGTCTTCGAACGTCGCTACGTCAACCTCGCCCCCGAATTGCCGCGCCACGTCAGCCATCCGCGCGTCTGGCTCCACCCCGAGCACCCTGCAGCCGGCCGCCTGGAACTGTCTGGCGGCGATGCCGGTGCCACAGCCGACGTCGAGGACGTCGGGGCCGGGGCCGACGTCGACACCCTCGCACCCACGCTGATCGGGACCGGGCACATGCTCTTCGCCGACCGGAAAGGCACCCCGCCGGAGGCTGGCGCCATCCGCAAGGTCGTGACTGCGGTCGTCGCCGGCGTTGTGCAAGAACCGCTGCGATGACGTCTGGCGACGCTGCTGCCACCACCGTCCACCTGGCGACCCGGGCTGTGGACGAAGCGTTGGACCTGCTGGCGGTACTGATCGCGATGGGACCGCATCATGAATGCTCTCAGCGGCCACGTGGCCGGACGGAAAGCACGGTTGGTGGGATCCCCAGCGCGTCCAGTCGGGACAGGAGTTCTGCCGCCTGGTCCTGTGTGACGGCAATCCGCAGGGAGGTTCCCGAGTCACTGGCGCTGAAGACCAGCCGGTCTCCTCGCCGGCCTTCGGCGTTGATCGTGTAGGGAGCCAAGTTCAACAGCAGCTCGAACTGCGCGTCGTCACGGACGTCGATGTCGATCCCCATCCCGGGATCGGCGCGCCGGGAGCGAGTGCCCTCCGCCACCGCCTCCCGGGCCAAGGAAAGCGCACGTTCGTACGAGTGCAGCACTGCAGGCGGCCAGGCATCGTCGCTGTAGGCGTCGAGGTGGGCTGTGTCGATGTCAGAGCGCAGCACGCGAAGCGCCTCGCGATGAGCAAGCACGACGTCCGCAGGGCTCAATCCGTCCACGAGTACGAGTTCGAGGTACGGGCCGCCATCCTGGTTGATCACACGCATGACCTTCCCACACACAGTGGCCCTCACATCCCCGGAGGAAGGCCGCCGCCGCAAAATGATCTTGTGAGAAACGGCCTCAGGACGCTCTGGGCTTGCGCCCGGGCGTCTTCTTCGCGGCCGACTTCTTGGCCGCGCCCTTCTTCGCCGTCGCCTTCTTGGCGGGCGCCTTCTTCGCCGCGGCCTTCTTCTTCGGCATCTCGTGCACCGTCGCGTGCTCCTCGCCGCGGGACTCCTTGGCCGCCTTCACGGACGCGTTGAGCGCGGCCATGAGGTCGACGACCTGCCCGGCCGGCTGCGGCTCCTCCGGGGCCGGCGGCGCCTTGCCTTCCGCCTTCGCGGCGATGACCTCTTCGAGTGCTTCGCGGTAGTGGTCGGTGAGGTCGGGCATGTGGTCCTCGGTCAAGGCTTCCATGAGCTCCACGGCTCCGTCGATCTCCGAGTCGCCCAGCTCCACGGGCGGCGGAGCGAGGGACTCGGGGGAACGGATCTCATCGGGCCAGTGCATCGAGTGGAGAACGATCGCCTCGCCCTTCACGCGCAGGAGCCCGAGCCGCTCGCGGCCGCGCAGCGCGAAGTGCGCGACCGCGACCTTGCTGGAGCGTTCCAGGGCCTGGCGGAGCAGCTTGTAGGGCTTGGCGGCGACCTGCCCGGCCGGCTCGAGGTAGTAGCTGTCGCCGATACGGACAGGGTCGATGGACTGCGCGGGGACGAACGCGGCGATCTCGATCGACTTGGCGGTGGGCAGTGGCATGTCCGCCAGGTCCTCGTCGGTGACGGCGACGACGGTGTCCTTGTCGACCTCGTAGCCCTTGATGATCTCGGCGTCGCTGACCTGCTTGTCCTCGAGCTCGCAGATCTTGCGGTACCGGATCCGGCCGCCGTCCTCGAGATGGATCTGCCGGAGGGAGATGTTGTGGCTCTCGGTGGCGGGCACCACCTTGATCGGGATGGTCACGAGCCCGAAGCTCACAGCACCGGACCAGATGGGGCGGGGCATGACGAGAACCTCCGTGACATCCCCGAGCACGTGTAGGTTCTCAATTCTCGCGTCATTTTCTCCATCGCGCTGTCCTGACAACGGCCGATCCGACACAAGAGCGAGAATCGCCGGTCATGCCCCTCGGCCGTTCGAGTGATGACTGCCAGGTTCGCTGCGCCGACCGAATGAGCCCCGCGGCTCCCCGCCCGCGCACTGCATCACCTCCAGCTCCCCGGGCCCGCCCCGGATGGCATCACGCCCGCCCAGCTCCACAGGGCGTGCAGTCAGCCGGATGACGTGTGACGCCAGGTCCGCGTTTCGCGAGCCGCATCTCGTTTTGACGTTGGCCTTTGGACGTCGGCGTCGTCCTCCCGGAGTCCTGGATCCAGCTGAAGGGTTTGCCAGCCGTCCGGCCGCGGCCACCACGCATGCACGGTGCTCTTCAGCCCTTGACCGATGCTGCCGAACACGGGCGCTTCCAGCAGCGGACGCTCGCTAGGAGCAAAGACCAGCTGACCCGAAAATCCCACAGGACCCCTCCTTGAAGACGCTGCGCACACTACGGGCTGCCACCGACACAACCAGGGGTTGGTGGACTCCTGCTCCCCAACCGACTGGCTCATCCACCGAGTCGGCGGTAGCCGATCAGTGCTGCGGCTATGCCGCCGAACCCGGCGGCCTGACCGGCGCCGAGGCCCGGCGCATCGCCGGCGACCTCGACCAGGCGTCGCACGTCGTCGGTATGACACCATCGCCGAATTCCTCCCCCGGCAGGTCATGCACCTCCAGCACATCCTCGACGGCTTCCCGTTGTAAGGAGAGGAACAAGCCCCGAACTGTCGATCCGCTGCCTCCTGCGTCCGCGATCCCCCATCTTGCAGAAGGGCACGGGGGCCCGTTCACCGACCGTGATGTCCCTCGAAGGACAGCACGTGCCCCACCGCGCCTATCTGTAAAGCGGTGTGCCCTCCAGCCGTCCCTCCGGGATTGTCCGACCGCAGAGCCTGAGTGCCAGGTCTTCAGCGGTGCCGTGCAGTGCCGGGCCCGATCCATACGACCAGTCAAGGTCGGTGGCCTGGAGGCTCCGTCCCTCAATGTTGATGCCGAAGTGTGTGCCCGTCGCCCTCGGTAAGGTCGTTGAGGACGACCCGGATGGTCTCGACGGGTGAGCGGCGCGGCACCCGGAGCGGCACGGTCACGTCGAGGCCGTGGATCACCACATGATTGAGCGCGCCGTCGTACCCAGCGCACGGCGTCGTCCAGTGGTGCATCACGTCGGCGCGTAGGTTGGCAACGAGCTGGTCCGTCGGCAGTTCGGCGTCCCGGCCGGCGATCTGGTTCGACAAGCGGCTGAAGTCGAAGTCGCAGTGGCGCAACTCGGCCATGAACTCCTCTTCGGAGTACCTGGCCGCCATGGTCAGGTGCGCGATCACTTCGCGAACCCGCCAGCCCTCACACAGGGATGGGGTATCCCACTGCGCATCAGAAACGGAGCCGAGCAGGTCGGCGAGGACCACGAACTCGGCGGCTACAGCAGGTTGCAGGTCGGCGTCGTTCGTCAAGGTCAACTCCATGTCGCCCGTACGGTCGACGATCGTCACCAGGTAAGACGAACCACCTGCGCCAAACTCATCGGTCCACGGCGAAACAGGGGTCGTGGACATCTTCACTGTGGATCGGCCAACGCTCCCATGTGACGCCCCAGATACGTTGATCAAGGAGTGTGGTCAGTGGACCAAAGACCGCACGAGCTGCGCGAGACGTAAGTGCTCGCGCGGCTGGTGGTCACGGACGTCGCAACTTCATGATCCATCAGACCCGTATCCGCCCCGCCATCTGGGCGCTCAGGGCCGCACTCGGCCGAAGTGTGCGGCACGGTTACGCCGCGCCATCAACCGCGCCCCCTCCCTGCTCCCCGTTCTGCACACGAGGCAGAGACGGCGCCTTCGTCGGTGGCCGGTTACGGGCGTGGCGGAGCCGGCTCGGTGGTCAGCGCGGCGGCGATGAGCCGGCCCAGCTGTGCGGCCAGGCCGTCCGGGGTGCGGTGCTGGAGGTACAGCGTGGTGAAGACCGGGCCGGTCACCAGGGCGTGGACGAGGGAGACGTCGGGAAGTGTGTGGAGCTCGCCGCGGGCGACTGCCCGTTCCAGGAGTCCGCGGATGCCGGCCTCCTCGCGGACGACGAACGTCTGGTGGAAGTGGACTGCGAGGTCGGGCGAGGTGCCGATGTCGGCGAGCAGCCCCAGGACCGCACTGGTGGCAGCCGGTGCGGTCAGGTGGTCGACGATCTCCTGGACGAGGACGGTCAGGTCGCCCTCCAGGGTGCCTGTGTCCGGCGACGCGGGCAGGTCCGGGACGTGAACCGCGGCCGCGAACACCATGTCCTGCTTGGTCGCGTAGCGCCGGTAGATGGCCGCTTTCCCGATGCCCGCGCGCTCCGCCACGGCGTCCATCGTCAGGCCGGCGTATCCGCTGTGTGCCAGCAGTTCGCGGGTGGCGGTGAGGATCGCCTCGTCCACCCGGCTGTCTCTTGGTCGTCCCATGCCGAGATGATACGGTACCCACAGTTCCGAAACTATGAGTCTCGTTAAGGGGAGCCATGAGTCTCTGGGCAGGACGCATCCTGGTCGTGATGGGCGTCGGACACCTGATCGCACTAGGTGCGCAGAACGGGGAGTACGTCGACGAATGGTTCAGCGGTGCGCTCTGGGGGCTGCCTCGCGACGAGTTCGTGCATCCGAGCGGGGCCAACGGGGCGTTCTGGATCGTGGTCGCGAGCTTCGCCGTTCCCCTGCTGCTGCTCGGTCTGCTCATCAGCCAACTCGCCCGCCGGGGCGTCGCGGTGCCGCAGTCCATTGGCTGGGGTCTTGCCGCGTGGTGCCTGGTGGGGGCGGTGATCCTGGAACCGACCCCGCTGCTGCTCGGCCTTGTCCCCGCGGTGCTGCTGATCCGTGCGGCCCGGCGCACTGCTGAGTGAGAGTCAATACCGAAATCCACCGGGCAGGTTGAGCCGATCAGGACGACTCCGTCGCTCCTGGCCCGTGCTCGCGCGCAGCTCCCGCATCGGCATGCCGTTGCGATGCTCACGCCGGATCGCCGCGTGCAGCTCGACCTTCGACATCTGCGGCATGACCAGCACCTTCCACCAAAGGCATCGCCGCCAGCACCTCCCGGTCGCCGTGGCGACGTCGGCCACCGCCCTGGGCCGCACCGGTGCCTCGGGCACCACCCGCTGGAACAACTCCAACAACTCTTCCGAGCGGTGCATCAACCGCCTCAAGCAGTGGCGCGGCATCGCCACCCGCTGCGAGAAGACGGCGAGCATCTACCTGGCCGGACTCCACATCGCTGGCATCTTCCTGTGGTCCGCCCGATGATCCAACGAAAGCCCCTAGCGGTGGACGCGCCGCCCGTCCGGATCGACGGCCGCTCCGGCACGCCCCGGTCTCCCCTGCCTACTCGCGGAGATGCCGGGCTGTCCCATGGCCCGGGATCAGGGCGTCCAGCGCCTGGTCCAGGACTGTGAGCAGGTGCTCCCGCTCCTGCGGGGCGTACAGCATGCGCAGTGCCAGGCCGTCGGACAGTGCGATGACGGCATCAGCGACGGCCAACGCGTGGGTTTCGTGCCCGGACGACTCCAGCCAGGTGGCCAGCGCCTGACGGATGTCGCGGTCGACCTGCCGCCGGATCGCAGCAAGGCGGGGGTGGTGTGCCGCGTGGATGGCGAAGGCGAGTTGCGCGGTGGCCTCGGCGCGTCGCTCGGCGTCCATGGGGAGCGTGGTCAGGATCAGGTCACGCAGCGCCTGGCGCAGCGGCAGTGCGGTGTTCGCCTGGGCCATCCGGCGCTCGATACGCTCACCGGCCAGCTCGGCGGCGAACGTGAGCATCTCGTCCTTGGTGCGGAAGTACTTCTGAACGGCGCCGGGGGAACGGCCCGTTGCGGCGGCCACGGTGCGCACGCTGACCTCGTCGAGGCCGCGCTCGGCGACCAGTTGGAGCAGGGCCGCACCGATCTGCCGACGCTGTTCCTCCCTGTCGACGGTCTTGGGCATCAGTCGCGCTCCCCTCTTTGAGATACAGTCGTATTCTAACCTTCCGTCAGGTGAGGTGCTGTACGGAGCCGAAAAGGAGACAGTGGTGGATGACCGAAGTGAGTCTGCCGTGCCCGCTGTGCGGGTCTCGGACCGCGACCGCGACGAGGCACTCGGTGTGCTGGCGGCGGCGCTGGGCGAGGGGCGACTTGATCCGCACGAGCACGAGACCCGTTCCAAGCGCGCTCTGCGGGCGCGTACGGCCGATGAACTCCGCGCGCTGACGGCCGACTTACCCGCACCGGCGCCCACCCGCTCGGAGCAGGACCGCAAAGACCTCAGGGAGTGGCTGGCCGAATGGCGCTACTGGCTTGGTGGAGGGGTGATCATGTCCGGGATCTGGGGCGCACGCTGTGTGCAGAAGGGAGAGCTGACCTACTACTGGCCGGTCACGCCGCTGGGGGTGTGGGCGGCCGTGCTGATCGCCATCGCCATCTGGCCGCGCGACGGGCGACGGCGATGAAGGAGACGGTGGTCGCACTGTGGCCCGCTGAAGCCTGTGGTTTGAGCAGGTCGCAGGGAATCGACCGCATCTCGTCAGCGCCGCAGATGCGAGTGCCAGGCCCCGTGTCTGCGGCGTGATCCAAACGACAGGCCCTGGCGGCACGTGAGATCTGGGCGCCGGGCCTTGTTCAGGCACTCAAGCCAGGATGAGCTGCCCGCATCCGTTCAACGAGTGCGGGAGGTGTTCAGGCGACTTGGCCTGCGAACGAGCGGCTGAACCGCAGGGGTGCCGCTACCTCCTGCGGGTCCGGCGGCAGCTGAGCATGTCGTACCGAGAGGTGTCGATGGGCAGCTCAGCCTGAACGTCCGCAAGCCGAAGCTCGACGTTCTCGAGGAGTTGATCAGCGCCATCAGGACGTCACATGACGAGGTCGACGCATGGGTTGTCGAGGCGGAGCAGGCCTTGCCGTGATTCACGATCGAGGGCACAGGCGGCCTCGGACGGCGACAGCTGACGCAGCGGGTCGAGTTTCCGGTGGGTTGTGCGAGCAGGACGTCGTGCAGCCGCTGCCACACGCCGGTCTCGTTCCGGACCCGCAGCTTGCACCAGCAGGTCATGCCCGAGCCGAGGCTGAGCCCCTGCGGCAGCTACTCCCACTGCATCCCGGTATGCAGCACGTACAGAATCCCGCACTGCACCTCCCGGTCCGCTGCGGCCGGCGACCCGGATGCGGCAGCGCCGCTCACGCTGACGGCAGCAGCGGCTCCAAGCGACCCCACGGCTCATCCGACACGACCCACGGCGACGTACTCGCCGCCGCGCCGACGCCTTCGTGGTCCGCGAGCCGCAACTCTGCGCTGCCGTCGGTACGGCGTTGCCGATCCTCAGGCTCATGACCCGCGGGAAGACCGGCTACGTGATCCGCTCCGCGGGCTGCAACCCTCCGCAACCTACGCGCGTCACACATCCGATCCGTACTCTGTCGTCACGAAACGAACACATCATCAGCACGTCGTGCGCACAAGGCGGCGCATGGCCGACGCTCGGCCCGCACTCGGCGGCGGCATCTGGGCGGACATCACCCCCAGTGCCGACGGCGGCAACCGCCTCCACCAGGTCGAGGCCGGCAGTCGGAGCCGTATCCAGGCTCACCCAACGGGCAGCGGAGAACGGCGAGTTCGCCGGATGCTCGGCTGATCCCTTCCCCTTCCGTCCCACCATCAGGAGACCCGCTCGCATGACGTACCCCAACCCGCCCCAGTCGCCGTACGGTCAGCAGCCTCGGCACGGGCACGTGCACGGCGCGCAGCCCGGCTACGGATACCCGGCACCCCAGCAGCCCCACCCCGGCCCTTACGCCGGCGGCCCCGCGCCGTACCAGACCCCGCCGCCCCCGAAGAAGCGCATGTCCACCTGGGTCCTCGCCGGCATCGCCTTCGGCGGCGTCTTCGCCTTCCTCATCCTCGTCGGCGCCATAGCGGGCAGCGGTGACGACACCACGCAGGCCGACGGCAAGGCCGCACCCAAGAGCAGCGCCCCGGCCGAGCCGGCGCAGAAGAAGAAGGACGACGCCCCTGCCGAGTCCGAACCGGCGCCCCAGTCGCCCGTGAAGATCGCGGCGAAGAAGACGGCGTTCGCCCCGAGCATCCTCCACGACGGGGGCGCGTACACCAGCGTCCAGGTGACGATCACGAACAACAGCGACAAGAAGATCAGTGTCAACCCGCTGTACTTCTCCCTCACCGACACCGGCGGCAGCAAGCACGCGGCCGAACTCGGGGTGGACGAGAACCAGATGGACACCACCGACCTCGCGCCCGGCGAGAACATGACCGGCGTCATCACCGGCAAGGGCGGCTTCACGCCCAAGTACGTCACGTACACGGACGGTCTCCTTGGCGACACGGTCCGAGGCGACGTGTCCTGACCGCGACACGCGGCCGAACGCCCCCGCACCTCACCGAGGCGTCGTTCAGTCCACGGGAATCAGTGTGAGGCAGGCCAGCCCGAGCGCCTCTCGGTAGCCTCTCAGCCAGCTCGTCCGGTGCCGGTCGACACGCTCGCGCGTCTCCTTCGCCAGTGGGTGGTCCCCGTGGGCGGCCAGCCACTCCTCCACGTCGGCGTGCCAGCCCGACTCGAACTCCTCCCACTCCTCGCTGCCGGCCGTCTCGACCCAGGCAGGCCGGAACCCGGCGGATACGGCGAGATCAACGAGCCCGGCCAGGTCATGGAGCTCGTCGGCGCGGGCGCCCGGCCACATTGCTGCCAGCTCGGCGAAGGTGGGGGAGCGCTGCCAGAAGGTCTCGCCGAGGAGTACACGCCCTCCGGGCGCGACCATCCGTCGCAGTGCCTGAAGTGCGTCGTCAGTGTGCTGCGGTGGGCGTGCGTCGCTGAGCGCGTGACTGGCTCCCAGACACAGGACGAGTTCGGCGGGCCCGCGTGCCCTTCCCTCGGCAGCAGACTCCCGGACGAATTCCACGCGTTCGGCCAGCGCGCGGGCCTCGGCGTTCTCGCGCCCCCCGAGCGGTGTCCTCTTCGTTGAGGCCGACCCCGAGTCCGGTTGCCGCCGGAGCAGCTCCGGTCAGCCGGCTCTGCGGCCTGCCCGCAGGTCGGCTGCGTCGGCTGTCGCGTCCTTCGGACGGGGACGAAAACCTCATCGGCGTCCCGCGTTGTTGATCAGTACGTCCAGGCCGCCGTCGGCCTCGATGACCTTGATCGCGGCGGCGGGCGCGTCGTCCCTGCTGTGGGCCGGACCAGCCGTGCACCCAGCTAATCGGCGGCCCGGCGTCCGCGTGCGGCGTCTCGGCTTCCGATGCAGGCGGTGTGTCCCGCGGCGATGAGGTGGTGGGCGGTCTGGAAGCCGAGACCCTTGTTCGCTCCGGTGACCAGTGTCGCCCGGGCGACCGACCCATCCGACCGGGCGCGGCGGGGATCAATCGAGCGGGCCAGGCCCGGCAATGAAACGGAAGCAATGGTTCCGTGACATCCGTCACAGCCGTTTCGGGCGACAGGAGGGTCGATAGTAGATCGCCCCTTGTCGACATAAGGTCATTTGTCCATCTCGGTACGGACATGCCCCCGGCGGCGTTCGGTCGCCTTCGGTCCTCTCGGTGCATCCGCCCGCCTGTCGACCGCAGAGGGTCTTTTGATGGGGCGTCAAAAGGATCGGAAGGTTCCGCATGGGGGCCAGCACGCCCCTATGCACATCGCAAGGGCCCCCGGTTTCTACTACCCGGGCTAGTAGGAGGGGTGCGTTGCCCTCAGCGCGCAGTGGTCCTAACAATGGCTGCCCGCAAAGGCGTCCCCGCAGGTCACACACAGAACGGGCCGGCAAACCCCTGTCGGTGGCGCTCCGCGATGACGAGTGAGGTCACACATGAGCAAGCACCGCAGAACGACGCACCACCGGAAGATAGCCATCGCTGCCGTCGCCATGGCGGCCGTGGGTGTGCCCTCTGTCGCCATGGCCTGTATGGACCCGGAGGGGACCGAGAGCAGACGGTCCTACCAGTGGGAGAATGCACGTTCCGAGCAGGCGTGGCACGGGAACGAGTCCGAGCTGTGGTGGGACGGGAACAAGTGGGACAGGAAGCCGAGCCCGCACGACTCGCAGACCCCCACCGCGACGCCGGGCACCCCGAAGCCGGCAGCGACGAAGCCGGCGGCGCCCAAGCCCACCGCGACGAAGGCGGCGGCACCCAAGCCGGCCGCACCCAAGCCCGTCGCGTCGAAGCCGGCCGCGGCCAAGCCGACCACGACGAAGCCGGCCGAGCCCAAGCCGGCCGCGCCGTCCACCACGGCACCGGCGTCCGGCGATGTCGCCCGCGTCGTGGAACTCGTCAACAGCGAGCGCAGCAAGGCCGGATGCTCCCCGGTGACGTTGAACGCGAAGCTGAGCAAGGCCGCGCAGGATCACAGCGAGGACATGGCGGCTCACCGGAACATGTCCCACACGGGCTCCGACGGCTCAAACGCGGGTGACCGGATCACGCGCGCCGGTTACAGCTGGAGCACGTACGGCGAGAACGTCGCCTACGGTTACGAGACCCCCGAGAGCGTCATGGCGGGCTGGATGTCCAGCCCCGGCCACAGGGAGAACATCCTCAACTGCGCGTTCAAGGAGATCGGCGTCGGCCTCGCGCAGCCCGGCGATTACTGGACTCAGGACTTCGGCACGGCCCGATAGGCGGCGCTGCGGAAGGCCGGAGCGACAAGCAGGAGGCCCCTGCCGTGATCACACGGCGGGGGCCTCGTCGCCTCTGCGGCCGGCGGTCAGCCGCCCGCCTTCGTGTCACGCGGCGTGGTGGACGCCGAGGTCCACAACGGATGGGTCCACAGGCCCTGCGCCCGAAGTCTCGGCAGCACGCCCTCGCCGAACCAGTACGCCTCCTCCAGGTGCGGGTATCCGGAGAGGACGAATTCCTCGATGCCGAGGGCGTGATACTCCTTGATCCGCTCTGCGACCTCGTCGTGGCTGCCGACCAGCGCGGTGCCTGCGCCGCCGCGCACCAGACCGATGCCGGCCCACAGATTGCGGTGGATCTCCAGGCCGTCACGGCCGCCACCGTGCAGGGCGAGCATGCGCTGCTGGCCCTCGGACTCGCTGCGGGCGAGGCCCGCCTGGACGGCCTCGACGGCCTCGTGGCCGAAGCCGTCGAGGAGCCGGCCCGCCTCCGCCCACGCCTGCTCGGCCGTGTCACGGGTGATGACGTGGAGCCGGGCCCCGAAGCGAAGGGTGCGGCCGTGCTTCGCGGCCAGCCCCCGGATCCAGGAGATCTTCTCGGCGACCTGGGCGGGCGGCTCGCCCCAGGTCAGGTAGACGTCCGCGTGGCGCGCTGCGACCTCGCCGGCGGCAGGCGAGGAGCCGCCGAAGTAGACCTCCGGTACCGGGTCGGGCAGCCGGGCCAGCCTGGCGTCCTCGACCCGGAGGTGCTCGCCGTCCAGGTCGACGGCCTTGCCCTCCCACAACTCCCGTACGATCTGCAGGAATTCGCCGGTCCGGCGATAGCGCGCGTCCTTGTCGAGGAAGTCGCCGTAGGCGCGCTGCTCGTGGCTCTCCCCACCCGTGACGACGTTGAGCAGGAGCCGGCCGCCGGTGTGCCGCTGGAAGGTCGACGCCATCTGCGCGGCGAGCGTCGGCGAGACGAACCCGGGGCGGAAGGCGACCAGGAATCTGAGCCGTTCCGTGTTCTGGCTGACCATCGCCGTGGTCAGCCAGGCGTCCTCGCACCAGGCGCCGGTGGGGGTGAGCGCTCCGACGAAGCCGAGGTCCTCGGCGGCGCGGGCGATCTGGCTCAGGTAGGCGACTGTCGGCGGCCGGTCGCGTCCTGACTCCGAGGCAGGGGTGCCGTGGCCGCCGCCGACGACGTGGCGGCTGTCACCGCTGGTGGGGAGGAACCAGTGGAAGGTGAGGGACACGCGGGGTCTCCGATCAGGGGGTTCGTCAGAGCACGCCGGGCCGGGGCGTTCGGGTGCTGCCGGGACGTAGCGGCCGAGTGGTCTGTCAGGACGAGGCGAGGAGTCGTCCCGCGTTCGCCAGGACATACCGGGCCACGTTCGAGCCGAGCGTGATCCCGGCCTCGTCGGCCGACCGCGTATGGATGCCGGAGAAGACCCGGGCGTCGACGTTCTCGTCCGAGAGCTGCTTCCAGGTGGTGTACGTCCGGGTCACACCGGGTGCGGTGGGGCTGGTCAGGGGGAACGGGGCGGTACGCGGCCCGGCGAGCGCCGACAGCACGGTCTCCGAGGCGCCCGAGTACGTGGTGTGGCCGCTCGGGTAGTCCGGGTGTGCGGGGGTGGTGTGCAGCGGCGTCCATCCCGGGTCGGGAGCGATGGCGCCGGTACGGATCGCGGTGACGGGACGCCACCGCTCGTAGGCGTACTTGCTGTCGGAGGTGGCGATCTGCGTGTCGACCAGCGCGACGTGGAAGAGCGCGACCAGCCGCGCCTGCCCGGCGGCTCCCTCGCTCGATCGGGAGAGAGCGACGCGCAGCGGCTCGGTGTAGAGGGTGAGGGAGGAGCCGAGCCAGAAGGCGGCCGTCTCGGTCCGGTGGGCGCCGCGCACCGTGCTGTCCGCCGCGCCGTACGCCCGCACCTCCGCGAGATCGTCGGCGTAGCGCCGGGATTCCAGGGCCGGCGGCGGGCCGAGCCGGAACTGGTTCTGTGCCGTGAGCAGGAACGGCTTGGCGAGCCGGTTCCCGTACTGTGTCGCCGGTGCGTACGCGGGTGGCGTCGGCTGCCACACGCCGGGCGCCGCGGGGGGCACGGGGTAGGGCGCGTTGACCGATGCCGGGTCGAGTCCGTCGCTCTCCCTCCATCGGAGAACGAGGTCCGCCTGACGTACTCCGGCCGCGACCCCGCGCTCCTGCGCCGGGCCGTCGGGGATCGCGTCGAGGGTCTTTCTGAACGTCGCGTCCAGCTGCTCCGTACGGCTCGGGATCAGCGTCACCAGCGCACGGTGCACGGCACCGGCGAGGGCGGCCTCCTGGTACGCGCCGCGCTCGACGTCCGCGGGCACGCCGCGGGTGGCTCGGGCGGCCGCTAGCCAACCGATGGCCCAGGTACGGCTGTTGGTGATCTGGGTGGGCGCCCCGGCTGACGCGATGGTCTCCGCCGTGGCGTCGTACCAGGTGAGCGCCGTGGAGGTACGGCCGGCCGCGGCGGACTGCGGGACCGCGGCGGCCTGCGGAACGGCAACGGACGCGGTCAGCAGGGCCGCCGAGCCCAGGGCGACGAGGGCGGGCCGGAATTCGGACGAATTCACGCGTTCTCCTTAGATCTGACCGGTGTGGCCGGGGTGCTCGGTAGGGTCGGGGTGGTGTGGCTGCCGGTCGGCCGCGGCAGTCCGTAGTGATCGCGCAGCGTGGCGCCCTGGTACGCGGTGCGGAACAGGCCGCGCTCGCGCAGGATCGGCACCACGTGCTCGGCGAAGAGGTCGAATCCGCCCGGCAGCCAGGGCGGCATGATGTTGAAGCCGTCGGCCGCCCCGTGTTCGAACCACTCCTGGATCTCGTCGGCGATCCGCTCCGGTGTACCCGCGACCACGCGGTGGCCGCGGGCGCCGGCGAGGCGGTGCAACAGCTGGCGCACGGTGGGCTGTTCGCGGTCGATGATGTCGAGAACCAGCTGGAAGCGGCTGCCGATGCCGCGCTCGCCCCGGGTCTCGATCAGCTCGCGCGGCACCAGGCCGTCGAGCTGGTCGGCACCGAGCTCGATGCCCAGGAGGCGGTGCAGGAGCTGGAGGGAGTACTCGGGCTGAGTGAGTTCGTCGAACTCCTCCTGCAGCGCGCGTGCTTCCGCCTCGGTCGAGCCGATGAACGGACTGATGCCCGGCAGGACGAGGACCCGGCCCGGGTCTCGGCCGAGCGCCGCGGCCCGCGCCTTGATGTCGGCGTAGAACTCCTGGCCGCTGTGGAGAGTCTGGTGCGCGGTGAACACGGCCTCGGCGTAGCGGGCCGCGAACGCGCGGCCCTCCCGTGAGGAACCGGCCTGGACGCAGACCGGTCGGCCCTGGGGCGTGCGAGGTGTGTTGAGCGGCCCGCGCACCTTGAGATGACGGCCCTCGTGGTCGATGGCGCGGATCCGGTCGGTGTCGGCGAAGACGCCCGTCTTCTGGTCGGCGACCAGCGCCTCGTCCTCCCAGCTGTCCCACAGCTCCGTCACGACGTCGACGAACTCGTGTGCCCGGTCGTAGCGTTCGGCGTGCACCGGGTGCTCGTCGAGGCCGAAGTTCTGCGCTGCCTGCGGTGCGCCCGTCGTGACGATGTTCCAGCCGGCCCGGCCCCAGCTGAGATGATCCAGCGACGCGAAGAGGCGCGCCAGATTGTACGGCTCGGTGTAGGTGGTGGACGCCGTGGCGATCAGCCCGATCCGTTCGGTGGCCGCGGCGATGGCGGACAGCCAGGTGAACGGCTCCAGCCGGAAGCGGCTGGCGTAGCGGACGTTGTCGGCGAGGGAAGGGCCGTCCGCGAAGAAGACGGCGTCGAAGGCGGCCTGTTCGGCCGTGCGGGCGAGATCCTGGTAGAAGCGGATGTCCAGGATGCGGCTCGGGTCGGTGCCGTGGTAGCGCCAGGCGGCCTCGTGGTGGCCGCCCGGATAGACGAACAGGTTCAGGTGCAGTTGCCGTCGCGCGGTCATGCCGGGCCGCCCTCCTCCACGAGGTCCACTCCCAGCCGAGCGAGCAGGCGGTCCCGCAGGGCTGCGTACTCGGGGCTGCCGTGGCGGCGCGGTGCCGGGAGCTCCACGGGGAGGTCCGCCGCGATCCGGCCCCGGTCCAGCACCACCACCCGGTCCGCGAGGACGATCGCCTCGTCGACGTCATGGGTGACCAGGAGCACGGCGGGCCGGTGCAGTGCGCACAGCCGGCGCAGCAGTACGTGCATCCTGATCCGGGTGAGGGCGTCCAGCGCGCCGAAGGGTTCGTCGGCGAGCAGCAGGTGCGGTTCGCGTACGAGGGAGCGCGCGAGCGAGACGCGCTGCTGCTCCCCTCCGGACAGTTCGACGGGCCAGGCCCGCTCGCGCCCCTCGAGACCGACTTCGGCGAGGGCGGCTCTGCCGCGCTCTTGGGCGCCCGGTCCGGTCAGCCCCAGGACGACATTGTCGAGCACGCGTTTCCAGGGCAGCAGCCGGGCATCCTGGAAGACGACGGAGACCTGGTCGGGCGCGACGAGTTCGCCGCTCCCCTCCACCTCGTGGTCGAGCCGGGCCAGCGCGCGCAGCAGTGTGCTCTTGCCGGAGCTGCTGCGCCCGAGCAGGGCGACGAACTCACCTGGGGCGATGCTCAGTTCGAGCCCGTCGAGAACCCTGCGTTCACCGAAGGAGCGTACGAGATCGCCGATCCGGACGGCCGTGCGGTCAGTCGCGCGGGGGGTCGCCTGTCCCTCGATGGCGGTCAGTCCGCCAGTGTGCGCCGCCATGACAGCGTCCTCCTCTCCACGAGCCGTACCAGGGCGTCGGAGACGAGCCCGAGGAGCCCGTACACGACGAGGCCGACGATGATGACGTCGGTCTGTCCGTACGTCCGCGCGAGCTCCATCATGTAGCCGATTCCGCTCGTCGCGTTGACCTGTTCGACGACGACCAGCGCGAGCCACGCGGCGGTCACCGCGAAGCGCATCCCCAGCAGGAAGCCGGGAAGAGCGCCGGGCAGTACGACGTGGCGGACGAACCGCAGCCTGCCGAGCCGCACGGTCTCGGCCAGCTCGGCATAGCGGTTGTCGATGGTGCGCAGTCCGTTGTGGGTGTGGATGTAGACCGGCACGAAGACGCCGAGCGCGATCGTGACGACCTTCATCGTCTCGCCGATGCCGAACCACAGGATCAGCAGGGGGATCAACGCGAGTGACGGGACCGCCCGCTTGATCTGCACCGGTCCGTCGATCAACGCCTCGCCCAGCCTGCTGAGCCCGGAGACGACCGCGAGCAGCAGCCCACCGGCCACGCCGAACACCAGGCCCAGCAGGGCGCGTCGGGCGGAGGTCGTGAGGTGGGACTGCAGCCTGCCGTCGGCGATGAGGTCACCTGCCGAGGCCGCGATGGTCCACGGTGCGGGCAGGCTGCGGGCGTCGATGAGGCCTGCGGCGGAGCCTGCCGCCCAGGTTGCGAGCAGCAGCAGCGGGCCGGCGCCCCAGCCGTACGGCACGGGGCGGCCCGGGCCGAGCCGCTTGCGGCTGCGGTGGCGCGACGGGCGCCGGAAGGTGGCGGGCGCTGCTCGCTGCGCAGCCGGGGGCGGCTGCTCGTCGTGCGTCGCAGGCGCCGGCTGCTCGTCGAAGACCGTGGCACTCATGGTGTCTTCCCTTCGCCGTTCCCGTCATCGGCGATGGCGGCGGCGGCCACGGACTCGTATCGCCGGTCGAAGAGGATGTCCGCCTTGAAGGCCTCACGGCGCTGTTTCTTCGCCAGCAGATCGATGGTCTGCTGCTGACGCCGGATGGCGCCGGTCCAGTCCGCCGGAATGTCGGGGTGGCCGATCCGCTCGACGAGATACTCGCCGTCCTCGCGGCTCAGTCCCTGGTGCTTGACGTAATAGCCATCGACCCATTCCTTCGGGTGCTTGTCGATCCAGATCTGGGCCCGCGCCCAGAACGCGATGAGTTCCCTGACGGCGGAGGACTTCTGCGCGTCGCTGACGGTGTCGGTGAGCGCCCACAGGTGCTCGGGGTCGTCCCGCAGACCGTGCTTGACGGTCGTTCCGCCGGCGCTGCCGTATGTGGTCAGATAGCGCTTGACGTTGACGTCTCCGATGGGAGCGGCATCCACCTGGCGATTGCCGAGTGCCGTGGGATAGACGTCATCGGTACTGGCCAGCTCGACCAGCTGGACATCCTTCTGCGTGAGCCCGGCCCGTTCCAGGATCCGCAGCACGAGCGCGCCCTGCGCCTGGCCCGGGCTGTAAGCGATCTTCTTGCCGCGCAGGTCCGCAAGCGTCCTGATGCCCGCCCCGGGAGCGATGCCCAGCTCGTAGACCGGGTGCTGGAGCGGCTCCTTGCGGAACCTCGCCGCCACGAGCTTGGTGTCGAGGCCCGTCCAGTGAGCGTTGATCGACGGGATCTCCGCGGCCGCGCAGAGGTCGAGAGCGCCGGCACGGAAGGCCTCGGAGCACTTCGGTCCGCCGCTGATGTTGGCCCACTCGACCTTGAAGGGAAGCTTGTCGATCTGACCCGACAGCTCCAGCGCGACCCTGAGCTGCGGTGCACCGACGGTCAGGGTGGTGTCGGGGGAGACCGCGGCCGGGATCTTCTCCTCGGAGACGTCTTTGCCGGTTGCCGTGGACTGTGTGGTGCCCGCGCAGGAGGTCAGCAGAAGGGCAGCCGAGAGCGTGGCCGTGAGGGCGGTCGGTAGGGATTTGGGCATGCGCAAGCGAGGGGACATTCATGCCTTCACAGAGCGTGAGAAGCCACAAGGGCGGGGGATGAGCCCGGAACGTGGCGAAAGGGGGAAGCCGAAGCAGTCGGACAGCGCGATGGGATCAGGTACACACCGCGGTGGGGTCAGCTACACACCGCGGTGGCGACGCGCATCAGATCGATGGCCCGCCTCTTCCGAAACCGTTGGGAAATCCGCATACCGGCGAACCTAACCACGGGCCGAAACCCGGTCAACAAGCATCCGTTCGTTCGGCCCCCGCTGCAACGACACTGTCGTAGGCGGGCCATGCGCGCGTTACAACGCGGTCCGGGCCAGGGGGAACGCCCCGGGCTCGCTGCCTCGGACCGGCGGCACCGAGCGGACATCGCCTGATGGCCTGTCAGCCTGGGGAGCGGCGGTGCGCAGGGCGTCGGCGACGCGGGCGACCGGCTCGCTCTCGCGAACAACTCCCACCCCTCCAAGCTGATCAGCGCCCTCAGCGCCGCCGGTGGTCCCCCTACGACTACCGGCAGATCGACCCGGTCAACGTCGCCGACGGCGGGTGGGGGATCAGGGAATCACCTGTTCCGTCCAGATGATCTTTCCCGTCTTGGTGTAGCGCGTGCCCCACCGGCGGGCGAGCTGCGCGACGATCAACAGGCCCCGTCCTCCCTCGTCCGTGGTCCGGGCGTGGCGCAGGCGAGGCGAGGTGCTGCTCGCGTCGGACACTTCGCAGATCAGGGCACGGTCCCGGATCAGCCGCAGAACGATCGGGCCCCTCGCATGACGGATGGCGTTGGTGACCAGCTCGCTGACGATCAGCTCCGTGGTGAACGTCAGATCGTCCAGGCCCCATGCCGACAGTTGCCGGCCGGCGACGCTGCGGGCGTGTGCGACGGCGGCGGGGTCCGAGGGCAGGTCCCAGGACGCGACCCGGTCCGAGCCCAGCAGGCGGGTCCGGGCAAGGAGCAGGGCGGCATCGTCGCGCGGCGGGACGGCCAGCAGCGCGTCGACCACGTTGTTGCCTGTCTCCTGCAGAGACGGGCCGGGCACCGCGAGTGTGCCGCTCAGCTTGGAGAGCCCGACGTCGATGTCCCGGTCCGGAGCCCGGATGAGGCCGTCGGTGTACAGCCCGATGAGGCTGCCCTCGGCCAGTTCCAGTTCCCCCGACTCGAAGGGCAGGGAGCCGAGGCCGAGCGGCGGTCCGGCGGGCAGATCCAGGAAGTCGACGGCGCCGTCGGGTCCGACGATCACAGGCGGGAGGTGACCGGCCCGGGCCAGTGTGCACAGCCCCGTGACCGGGTCGTACACGGCGTACAGGCAGGTGGCCCCCATCATCGCGGTGCCCACGCTCTCGTTCTCGGCCGATGTCGGCTCACCGCCGCCGCGCGACTCGATGAGGCCGATGACCAGGTCGTCCAGGTGGGCCAGCAGTTCGTCGGGGGGGAGGTCCAGATTGGCCAGCGTGCGCACCGCCGTGCGGAGCCGCCCCATGGTCGCCGCGGAATGGATGCCGTGCCCGACCACGTCCCCGACGACCAACGCGACCCGGGCCCCGGAGAGGGGAATCACGTCGAACCAGTCACCGCCCACGCCGGTCGGCGCATCCGCCGGGCAGTACCACGATGCCACCTCCAGGGCGGATCCTCCGGTCAGCTCCTGCGGCAGCAGGTATTGCTGCATCGACCGGGCCGCGGTCCGCTCGCGGGTGAAGCGGCGTGCGTTGTCGATGGACACAGCGGCACGGGAGACGAGTTCCTCGGCGAGACGTACGTCGTCCTCCTCGAAGGGCCACGGGCGTCCGGACCGGACGAACGTCGCCGCGCCCAGGGTGACGCCGCGGGCCCGCACCGGCACCACCATCACCGAGCGGAGGTCGAACCGACGGATGGCGGGGCCCAGCGACGGGTCCATGGCCACCCACGCCTCGGGGGAGTGTTCCAGGTCCTCCACCAGGGTCCTGCTCTCCAGCAGGCAGCGGGCGACGGGCGAGGACGGCGCGCGCTGGACCACATCCCCCACGGCCAGTCGCGCCTCCGGGCTCCCCTCGCGGACCGACCTCTGCCCCGCGCGGCGGATGACGGGTCCGAGGTCGACCGGCCCGGGAGCGGGCTCCTCGCCCCTGATGACCGACTCCAGCAGGTCGACGGCGACGAAGTCGGCGACGGAGGGCACGGCGTTGTCGGCCAGTTCCTGCGCGGTCAGCTGCACATCCAGCGTGCTGCCGATACGAGCACTGGCGTCGTTCAGGAGGGCGAGGCGCTCCTGTGCCCGCCGGCGCTCGGTCACGTCGATGATCATGTACCAGACGCCCACCTGCCGGCCTCGGCGGTCCTTCATGACGAAGAACGAGGCCGAGTACGCCCGCTCCCGGTAGGGCTCGCCATAGCCGAAGCCGCTGAACTCGTGGTCCATCACCGGAGCCCCGGTCCGCAGGACGGTCCGCATTCTCTCCTCGAACGCCTCCGCCGTGGGCCCCGGCAGTACCTCCTTCACCTGGCGCCCCAGTCGTCGTTCCGGTGGCATCAGCCGCCCCAGCACCTTGTTCACCCAGACGTAGCGCAGATCGGTGTCCAGGACGGCCACACCGACCGGCGCGTCGGACAGGAACGGCACGAGCAGCAGCTGGCTGACCCCGCCTCCCGGCATCCGCCAGAAAGCACGCTGCGGTGGCCGGCCGACGAACCTGCCGAAGACCAGCGCGGCGGCCGTGGCGACCAGCACGCCCGGAACCATCTCGTAGATGCCCGACTCGAGCGGCCCGAGCAGCGGATTGATCCTGTCCCACAGGAGCACCGTGGCCGCGCCCGACACGATTCCGGCCATGGCCCCCGCCCAGGTCATACGCGGCCAGTACAGCGACAGGAGGACGACCGGTCCGAAGGCCGCACCGAAGCCCGCCCAGGCGTAGGCGACGATGTTCAGTACGCCGCCGCCCCCCAGCGCGACCAGGCAGGCGACCGTGATCACCACCACCACGGCACCGCGACCGACCCACACCAGCGTCCTGTCCGAGGCGCGCCGTCTGAGGAACGCCCGGTAGAAGTCCTCCGTGAGGGCGACGGAGGACACCAGGAGCTGGCTGTCCGCGGTCGACATGATCGCGGCCAGTACCGCGACCAGCATCAGCCCGGCGATCCAGGGGTTGAGCAGGGTCTCGCTCAGGACGATGAAGACGGTTTCCGGGTTGTCCAGGGGGGTGCCGGGCTGCGCGATTCCCACGAGGCCGACGAGAATGGCGCCGGTGAGCACGACCAGCACCCAGACCGTGCCGATGCGCCGGGCCGCCGGGACGGCCCGGGGGCTGCGGATGCCCATGAAGCGGGCCAGGATGTGCGGCTGACCGAAGTAGCCGAGACCCCAGGCGAGGAGCGAAACGATCGCCACGGCGCCGAGCGACCCGCCCGCCGTCCACCGGCCGTCGACGAAGTCGGCCTCGGCCCCGAGGTCCAGCAGGGTCGGTGTCTTGCTGTCGAGGGAGTCCGCCAGGGAGCCGAAGCCCCCGAGCGCCGCGATACCGACCAGGGGGAGTACGAGCAGGGCGACGAACATCAGAGTGCCCTGCATGACGTGCGTCAGGCTGACGGCGAGGAAGCCGCCGAGACACGCATAGGTCACGATCACCAGAGCGGTCAACACCGCCCCGAGTTCGAAGGCGACGCCGAATACCTGCTCGAACAGCAGCCCCCCGGCCACCAGACCGCTGGCGACGTAGACGGTGAAGAACACGACGGTGACGGCTGCCGAGACCATCCGGAGCATCCGGGTGCGGTCCTCGAAACGCTCCTCCAGGTAGGCCGACAGGCTGACGGCGTTACCGGCCCGCTCGGTGTAGGTACGCAGCCTCGGCGCGACGAGTAGCCAGTTCAGATAGGTGCCGGCGGCCAGACCTACGGCGATCCAGCTCGCGCCGATGCCCGCGGCGTAGACGGCCCCGGGGAGGGCCAGGAACAGCCAGCCGGACATGTCGCTCGCGCCGGCGGACAGCGCCGCGACCGGCGCGCTGAGCCTGCGCCCGCCCAGGGCGAAGTCGGCGAAGGTACGAGTCCGGGTGTAAGCCCAGATTCCCACCGCGATCACGGCCACCACGTAGACGATGAACGTGGCCAGAACCGGCGCGCTCAGGTCGGACATGTCTTCCTCGCTCGGGAGGCGGATGAGCAGGCAACAACGTCGGCTCAGCTGCAGCTCGCCCTGGCACAAATGTACCGACTACGGGGTCTGAGAACTCCTCACGAAATGATCTTCAAGGTGATTGGATCACTCCGGGACTGATGATCCAGGGGTGCTGGGTGGCTCGGCCGAAGCCGTGGGAAGCCGACGCCGAGCTGTGGGCGGTGGTCGAGCCACTGCTGCCCAAGGCCTGGCGTCGGGCCCGGCACCCCGGGCGTAAGCGGCATCCGGACCGGCTGCTGTTCCAGGGCATCCCATCGCGGCAGCCGATGTCGTCGACGCTCTCGCCGACGTCGCCACCGCCTCGCCGCTCCGGGGCACGGTCGACGTCGGCGGCCCCGATGTCTTCCCCCTGGACCAGATCGGCCGCCTCACCGTCACCACCCAGCCCCGGCCTGCCCACTCGCCGCCGTAGAGGCTCGCCCAGCCATGTGATCCGCGCGCCGGTACACCCGGACCAACGATCCGAGGGCCGGCTGCCGGGCCGGGCCGTGGCCCGGCAGGCTCAGGTGAGCTCGGTGAGGATGTCGGAGACGGCACCGGGGCGTCCGGGCCTCAGGAGGTTCTCGAAGAGAGTCATGACCAGTTCGTCGGTCTCGTCCAGAACATGGTGGCGTCGCGGCTGACGTGGCCGTCCTGGGGGCGGAAGCCGTGCTTGGCGAACGAGGCCATTCGGGTGCCGTCCCGCACTGCGTCGGCACTCTGCCCGCCGGTGTGAAGGAACGCGTAACTCCGGCCGTAGACGAGGGCACGACCGGCTCCCCGACGGCGCCCGCTGTGGGCGCCATGGCTGGCGAACGCCTGCTCATCGTGCGGACGCAGTGTGACCGGGGTGGGTGTCCGGGCAGGCCGCGACGGACCGTTGGTCTCGAATGCGCGGCTGGTGACCGCGTTCTGCCGCTTGGCGAACCAGCCGGTGAAGTGCGGCACAGGCTCGATGGCGACGGGCGCCCGGACCTGTCCAGAGGGGTCGATCACATCGGCGCGGGTGCGCGCCTCGTCGACATCGATGCGCCAACCACCGCGGGTGGGCCGACGCCAGAGGGGGATATCTTCTGCCATCACGGGCGCTGCCAAAGCGGGCCTGAATCGCAGCATCCTCGACGCGGGTTGGGACATCTTCCTGAGCATCCTGGCGAACAAGGCTGAGAGCGCCGGTCGCCGAGTGATCCCGGTGGATGCCCGCAACACCTCCCGCACTTGCCCCGAATGCGGGCACGTCGCGAAGGAAAACCGCCCCACACAGAACAAGTTCGAGTGCACAGCGTGCGGTTTCACGGCCAACGCCGATCACGTAGGCGCACTCAATGTGCTCAGCAGGGCCGGGCTGGTCCTCTGCGCGGAGGCCTAGCCACCGACGCAGGAAGCCCGCGACTTCAGTCGTGGGTGGAGTCACGGTCACAGCCTCTCAGACGCGGCCCGGCCGGATGGCGGGTTCCCTCGCCCGACCCCTGCCGACGAGCCGACTGCACTGCCGAGAACGACAGGAAGCCCCGGCAACCAGGTCAGGTTGCCGGGGCTGCCTCTCGCTGTCGTGCGCACCGTGGATGTGACGAGCGCCTGGGCCGACGCCTCACGGCGGGACTCGTGTGGGTGACAGCCGGCGATTACGCGCCCGGCTGGTCCGCCGGCCGTTGACCTCTCGGACGCCGGACCGCGCCAGACCGCGCAGTGAGGGAGAGGCTCACCATTGCCTGTGCCAGTACAGGGCGTTCATCGTTGCTCGCAAGGGTGCGGCGCCGCGCGTCAGGGATCCCCAGGCGCCGCCGTTGTTGGTGTACCGGAGTGGGTACACGCCCGTCCTGTGGGTACGCAGCGCCGAGTGGTCGAGGTTCGACCGCTCCGAGTAGCGCACGAGGTGCTGCGCCCATATGTCGGTGGGGGCGGCGTTCCCGGCACTGACGCTCCAGTCGGCGTTCGAGCCGATGAGGGTCCAGTCCGTTCCTCCCTGTGCTTGGGGGAGTTCGGTTCCGAGCCAGCGCCGGAATGTGCTGTTCGGGTACATCTCCTGGCACTGCCGGTTGATGACGCAGTGGGCGGCCCGCACGCCCTTGTGCGGGGTGCCCAGCGTGACGACGTCTTCCACGAACAGTGTGTCCGGCCAGGTCGGGTCGCCCTGTTCGTATCCGGCCACCGCAGCCCGGGCGATGAGCCCGCCCATGGAATGGCCGACGAGGTCGACGGTCTGTCCCTTGGAGGAGTACATCGTGTGGATCTTCCAGGCGAGTTCACGTCCCAGCTCCTTCAGGGACGTGTCAGCGGTGCCCTGTCCGTCGGGGTCGATCCGCACATCGCACCCTGCGTCGTCTGTTGCGTAGAACCCGACGCGGTGCAACTCCCCTTTCCACTTCGACTTGTCGAACAGCCTGACGGCGGATTTCCACTTGTCGCCGCACTTGTCGCCGGGCGTGTACCCCTTGATGAAGAAGACCGGACGCAGCTTGCTGTTCTCCCGTGGAGGCGCTGAGGCCCCGATCCCGGGCCGGCCGGTCGTGGTGGCATCGGAGGGTGTGACAGCGCCGGCCGCGGTGGTCGCCGTGAGCAGGAGAGCGACGCTCACCGTGGACGTCGCGGGGACGAACGGAGTCTCATGGGTGAACTCCCGGTGTTTGTGGACTCTGACAGTCGTCGACTGTTCCGCAGAGGCCACTCTCCCACCAGGTTGTTTCCCTGTCCGGGACACGTCTGGGCTGTCCCGGACAGCCCAGACCGCAGGAGCACCGCTGTCCCTCTTCGACGCCTTGCGCCTCCAATTCGTGCCTAGGACGCCCCAGCCGGTGCATTCCGGCCGGTTCCGGCAAGCCGGTGGTCGCGAAACGCCCCATGAGGGCGGTGCGTGCCGTCAGAGGCAGGCGTCAGGGGCGGATTCCGTCGCAGGCGATGGGCAGGTGTCGTGGCCCGCGGAGTACGGCGTTCTGCCGGTAGGGGGGTGGGTCCTCCAGCAGGCGTGGGTTCTCGAGTCTGCGGGCGAGTTCTGACAGGGCGAGTTGGGCCTCGAGCCGGGCGAGTGGTGCGCCGAAGCAGCTGTGGATGCCGCTGCCCAGGCCGAGGTGCTGGATGTCCTGGCGGTCCGGGTCGAAGCGGTCGGGGTTCTCGAAGCGCTGGGGATCGCGGTTGCCGGCTGCCAGGACCAGCCAGAGGGAGGCGCCTTTGGGGATGGTGGTGCCGTGGATCTCGATGTCCGCGACGGTCGTGCGCTGCGGCACCAGTTGTACGGGCGGTTCGAAGCGGAGCAGTTCCTCGACGATGGGCACGGCGAGCCGTGGGTCGGTCCGCAGCCGTTGCAGGATGTCGGGGTTGCGCAGCAGGGTCAGCATTCCGTTGGTGACGAGGTTGACGGTGGTCTCGTGTCCCGCGATCAGCAGCAGCGCGGCGGTGCTGAGCAGTTCCATCGTGGTCATCGTGCCGTCCTGGCCTTTGGCCGTGGCCAGCTCGGAGAGCATGTCGTCCTTGGGGTTCTTGCGGCGCTCCTCGATCAGACCGGCCAGGTACATGCCCAATTGCATACGGGCGTCGTGCGAGATTTTGCCCCGCTCAGTGGGGTCCGCGTCCGGATCGGGGTCCAGGCTCGCGGCGATGGTGTCCGCCCAGGTGTGGAAGCGTGCCTCGTCCTCGCGCGGCACCCCGAGCAGCCGGCAGATCACCGTCACGGGGAAGGGGTAGGAGAACTGGTCGACCAGGTCGATCCGACCGGTGTCGCCGATGCCGTCGATGAGGCCGGAGACGATGTCGTGGAGTTCTTGGCGCATCCCGTCGACTCGGCGGGGGGAGTGCGGAGGGCCGAAGGGCCGGTTGGTCATGCGACGCAGCCGGTCGTGTTCCGGCGGGTCGAGCCGCAGGAAGCCGGGGGGCAGGGCGCTCTCCTCTTCCTGGGCCGAATCGGCCAGCGGGTCCTGGGTGGTCGAGGCCAGATTGCGGGCGTCGGAGCTGATGCGAGGGTCGTGCAGGAGGCTGCGGATCTCGTAGTAGGTGCTGACGACGTACGGCCCGTCCGCTTCCTGGTGGACCGGTGTCTTGCGCAGCTCCTCGTAGATCGGGTACGGATTGGCGCGGTTGGCGTAGTCCAGGATCTGGTGCAGCAGGGATGGCGTCATGGCGGGTCCTCGTGGCCGTGGCGGGTCAGTGTGCGGGGGTGAACGTCATCCGGCGGTCGGCCGGTGAGTATCCGCTGAGGGTCACAGTGGGGCCGTGGGTGGGGATCGACGGGTCGGGGAAGTCGGCGTCCATCGGCCGCTGTCCGTCCGAGCGCCGGTCGATGGTGGGGAACGGCGGCGGGAACGGTGCGGTGGTCTCGATCTGTTCCTGGTAGAACGGCAGCCACCGGGCATGGTCGAAGGCGACCGCGCCGATGACGCGTCCCTGGTATCCGTAGACGCCGATGAACCGGTGATCGTCGAGTGTGCCCTGGGAGATGACGATCTCGGTGCCCAGCGACGGCACACCGACGGACTTGATGTTCACGCCGAACTGTGAGGACCAGAAGGCCGGCACCCACATGTGGGGGATGCGGTCGGTGCTCTCGCTGAGCATGTTGTGTGCCGCGGTCCTGGCCTGCGAGACGGCGTTGCCCCAGTGCTCCAGCGACAGGAACTGGTAGCCGAACAGGGCGTGCGGGGAGCGGGCGACGTCGCCGGCGACGAAGATGTCGTCGGTCACGATTCCGCGGATGTCGAAGGCGCGGCAGCCGGCGTCGCAGGCGATGCCGCGGGGCCCGGCGCCGAGTCCGGACCCGGCGAGCCACTCGGTGTTGCGGGTGGCGCCGAGCGAGACGACCACCACGTCGGTCTCGACGGTGGAGCCGTCGGACAGGTGCGCGGCGCGCACCCGCCCCGAGGCGTCGCCCTCCAACGCGGTCACCATGACCCCGCAGCGCAGGTCGACGCCGTGCTTGCGCTGGAGGTCGGCGGCGACCGCGCCGACGACCCCGCCGAGTGCGCCGACCAGGGGCGCCGCGCCGCGTTCGGCGACGGTGACGGGGACGCCGCGTTCGCGGCAGGCGGAGGCGATCTCCGAGCCGGTGAACCCGGCGCCGATGACGAAGACCCGTTTGGGGCCCTCGGCGAGCCGCCGTGCGAGCGCGGCGCTGTCGTCGCGGGTCCGCAGCACGAAGACGCCGTCGAGTTCCGCCTCGGCCTCGCGCGGCCACGGTCGTGCCCGCACGCCGGTGGCGATCAGCAGCCGGTCGTACGGCACCTCGTCGCCGTCGGCCAGCCGCACCCGCTTGGCGGCCATGTCCAGGCCGGTGGCCGGGACGCCGAGACGCCAGGTCGCGTCGAGGGCGCGGCGCCTGGGCAGTGCGGTGCGGTCCGCGGTGGACATGCCCAGCAGCACCTGCTTGGACAGCGGGGGCCGGTCGTACGGCTCGTACGGCTCGTCGCCGATCATTGTCAGGGAACCGGCGAAGCCCTTGTCGCGGAGCGTCTCCGCGGCGCGCAGGCCCGCCAGCGAGGCGCCGACGACGACGATACGGCCCTCGCGTCTGAGTCTTTCCAGCCATCCGTCAGCGTTCACCGGACACCGCCTCGGCCGGTGAGTCCACCGCGTCGACGAGGATGGCCTGGACGGGGCATGCCGCGGCGGCCTGCGCCAGTTTCCCGCGCTGTGCCTCGTCGGTTTCCGGGGTGTACAGCAGCCCCTCCTCGCCGTGCATCGCGAAGACGTCGGGGGCGAGAAACGCGCACTGCGCGTACCCCTGACAGTGGTTCAGGTCAACGACAAGCCTTACCAAGGGAACGGTCCTCTCTGATCGTCCGGCCCCCGCGACCACCCTCTGCGGCCGGAGGGGATACGGCGACGAGGGCGGACCGTTCGGGTGAGTGCTGTGGCCGGTCAGGCCGGGGCGGCGGGCCGGGGGCCGGCGGGGCGTCGGCCCGACAGGATGTACAGGCCGACGATCAGCGCCCAGGCCGGGAAGACCAGTTCGGACCAGGGCAGGTCCGCTCCCACCACGAGCAGTGTCAGACCCGCGAGGTAGCCGAGGACGACGAGCGGGCGGGGGAAGACGCCGAGGCGGCGGCCGATGGCCGAGGTCGTGAAGATGAACACGGCCGCCATCCGCATGGCGTACGTGGTCAGCAAGGTGTAGGCGAAATGGCGGCCGAACGGCGAGTGCTGCTGACTCTCGTCCAGCACGGTCCCAGCCGCCGCGGCACTGGCGAACAGCGTGGCGACGAAGACGAGGCCGCTGCCCAGGAACACGGTGGACACGAACCGGTCCTCTTCGTCACCGGCCTGCTCGCGCAGGGCTCCCATGAACCACAGGAAGGCGATCCCGGCGAACGGGAGCAGCGCCAGCGCTGTCTGCACAGCGCTCCGCTGCCCGGCATCGACGGCGATGTCGTCCCCGTCGGCTCCCCCGGGCAGGGCGATGCGCACCAGGACGATCGCCGCGGCCATCAGGATCGCGAACACGACCCCGGCGGTCCCGGCGGCCCGTGGTGTCCCGAGGCGCTCGTGCTTGTGGACCATGGTTCCTCGCTCTCTGTCCGCACTTCCTTCGTCCAGACAGCAGCGATCCGCGGATTCGTGCCACCGGGGCCGCCCGGAAGGCCGAGCCACGACCCCCGGTCGCCCGTCTGGGCCGTGGCTTCCGGCTTCGGCCCTATGGCCGAGTGGTACCGGAATCAGCCCGTTCGTACGGCTGGACGGCGGCATCGAGCCGCAAGCCGGTTGAACATCTCAGGAGCCACAGCCGTATCTCCTGCTGCGCGCCGTGCCAGCCGCCGAACAGCTCCCGGACGACAGAAACGAAGAATTCTCCATGCCGATCCAGGAGGCACCATGCGTCCGAACCGACGGGCAGCACACACCAGGGCTTCGATGCGAATGGTCGCGGTCGCCGTCGCGATCTGCGCCGTCGCTGCCACCTTGCTGATTCTCGTACGGGGCAGTGGCGGCGAAGCGTCCGCCAGCTCGGCGGACGGGACCGGGCAACACGGCGGCCGCTCGGCCACCACCCGCTCACAGGCGCCGGCGCACGCAGGTCCCCAGCCCGTGACCGAAGTGGACAAGACCTTCCTCGTCAAGGTCCGCCAAGCGGGCCTGTGGGAGATCCCCGCCGGCCGACTGGCGCAGACCCACGCGGACAGTGAAGCGGTGAAGCGTGCCGGGCTGCATCTGATCGACGGCCACAGCAAGCTCGACCAGCTCGTGCGCGAGGACGCCAGGATCCTCGGCGTCTCGCTGCCGAACCAGGCCACAGAGGAACAGCAGGACTTCGTCCGACGGCTGGAGAGCGCCCGCGGAGCCGAGTTCGACCGCCTCTTCGCCAACTTGCTGCGTGCCTCGCACGGCAAGATCTTCGCCACCATCGGCGAGGTGAGGGCCGCCACCCAGAACGACCTCATCCGCCGTCATGCGCGCCAGGCCAACCAGACCGTACTGGACCACATGGAAGTCCTGGAGGACACGGGGCTCGTCGACAGCGCCACCTTCCAGGAAGTGGAAGCCGCCGTCACGCCCGCATAGGCGGCGACGGGGAAGGGCCGACGGACGCACAGAGGGGCCTCCACACCCCTGGCGCACACCTTTGCACTGTGCAATTCTTACCGGCGAGGAGGGCCCGGCACACGGCCGGCCCTTGCCCGGGAGCCCGGCACTGGCACGGTGACGCAGCTCGACACGGCACCCCGGCCCGTTGTCCCGGAGCCCTCCTCGCCAGAACCGCGCCAGCCTGCCGAAGCCGCCGCACTCCACGCGGCCGGCAGGTGTACCGAGCCTGGCGACGGGGCCGGAACTGGGCAGGTTTCGCCGGTTCCAGGCCGCAGACCGCGGTTCTCAAATGCTGCGTTCCGCCCGACGGCAAGCGGGGCATACGACGCGTCGGGCGGGAATGTCGCTGGTGGATTTACCCATTCCCGCCTCTCTGTACATCCCATGCGTCTCCACGTGCAGGTGGCTGGAACACAGGGCCACTCCGCATTCGCGGCACACCGCCACTGCTGTGGTGGAACGGTCGAGAGAGTGGCACTCGTAGCAGTCCATCGCTGACCACATCCCTTTGCCGCCATTGGTTCGCCCTTCCCGGACTTCGGCGGCCATTCGTTGACCCTGTCCTGTTTTTACCCATTCCGGGTGGACTCATTTGGCGAGTCCGCCTGGCGTGGAGGAGTCAGTCGGCGGGCTGGAGGGGACGTGATGAGCCGGCGGCGGCAGCCTCGCGGCCTGGTCACCCGGGCACTGCCCGTGAACGTGACGCCGACCGCTACCACGGCACCTTTGCCATGGCCAAAAAACAGCTCCCGGTCGCCCTGGCCCCCGCCCTCCCGCAATGTCGATCTCCACGGCGGTGCCGCCCTCCGGCCGGGTGACGGATCAGCCGGCGCTGAGCCAGAGAGGTGAGCGCCTGGTCTGTCGGCAGCTGACAGGTCCCGGCTTTGGTGTATGCCTGGTTGCCGGCTAGCTCCCGTGGTCCAGCGCTCTGCCGTACTGCGGGGCGAGGAACGGCGAAGGGGCTGTCATGGATCACGGCGGGAATGTGATTGCTGAGCTGGAGGCCGACCATCGCGAGGTGGAGCAGATCTTCCAGCAGATCGAAGCGCAGCCGATGGGGGACCGGCGGAGGCGGGAGCTGGCGGACGAGCTGACGAGGGAGCTCGTGAGGCATTCGGTTGCCGAGGAGATGCACCTGTACCCGGCGGTGCGCGAGTACGTCGAGGAGGGTGCGATGCTGGCGGACAAGGAACTGGCCGATCACGCCAAGGTCGAGCAGCTGCTCAAGGACCTCGAGGATCTGAACGCGGATGATCCGCGGTTCAACGATCTGGTCGCGAAGCTCAGGCTGGAGGTGGCCTCGCACGTACGTGATGAGGAGAGTCGCCTCTTCCCGAAGCTGGCAGCCTCCTGCACACCGCAGAAGTTGGATGAGCTGGGAGAGTTCGTTCGCCGGTCCAAGGAGACAGCGCCCACTCGCCCCCATCCCTCCATGCCCACGAAACCGCCGGTCGCCAAACTGCTGGCGCCCGGCGTGGGGATGGTGGACCGGATTCGGGATGCACTCAGCGGACGCCGTAGGGAGGAATGACGAGTGCGCGCACGCCCGGGAGCCGCTGGCCGTGGACAAGGCCGGCGGCGGCACCCCGGACGCGCCGGCGCTTACGCGTATACACGTGGAGCCGTCGAGGGCGCGGGCGCTCTTCCTCCCGGCAGCAACTGACCTGCCGTCGGGATCGGCAGGATCTACGACTGGAGTACCAGGCGACCGTCCGCGTAGGGGAGGACCTTGGCGCGAGGCAGATGCACCAGGGCCTCCTCCACCGCCGGAATGCCTTCCTCCCGCGGCACCTTCGCCCGGATGAGCTGGCCGGCCACCTCCATCTCGAGCACGCGCTGCGGCCCGTGGTCCCGGACGCCCCGAAGCCTGGCGGGAAACGTATTGGGCCCGGGTTCCGTGACGACTTTGACGTACTCGGGCCGGATTCCCACCTGGCCCTCGGTGGTGCGCTCCGGAATGTCCCACGCCATGGCCAGGGCCCGGCCCCCAAGGGTGACGTTCCCGTGTGCCCGGTCCACGGTCAAGAAGTTCATTGCCGGTGATCCGATGAAGTACCCGACGTACGTTGACGAAGGGGCCTCGAAAAGCTGCTCCGGAGTGCCCTGCTGCATGGCTCGGCCGTCCTTCATGACCAGCACTTCCTGCGCAATGCTCATTGCTTCGTACTGGTCGTGGGTGACGTAGATGACGGTGGGCCGGAACTGCTCCGTGATCTCACGGATCTTGCGCCGCAGCGAGTGCTTCAGCTGTGGATCGATGACGGTCAGCGGTTCGTCCATCAGGACGGCGGCCACGTCATCGCGGACAAGACCACGGCCGAGCGAGATGAGCTGCTTGTCGTCGGCGGTGAGCCGCCGGGCGGGCTGTCTGAGCCGGTCATCAAGGTCCAGTGCCTCGGCGACCTGATGGACCTTGGCATCGATCCTCGCCTTGTCCCACCGGCGGCACTGCAGGGGGAAGGCGAGGTTCTCGTACACCGTCATCGACTGGTAGATGACGGGAAACTGAAACACCTGGGCGATGTTGCGCGCCTTGGTCGGCAGAGCAGTGACGTCCGCGCCGTCGAAGAGGACTTGGCCCTGTGTCGGCCTGACCAGCCCGGACAGGATGTTCAGCAGTGTGGTCTTGCCGCAGCCCGACGGCCCGACCAGTGCGTAGGTCTTGCCGGCCTCGAAGGTCAGGGCGAGTGGCTTGAGAGCCCACTGCTCCTCTTCGACCCCGTGCGCGTAGCTGTGCCCGACGTCGACGATGTCCAGCTGTGTCATATCAACGCCCTTCCACTGAAGCGAGATCGTATGAAGGCGTCCGCACGAGCGTCCCTTCCTCGTCGAAGGCGAACAAACGCTCGGGACGGAGTCGCAGTTTCACCAGGTCACCGAGAGCGACGTCATGGATGCCCTCGATCTGTATGACGAACGGGGTCTCGCCGACGGCCGCATGGACGAACGTCTCCGACCCGGAGATCTCGACGAAGGTGACCTCGCCCTCGACGCCGGCGGACGCCAGGCCGACGTCCGTCGCGCGCAGGCCGAACTGGTAGGCGCCGTCGGGCAGATCGGCGAGATGTGCGGACGCGTGCGTGGCCTGGAAGCCGGCCACCGTGACCTGACCGCTCTCGATGCGGCCTGTGAAGATGTTCATGGGCGGGTCGTTGATGATGGACGCCACCGTGGTCGTCGCCGGGCGCTCGAAGACCTCCTGCGGAGGACCGATCTGGAGTATCCGTCCCTCGTGCATGACCAGCACCACGTCTCCGAGCATCATCGCCTCGGCGGGCTCGGTGGTCGTGTAGATCACTATGGTGTCGCCCTGGTCGGAGAAGAGGGTCTTGAACTCGTCTCGCAACTGTTCACGCAACTTGTAGTCCAGATTGGCCAGCGGCTCGTCGAGCAGGAGGATGCCCGTGGATCGGGCGAGGGCCCGAGCCAGCGCAACTCGTTGCTGCTGGCCGCCGGAGAGCTGAGACGGCTTGCGCCCCTCGAAGCCGGCAAGGCCGACACGCGCCAGACTCTCCCTGACACGCCGCCGGATCTCGTCTCGTGACAGTCCCGCCCGCTTGAGCGGGAAGGCGACGTTGTCGAACACGTTGAGATGCGGGTAGTTGATGAACTGCTGGTAGACCATGGCGGTGTCGCGCTGCCAGACCGGCGTCTTCAGGAAGTCGGCTCCCTCCCTGGTCAGGGAGCCGGAGTCGACCGCCTGCAGACCGGCCAGTGCCCGCAGCAGCGTGGTCTTTCCCGCCATCGTCCGGCCGATGACGGTGTGGAGCCGTCCCGGCAGGAATACCGCGGTCACCTCCTTGAGGTGATCGACGCCGTCGACGGTCAGGCACAGATCGGTGGCGCTCAGATCAGTGGCACTCAGCTTCATCGGACCGCTCCCGAGAGGTTGCCTTTTGACAGATAGCGCTCGACCCGGAGCGCGAGAAGAACCAGCGGCGTCACACCGAAGAGGGCGGCGGCGGACAGGGTCCACCAGGGCGGGATGGACGAATTGAGGGCGACGACAGCCTGGGGCAGGGTCTGGACCTCGGTGAAGGTCAGCCTGAAGGCGAAGAAGAAGTCGTTCCAGCCGAACACGACACAGAACATCGCGGCCACGGTCAGCCCGGGCAGGGAATTCGGCAGGATCGCACGCATGAAGGTCTGGAACGGGCCGCAGCCGTCGAGCATGGCCATCTCGTCGATCTCACGCGGAATGCCGTTGAAGAAGTCGACCATCACCCAGACCGCGATCGGCAGCAGCAGGGCGACCGTCACGATGACCAGTCCGAGGATGGTGTCCAGCAGGCCCGTCCACTGGAGCAGGTAGAAGAACGGGATCACCAGGACGACAGGCGGCATGATCCGCTGCGACACGAAGAAGAAGACGATGTCGCTGTTCTTGATGAAGCCGAACTTGAAGCGGTATCGGGACAACGCGTAGGCGGCCAGGGACCCGAGGACGAGACTGATGGCCGAGGCGGCGACGGTGACGACGGCGCTGTTGACGAAGGGCTGCATCACATCGACACCCCCGGCTCCGCCGAAGATATTGCGCCACCCGGTGACGGTGGGTTCGTACTGCAGCCACGGCAGGTAGGTGGCGCCCCTCTGGACGCCGTTGACGTCCTTGAAACTGGTCGTCATGGCCCAGAAGAACGGTCCTGCGACGAAGCACGCCCACAGGGCGATCACGGTGTACTTGAATACGGGATAAAGGCGCGACCTCATGAGTCCCCCTTCAGCTTGAAGGCCCTGGCGAGCAGGGCGGCGACGACCGTGAGCGTGACGATCATCAGGACCAGATAGGTCAGGGACATCGCCCCGCTGTACCCCGTCTGCTGATCCCTGAGCCCCTGGATGTAGAGGTAGTAGCCCGGCGTCTCCGTGGAGGAGCCGGGCCCCCCGGAGGTCAGCACGTAGACGCTGTCGGAGAGCTTGGACGCCTCGATCAGCCGGATGATGATTGCCGCGACCGACACCGGCGCCATGAGCGGGAAGGTCACCTTCCGGAAGGTGCGCCAGGCGTCCGCCCCGTCGATGGCCGCGGCCATGAACGGTTCCTTGGGAAGGCTCAACAGGCCGGCCAGCAGCAGCAGGAACATGAACGGGGTCCACTGCCAGACCTCGACGGTCATCAGCGCGACCAGCGCCGGACCGGACTCGGTGAGCCAGGCGACCTTGGTCAGGCCGAGCATCCCGAGCAGATCGTTCACCGGCCCCAGCGACTCGTGGAAGATCATTTGCCAAATGGCGGCCATGATCACGGGAGTGGTCATCATGGGGACGAGGAACAGCACCCGCCAGAGACGACGGCCGCGTGTCTCACGCCAGACGAGCAGGGCCATCCCGAATCCGATCACGTACTGGATCAGGACTGTGCCGCCCGCCAGCAGGACCAGGCGCATGATCGAGGCCCAGAATCGGCTGTCGTGCAGCATCGTGGCGTAGTTGGCCGCTCCGATGAAGTCCAACTGAGGGTTGCTCACGTTCCAGCCGGAAAAGCTGACACGAATGGTGAACAGAAGCGGAAAGATAATGATGAGTGCGAGCGTGAGCAGTCCTGGGAGGAGGAACATGCTCTTGTGCCGGCGCAGAGCTTCCATGGTTGTCCTTGCGGAAGTGGGCGGGCGCCCCCGGGTGGTCGACCGACCAGGTCAGCCGTCACCCGGGGCGTCCCGCGATCAGGTCAGTTGTCCTCGAGTGCGACCACGTGTCGATAGGCGCTCTGGACCTTGTCCTTGCCGATCTGGTCGGTGATCCTGTCCCACTCCGCGGCCACGTCGTCCAGCGCGCGCTGCGGAGACTTCTGTCCCGCGAGAGCCGCGGCGACGCCGTCGGCCAGTGCGGACATGTACCCGTTGACACCCGGTACGCGCAGGTCGAAGACGCGGTTGATGCTCGACTCCATGCCCGAGAGCGTCTCGACGTACGACTCGGCGACGTCCTTGTCCCAGCCCTGCTGCTCCCAGAATTCAGCGTTGAAGTGCGCGTGGCGGTAGGGGTTGACACCGAAACGACCGATGGTCAGGTCCAGGGCGGTGTTGGCCTCGTTGCTGAAGAAGCACAGATAGTCGAAGGCCATGTTCTGGTTACGCGCACCCTTGGCCACCGCGGAGGTCCAGCCCCAGGTGAAGTAGGGAGCCTGGTTGGGCTTCTTGTCCCACTTCTTCGTGGTGCGGTTGTAGACCTCCTCGGATCCCGGCAACTTCGCCGCCCGGATCTTGTTGCGGATCTGGCCATCCGGCTGCTGGCCCTGGATGAAGGCGTCGTCCCACGAATAGGACATCACGCTCTGGCCACCGCCGAAGGACAGGATTTCGTCCCCCAGACCGAAGTTGGCGCCGCCCGGTGCCCAGGTCGACTTGGCCTTCACCATGTCCTCGAGGGCGCGCACGTAACCGGGCGTGTTGATCAGCGGCTTCATGGTCTCGAGGTCGAAGAACAGGCCGCCTTCGACGTCCGGGTGCTTCACGTACGGCGCCGCACGGCTGATGAACGCCGAGAATGTCAGGTCGTCACGCTTGGTCACCTCGGCACTGCCGAAGTTCGGCTTGCCGTCACCGTCGACGTCCTTGCCGCTGAAGAACTCGGCGACCTCCTGGTATTCGGCCCACGTCCTGGGAGTCCGGAGGTCCTTGCCCGTGGCCGCCTTGTACGCCGCCTGCCGCTTCGGGTCCTCGAGGACGTCCGTCCGGACCTTGAGATAGTGCCTGTCACCGTCGACCGGGTACTGCACGACCTTCCCGTCCCAGGTCGCCACGTCCATGTAGGCCTTGGTGACGTCCTTCATGCCGGGAGTGTCCAGATACTTCTTCGGCACCGGGGCCAGATAGGGGGCCATGTCACCGATCCACAAGGAGGGGTAGAACATGACGTCGTACGCCGGCTGGCCCGCTTGCAGGGGCGTGAGGATCTTCTGGTGCAGCTCCCCGAAGGGGACGTTGACCACCTGCACCTTCGCCCCGGTGATCTCCTCGAACTGCCGGGCGTGCAGCTGGGTCGGCTCGCCGATGACGGGGACGGCATGGCTGATGATCTTCAGCGTCTGTCCGGAGTAGTCCTTACGGCTGATGGACTCATAGCTGCACGGTCCCGGGACGTCCTTGACCTTCGTCGCCGGGTACGCCTTGCTGTACGCCTTGTAGCTGATCTCCGAGCCCGGCTTGAACATCGCGGGCTTGTCGGGCTTGTTCTCCACCGGGCCCTGGCCGGTGCAGGCAGTCGCGGAGAGGGCCACGGCGATCGCGGCGGCGACCACGCCCTTGTACGAACTCTTAACCATGGGAGTGCTCCTTCGACCGTCAGGGAATCAAGATCGCTCTGCCGCGTACGGCACCGGCGGACAAGTCGTCGAGGGCGTCCTGGAAGGACGCCAGGGGGTACCGCTGGGTGTGCAGGCCGACCTTGCCCTGGGCTGCCAGCACCATCAGCTCGGACAGGTCGTTGTAGGAGCCCACGAGGTTGCCGATGAAGTTGATCTCGGTGGAGATCACGTCGATCGTCGGAACGTCGAGCCGGCCGCCGTAGCCGATCACGTAGTAGTTGCCGTTGCGGCGCAGGCAGGCCACGCCCGTCTCGACGGCACCCCCCTCGCCGACGAAGTCCAGAACCGCCTCGGCCCCGTGCCCTCCGGTGAGTTCCCGCACGCGCTCGGTCTCACTGCCGTCGGCGACCAGCGTGTGTTCGGCTCCGAGCTCCTTGGCGAGGGCGAGGGCATCCGCGCTCCGGTCGATCACGATGATCTCGACCGGAGAGAGAGCCCGGAGCACTTGAATACCGATGTGTCCGAGACCCCCGGCGCCGATCACCACGGCCCGGTCACCCGGTCGCAGGGTCCGGGCCGCCTTGGCGACAGCGTGGTACGCCGTGAGCCCGGCATCGGCCAGAGCGGCCACCGAGGTCGGCTCGAGGGACGGGTCGAGCGCCACGACCGAGCGGGCGGTGGTCTTCAGGTACTCGGCATAGCCCCCGTCGGCGTCGATCCCCGGGAAGGCCGAGCTCATGCAGTGCACGTCGTCGCCGGCCCGGCAGGCCCGGCACAGACCGCAGGTCACGAGCGGGTGCAGGATGACCGGGTCGCCGACCTTGACGTTGGTGACGGCCTGCCCCACCTCCTGCACCCAGCCGGCGTTCTCATGGCCGATGGTGTAGGGCAGGACGACTCCGCTCTTGGCGGCCCACTGTCCTTCGAGAATGTGGAGATCGGTGCGGCAGACTCCCGCCCCTCCCACCTTCACGATCACATCCAGCGGACCGGTGATCTGCGGGTCCGGCACATCCACGAGGACTGGCGGCTCGTCGTACTCGATGACCTGCACGGCTTTCATGGCGCTCCCTGCGAATCGGCGGTGGACGGTGCGCCGATTACACAGGCCGCTGCTCGCAGGCCGATGTCTCAGAAACGGTCCGCGGATGTCTCAATGTGATACACGCCATAGGCGCGGCGTCATCGAGCTGTTCCAATCAGTCCATCGAGGGATGACGCGCGTGATACGGAAGTGTTAAATGCCCCGACGGCAGCCCGGTAGCTCGCTGACAGCAGCCAGAGAGCTGTACATGGAAGTCACCAAGGATCCGAGCGCCCGCCCGCTCGTGGTCGCTTCGTGGCAGCGCTCGATCGAGTACGAGGTGAAGTCGAGCCGTATCAACGCTCCGTACCTCGAGAATCCCAATCTGGACAGCCCGCTCGCCAGGGCGGCGCTGCCGATCGTGAACGCGCTGCACGAGCAGCTCGCCGACGACCCGGTGTCCACGATGATCACGGACCGCGACGGCGTGGTGCTGTCCCGAAAACTCTCCCACGAGGGTCTGACGACGCGGCTCAACCGAGTACAACTGGCCCCGGGCCACGTGTTCGCCGAGCGCTATGTGGGCACCAACGGCATCGGGACCGCGTTGGCCAGCGGCCGTCCGGTCATGATCGCCGGAAGCCAGCACTACGTCGAGGAGCTGCGCGACTTCCACTGCGCGGCCGTGCCGATCCTGCATCCCGTCCGGCGCACGCTGCTGGGAGCCTTCAACCTGACCACGCTCCGTCAGGGCTCCGCCGGCATGCTCATGGCCCTGGCCCGCTCCGTCGCGGGCCAGATCGAAGGTGAGATCGCCGCAATCAGCTCGCGACGGGAGCGGGCCCTGTTCCAGGACTACATGGACGCCTGCTCCTCGGTGCGCCCGGGACCTGTCCTGGCCCTCAACCCTGAAGTCGTCATGATGAACGAGCAGTTGAGATCAGCCGTGACAGGACCGGATCACTACGCGCTGCTCGACCACGCGCGGGAGATCGCCGCCGATGCCCGGTTCGAAGGGACACGGAGTATCGCCCTCCCCTCCGGACGAGTCGCCGAGCTGCGGGTCAGCCGAAGTCGGCGCGAGGACAGCGACGCGGGCGCCATCTTCCGGGTTCGGGTCATCGGACGCCCCCAGCCCGGACCGGTCCTTTCCACCGGTCCCGGACGATCGGGCCTGGGGTTGGTGGGTTCCTCCCCGCAGTGGCTGCGCGCGGTCGCCGAAACCGAGGCGGCGGTCGTCGCCGGATCCTGGCTTCATCTCGTGGGCGAGGCCGGTGCCGGCAAGCGGACGCTGGTCCATGCCGTCCACCGAGCCCACAGTGCCGGGCGTCGGCTCGAGATGGTGGAAGCGCCCCTGTCGGAGTCACCGCACGCCACCGAGCACTGGCTGCGCGATGTCCGCGAGCTGCGGGCCAGGCCGTCGACGGTGGTCGTACTGCGCGACGTCCACCTGCTGGGCGCTCAGCTGCGCCGGCAGGTGACAAGCCTGCTGACGCACCCCGACGGGACCGCCCACGGGCAGCTGATCATGACCAGCCAACCGTCCATGGTCACGCCCGATGACGAGCTCGACCGCCTGTGTGGCGCCTCGGTGGAGGTGCCGCCGCTGCGTCATCGCTATGGCGACATCGAGCACCTGGTTCGGTACTTCCTGCTCAAATATCGGCCAGGCGGAGAGAGCGGCTGTTCCCCGGACGCATTGGCGATGCTGGAGCGCTGCGCCTGGCCGGAAAATGTCCGGCAGTTGGAGTCGGTGATCCGCGGCCTCGCACGGCGCCCGCTGGCCGGGACGATCCACGTGGACGATCTCCCGCCGGAATGCCGGGTGTCGTCCCACAAGGTCCTGACCACCATCGAAGCGCTGGAACGGGATGCCATTCTGCGGGGCCTGGTGGAGCGCAACTCCAACGTCCAACGCACCGCACAGGACCTCGGCATCTCCCGCGCCACCATGTACCGCAAGATGCGCCGTTACGGGATCGTCCCGTCGAGCCTCACCTAGGGCCTGTGTGACGTCGTGATCAATCTTGCCGATCCGGATTCGTCTGGAAGCCGGATCCGGTAGGAAGACGATCGTGACGCGCAGGCAACTCACCGACGAGCAGTGGAAGTTGATCGAGCCGTTCCTGCCGATAGGCGAGTACGGCCCGTACCCCGAGCGGCTGCGTGAGCAGTTCGAGGGGGTGATCTGGCGGTTCCGCACCAGCAGTCAGTGGCGGGAGATGCCGGGCGAGTTCGGCCCGTGGCCGACGGTCTACGGCCGCTTCCGGGTCTGGAGGGACGCCGGCGTCTTCACCGCGCTGCTGGAAGGCGTGATCGCTGAGGCCGCCCGCCAGGGGCAGACGGACTTGTCCCTGGTCAGCGTGGACTCCACCACCGCCCGCGCCCACCACGACGCCGCCGGGATGTGCATCGGCAAGGAGGTCATGGAGGCCCTCGAGGAAGCCGCCGCCGACCAGGAACGGGCCCGGCAAAAGGGGGCGGCCCGCCGGAACAGAACGGACAGGACGGAAGTGACGCCCCCGGCCAGGACGAGCGGCGGCACATCAGGCGACGGCGCAAGCTCCGCTTGAAGGAAGCCCTGCTCGGCAGGTCCCGTGGCGGGTTGACCAGCAAGGTTCATCTCGCCGCTGACCGCAAGTGCCGTCCCTTGTCGTTCGTCCTGACCGCAGGACAGGCCGCCGACAGCCCGCAGTTCGTCCCCGTGCTGCAGAAGGTGCGGGTCCGTCTACCGGTCGGCCGTCCCCGGACCCGGCCTGACGCTGTCGCCGCGGACAGGGCCTACTCATCCCGCGCCAACCGCTCCTACCTGCGGAAACGCAACATCAAGGCAGTCATCCCGGAGAAGAAGGACCAGGCCGCCAACCGAAAGAAGAAAGGCAGCCGGGGCGGCCGGCCCACACGCCACGACGCCGAACTCTACAAGGGGCGGAACACCGTCGAGCGCCTGATCAACAAGCTGAAAGCCTGGCGGGGCATCGCGACTCGATACGACAAGACACCCGAGAGCTACCTCGCCGGCCTCCACCTCCGCGCCTCCATGATCTGGATCAACGACCTGCTGAAGGCAACTGATTGATCACGACGTCACACAGGCCCTAGGACCTGTCCGGACGATCACGTTCGCAGCCAGATAGCGAGGGCTGCTGCTGTGGCGGTGCCGAGGAAGATGTAGCCGCGCTTGTCGTAGCGAGTGGCGACCGCCCGGTGCTGCTTCAAGCGGTTGATCGCTCGTTCGACGGTGTTGCGCTTCTTGTACCGCTCTTCGTCGACGCCGGGCGGTCGTCCGCCGCGAGAGCCTTTGCGTAGGCGGGCAGCCTGGCTGTCGGTCTTCGCCGGGATCGTGTGGCGGATACTGGGCGCCGCAGATAGTCCCGGCAGGGCCCGTTGCTTGCTTGCTCGTGAACCCACCGCGCGAGCGGCCCAAGCCTTCACCTCCATCACCACCTTCACCAGGCGGGCGACGAGGCTCTGCCACGGCGTCTCGCCCGGGTGTTCTTCCTCCCCGTTGACCACCTGCCGGTGATCCCGCGACCGGCCGCAACGACCGTTGCTGACCGGCAGGAACGGCCGCAGCCGTTCCCACTCTGCATCCGTCAGGTCACCCCGCTCCACGACTTGGAACAGAGCAGTCACATGGGCAGTTCGACATCCTCACGTCGATGCCTTTGACCTGGAGAGGAAGACCCGCCGCTGGGGCCACTCGATCTCCGTGACGACGACGGCGATCTCCTCTCCGGCCTCGAAGTCCTCTGACGGGCCATCGGCAGGCCGGCCGTGGACCTCTCTGAAGGGGACCAGCCCAACGACGCCGTCCGCAATGTGGACGAAGACGCCGACGGGAAGCACCCTGTCAACCGTCCCGCGCAGTTCCTGGCCCACCACGGTGCGGTCCGCGAAAGCCTGGAAGGGGTCGGGCTGCAGCGCCTTCAACGACAGCCTGGCCTCGGCGTTGAAGGTGTCGAACTGAAGGAACTCACACGAGACACGCTGGCCGATCTCGACGACATCGGTGGGTGTGTCGATGTGCCGCCAGGACAGTTCGGGGATCACGATGAACCCGACGCCGGGCAATGTCGGATGGTCGGGGCCGTCGTCCAGGGCCACGAAGACCCCGAACCGTTCGATCGCCGCGACGGTGCCGGACAGGATCTCGCCGCGGTGCAGTGACTCCAGGAACGCCCAGAGTTCCGGGCTCTCAGACTGCCAATCCATGTCGGCCACCCTTGCACACGGCGCCGTGTGCAAGCCATGTCCCCCGGTAGCAGCCAGTCCAGCCGAACCACTGCCCGCAGCCACACGCTGCCCCAACCGCCAACTCTTTGATCGCCCGGACAGTCCCTAGCTGCTGCTGCGGAGCGGGCAGACCGGCCGAGCGGCGCGGGTGGCGGCTGCAGGAGAAGAGGTGGTCCAGAGCCGTCCAGCGGCTGATCGTGACGGCATGTCGTGCGAGGCGGGGGGTAGGCGCGAGCCAACCCCCGATCCGCAGCGGCCCTGCCTGAAGGAGGCTCTCCCCATGCTGATGGCTCACCCTGTCGTCCTGCGCAACCTGCTCGAACAGTACGACGCGCTGCGTGTGCTGCGCGCTGAGAAGGGGTCGTCCCAGGCGCGACAGCGCATGGACGATCTGGCCTACACGCTGTGCGTCTCGACCGGCACGAGCGACGTCGCCACCGCTCTCGTCGCAGCCCGCCACCGTCTCCCCGGGGCCCGCCCCGAGGACGACTCCGTGCTCGGCTCGACCGTGCCCTGTTGAGCCGGGCCGGCCACTTGCGTGGCGAGGATCGAAAGGTCCCGGACAAGAGACACCCACACGCCCGAGGAGATCCGGTGAGCAAGAAGAACATCTTCGTGATCGGTCTGGACGACGCCAACCTGAACACCCTGCTGAACGTGCCGAATGCTCGCGAGTACCGCATCCATCCGCTCTTGACCACGGAGGAGCTGCAGGTCGGCGAGGTGTCCGTGCCCGGGCTTCTGGAGAAGGCCGAGGGCATATTGAACGCGTTCGACGGAAGCATCGACGCGATCGTCGGTTACTGGGACTTCCCGGTGAGCACACTCGTGCCCATCCTGAGTGAGCGGTACGGCACGCGCAGCACCTCTCTGGAATCGGTCGTCAAGTGCGAGCACAAGTACTGGAGCCGCCTGGAGCAGCAGAAGGTCGTGGAGGAGCACCCGCGTTTCGGCCGGGTCGATCTCGAGGCCCGGGATCCGCGCCCGCCCGAGGGCGTCCGTTTCCCGATGTGGCTCAAGCCCGCGCTGTCGTACTCGTCGGAGCTGGCCTTCGGCGTGAAGAACGAGGAGGAGTTCCGCGCGGCGGTGGAGGAGATCCGCGAGGGGGTCGGCCGCGTCGGCCGCCCGTTCCAGTACATCCTCGACCAGCTGGACCTGCCGCCGGAGATGGAGGGCATCGGGGGCCAGGTGTGTCTGGCGGAGGAAGCGCTGTCCGGCATCCAGGTCGCCGTCGAGGGGTACGTCCACCACGGCGAGGTCACCGTCTACGGTGCACTGGACTCCATCAACTATCCCGACAGCTCGTCCTTTCTGCGCCACCAGTATCCCTCCACGCTCCCCGAGCCCGTGGTGCGGCGCCTGCACGACGTCTCCGAGCGCGTGATACGCCGGATAGGGATGGACTCGGCGACGTTCAGCATCGAGTACTTCTACGATCCGCGGACCGACGCGATCAACCTGCTGGAGATCAATCCCCGGCACTCCCAGTCGCACGCCGAACTGTTCGAGTACGTCGATGGCGTGCCCAACCACCACTGCATGATCAGCCTTGCTCTCGGCAAGGACCCGAGCCTGCCCAAGGGCGCCGGTCGCTACAAGACCGCCGCCAAGTGGTACTACCGCTGGTTCGTCGACGGTGTGGTGCACGATGTGCCTTCCGATGAGGACCTGAGGCGCATCGAGCGGGAGATCCCCGGTGTGCGGATCGACATGGTGCCCGAGGAGGGCCAGCGGCTGTCTCAGATGCCGGAGCAGGACAGCTACAGCTATGAGCTGGCCCACGTCTTCACCGGAGGGGACAGCGAAGAGGATCTGCGCGAGAAGTACGACCGCTGCGTGGCCGCCTTGGACCTCACCTTCAACCGGCCCACGTCGGGAGGCCGGGACGAGAAGAGCACCTGAGGCAGCACGGCCCCGTCCGGCCGGTGTGCCGAACAGGATCCGGGGCAGCCGCCCACCCCGAGCAAAGACAAGGAGAGAGCCGGCCGCATGCGCTGTGTGAGCAACCTGCCCTACGCGACAACGGAAGAGGAACACATCGCCGTCCCCATGTCCGACGGCGTCTGCCTGTCGGCCCGGATCTGGCGTCCCGTCTCCTCGGACGCGGAACCCGTACCGGCCGTGCTGGAGTACATCCCGTATCGCAAACGCGACCTGTCCTCGGTACGCGACTCCATCCATCATCCCTACATCGCCGGTCACGGCTACGCCTGTGTCCGCGTCGATCTGCGTGGGACGGGCGAGTCGGAGGGTGTGCTGGCGGACGAGTACCTGGAGCAGGAACAGAGCGACGCAGAGGACACCTTGGCCTGGCTGGCCGAGCAGCCCTGGTGCGACGGCAACACCGGCATGATGGGCATCTCCTGGGGCGCGTTCGCCGCCCTTCAGGTCGCCGCACGGCAACCGCCGAGCCTTCGAGCCATCGTCATCGCCTCCTTCACCGACGACCGGTACGCCGACGACATGCACTACATGGGCGGTGCCCTGCTGTCGGACAACCTGGCCGAAGCCGGCACCATGTTCGCCTACGCCACGTGCCCGCCGGACCCCTCCGTCGTGGGCGCGCGCTGGCGGGAGATGTGGCACGAACGCCTGGAGAACACCCGACCGTGGGTGCTGCAGTGGCTGCGTCACCAGCGCCGCGACGCTTACTGGCAGCATGCCTCGGTCTGCGAGAACTACCAGGACGTGCGCTGCCCCGTCCTCGCCTCCAGCGGCTGGGCGGACGGCTACTCCAACGCGGTGACCCGTCTGCTGGGGAACCTGGACGTACCGCGCAAGGGCCTGATCGGCCCGTGGTCGCACAAGTACCCCCACCTCGGCGAACCGGGCCCCGCCATCGGTTATCTGCAAGAGGTCGTCGCATGGTGGGACCACTGGCTCAAGGGCGTCGACAACGGGATCATGGAAGGGCCCATGCTGCAGACCTGGATGCAGGACAGCGTGCCGCCCTCCACCCGCTACGAGGAACGGCCCGGTCGCTGGGTGGGCGAACCGGACTGGCCTTCACCGCATGTCGTGCCGACCGCCCACCCCCTCAGCCGGCATCGCATCGGCACCCCCGGTGAGACGACGTCGAGCAAGGATGTCCTGACCGTGCAGTCGCCCCTGTCCGTCGGACAGTTCGCCGGCAAGTGGGCCTCGTACAACGCGCCACCCGACCTGCCCTACGACCAGCGGGAGGAGGACGGTGGCTCATTGGTCTTCGAGACGGACCAACTCGTCGAGCGTGTCGAGATCCTCGGCTCTCCCAGCGTCGAACTGGACCTCTCGGTGAGCGAACCGGTCGCCATGGTCGCCGCCCGGCTGTCCGACGTGGCTCCCGACGGCAGCGCCACCCGCGTCACGTACGGCCTGCTCAATCTCACCCACCGCGATGAGACGGGAACTCCGGAGCCGCTGAAACCCGGCACCCGCTACCGGGCGACCGTCCACCTCAACGGCGTGGCCCAGGCCTTCCCGCCCGGGCACCGCATCCGGCTGTCGCTGTCCACCTCCTATTGGCCGCTCGCCTGGCCCCCGCCCCGACCAGTGCTGTTGAGCGTGTACGAGGGCACGAGCAGCCTGACGCTGCCGCTGCGCCCAGCGGGTGAGCCCGACCACCTTCCCCAGCGTCCGTTCGGCGAGCCCGAGGGCACAGCACCCCTCGCCACCACCCAGCTGACCCCTCCGGAGCAGCGCTGGGAGGTCAAGCGAGACCTGGTCGGCTACAACTCCGAGCTCGAGATCGTCAAGGATCGCGGCATGGTGCGCTACGACGACATCGGCCTCGACGTCGGCCTGCGGGCATACGAGAAGTACAGCGCGGTCGCCGACGACTTCACCTCGGTCAGCGGAGAAGCGACCTGGACCATGCGTTTCCGTCGGGACGACTGGGACGTGCGGGTGGAGACGCGCACCATGCTGAGGTCCAGCGAGACCGAGTTCTTCGTCGACGCCACTTTGGACGGCTTCGAAAACGACCGCCGGGTCTTCTCCCGTACATGGAACGAGACACTGCCCCGCGACCACTTGTAAGGGCTGCGGGGTGGTACCGGCCTGAGTTCGCAGTGCGGTCCCGGACCCGCTGCTCTGGGAGGCCGGCGAGCTCATCACAGGCAGTCGCCCGAGTGCGGTCCGCAGCAGCACGGCCGGGCAGCTCCGCCTTGGACGATCCGGAGCCGGGCGCATCACCCGTCCTACCCTTTGTGCGGTGGTTCTTGTGGTGAAGAGGTGACGGACCGTGTAGCGTCAGTGCCAGCTGTCATGGTTCCGAAGTACCGGTCGCCCGTGAGCGCGAGTTCACGGGCGATTTGCTGTTCAAAGCCTCTGAGGACCAGGGCGATCACCTCCGGCTCCCGCGCGGTGCGGGAACCGATTTCCAGTCCCTTGGAGGGCAAATGGCCAGCGGAACAGTCAAGTGGTTCAACTCGGAAAAGGGCTTCGGCTTCATCGAGCAGGACGGCGGGGGCCCGGACGTCTTCGCCCATTACTCGAACATCGCCAGCTCGGGCTTCCGTGAGCTCCAGGAAGGCCAGAAGGTGAACTTCGACGTCGTCCAGGGCCAGAAGGGCCCGCAGGCGGAGAACATCACCCCCGCCTGAGCCACCTCGGTGTGACGCCCGCCCCGGTCTGCCGGGGCGGGCGTCGGCGTCTCGCCTTTCGACGGGAGCGGCGGATGGCACCAGCGGCCGCCGTGCGCGGCAGGGAGACGGCCGGGTCGGCAGGCTCCGAAGAACCAGGTCGTCCGGCACCCGGCCCAACACCGCGTGTCGCCGCAGGCACCCCCGGGTAGCGTCCGGGACGTGAGCGCAGTGAGACGTGGGCCGGGAGCCGAACGTGGCAGGCCGGCCATGGGGCCGGAGCAGCTTCTGGCGTTCGGGGACGCGGTCTTCGCCATCGCGATCACGCTGCTCGTCCTCGACGTCGGTGTGCCGGACGGGCTGGCCGCCTCGGATATCGGCGACGCGCTCCGCGACGCACTGCCCGACGTGGGCGCCTATGTCCTCAGCTTTGCCGTCATCGGGATGCTGTGGCTGGCGCAGCATGCCCTGTTCACAGCGATCGCCCGGCTCGACGCGTGGCTGTTGTATCTCTATCTGGCGCTCCTGGCCGTGATCGCAGGGCTGCCGTTCCCGACGCGTTTGATCAGCGAGTACGGGGACACCGCTCCGGCGACGATGATCTACGCGGGAGCGATCGCTGCCGCCTCGAGCCTGATGACCGCGATGTCGCTACGGCTCGTCTGCCGGCCGGCCCTGGTGAAACCGGGCATCCCGCGCGAGAGTCTGACCCGGTCCGTCCAGCAGGGCCTGGTCGTGGTGGTCGTCTTCGCGGCCTCGATGCCGCTCACCCTTGCCTCACCCGTGCTGGCGCAGCTCTCGTGGCTGGTCGCTGTCCCGCTGCGCATCTGGCTCTCCCGGCGATCCGACACCGGTCCCTCTCCCGCCTAGAAACTCTCGGCGAACATCCTTTCGACGACCATCACGTGGGGCTCGGCCTACGACGAGCCGCACGAGCGTTACCTGGAATCGGACGACGTCGTCGTGCGTCCGGCACCCCGCATCGCCGCCTACGTCAGTCATGGGCCGGCCGGGCAGCTTCGAGGAGCGGTGGTGGTCTCCGATCAACACCCCTGTCCTCGGACCAGGCGCGCCCCCGCAGGTAGGGCCCAGCGCGGCGGAGCGGTGGTGATGTTCAGGTCATCAGCGTGGTAGTGCCCAGGGCGAGCAGGGTGAGGACCTTGGCCACCTCACAGACCACGTAGAGCAGGTGTGCTCGCGAGCGGGGAACGTCCTCCCCGGACAGCACCCGGTCGGACCGGCGGTTGAGGACGGGCCGGACGCCGACAAGCTGGATCACCAGCAGCGCGGTGGCGACAGCCGTCAGGACCCCTACGGCCGCCGGCGGATCGCCGACGGCGACCGCAGCGATCACGACAACGGCCAGTACGGCCTCGACGCGGTTGAGCGCGCGGAAGACAAGACGGCCGATGCCGAGACCGATCCGTACGTCCACGCCTGGGGCCCGGAACTTCAGAGGCGCCTCCAGGAAGGAGATGGCCAGGACCATCCCGAGCCAGACGAAGACAACCGCGGCGGCGACGGCCGCCGAAGTGGCATGCATACGGTGTACCCCTCTCTCTGCGACGTCCCTTGCGCGTGCGAGCCGGTCTCACAGGGACGGTCCTCATCAGGGGCCCGCGCCCGTCGCGTCCGCTCCCGTGCGGGCCCCCGCTCCTACGGACCCCAGCCAGAGGTCCGGGCCGAAGACCTCGTAATGGATCCTCTCCGCGGGCACGCCGCGCCGCAGCAGGTCGCCACGCACCGCCCGCATGAACGGCAACGGACCGCACAGGTAGGAGGTCAGGTCTCCCGGGAGTGCCAGGCCGCCCACGTCGGCCTGGCCGGCTGCCGCCTCCGGTGCCTGGTCGCCGGGCACCTCCTACCACAGGTGGAGCCGGGCGTTCGGAAGTGCCCGCACCAGGGCGAGCTGCTCCTCGCGGTGGGCGTGGTCGGCGGGGGAGCGGTCGGCGTGGACCGCGATGACGCGGCGTGCCGAGCCGGTGGAGGCCAGATGGTCGAGCACGGCCGGCATGGGCGTGTTGCCGATCCCCGCGGACGCCAGCAGCAGCGGGCCGTCGCCCTCCGGCAGGACCAGGTCGCCGAACGGCGCCGACACGGTCAGCGTGTCGCCCGGCTGGGCGTGCTCGTGGAGCCAGGACGAGACCTCGCCGTCCGGCCTCGCCACGTCGCGGACGCGCTTGACGCTGATCCGCCAGTTCGGCCGGCCGGGAGCTGGCCGGAAGGACGCCGCCGGCCGGCCGTCGCAGGGTCGCAGGAGAAACGAAACGACATCGGGCGTCTCCTGGCGCCGCTCAGTGATCTCCATGCGCTGCCAGACCTCGCCCTCCGCTGCGCCCGCCTCCCCCAGCGTGGTGGTGGGCAGACGGCGACTCCCCGGGGCCGGCAGACGGGGCGCCGGCGCCCGGGGTTCTGTTCGACACCGCAGCGCCGTAGGTGCTCCCCCAGGCAACGGCCGGTTCGGTGTGGCGGCCGACGGAGCCCGGCCGGCAGGCGAACGAGTTTCGCCGGTCCTCAGTCACCGTCCCGTTCGCCGGTCAGCAGGCGTTCCAGCCGGTCGAAGCGTTCGTGCAGGGCTTGGAGGGCGTCGTCGCGCAGATGGTGCGCGCGACTGAGCCGTCGTTCCTCCCGCCCGACGAACCAGGTCGCCAGTGCGGCCGTGACCATGCCGTACGTCGTGATTCCGACGACCATGACGACCGAGCCGACGCCCCTGCCCCATGGCGTGATCGGGTAGAAGTCCCCGTAGCCGACGGTGGTCGCCGTCTCGATCGACCACCACAGCGCCCTCGGGTACGACGTCAGGTTCGCGCCGCGCGCCCCCTCCTCGGCGGCCACGACGGCCCAGGAACCGCCGAGCATCACCAGCACGAGGACGACTGTCGCGCCGCCCGCCGCCTTCAGGTGCAGTGACCGTCCTTCCCGGCCGAGCAGCACGCCGACCGCCCTGGTGAGGAATCCGGGAAGCATGATCACTCCTTTCGCCCGCGCCCAGTGTCCACGCGGGCAGGTGCCCCGGCATGCCGAGCGGGGCGTTCGGGTCGCCGTCGAGAACCCGGCTGCGCCGGCCCGGTGCATGATGTGTTCCTTTCCCTTGATCGGTGGCCCGGATCCTCACCCGCGGGGGCTGAGGGCGGAGGTCAACGGGGCATCAGGTCTTCTACGAGTTGTGCCGACTGAGGACCGCAGCGGGGCTGCGCAACGAGGTTGCGCGGGCTGCGCCGAGACGCGCAGCTCCTCCTCGGCGTAGGACACGCGCCGACGGCTCCGGCGGGGCGACGCGCTGTTCGGGCGCGCTCGGCCCGACGCGCCGGGCCATGGCGCGGCGCGTCCTCACGGAACCCGGCGAGGACAGGCGTCGGGCATGTCACGGTCCCCACGGGGCACTCGGAGAGCGGGGTGTCTGCCCCGAAACACCGAAACGCAGAGGGAGATCCCCGGATGTCTTCCAAGCTGAACACCATCGTCCGTGAACTGCGGCGGTACAGGAACGCCCGTCGCCGGCCGCCCGTGGACTCCCGCCTCGGCAGAGGCCCTCACGGCGTCTCCACCGTGGCCGTCGTCCGTCGGCTCGTGCACACCCTCCGCACCCGAGGGGGCTCGAGTCGGCGGTGACGCAGGCGCGTGCGAACACGACGAGTTGCGGCTCCGCAGGGCAGGCGGGGGAAAGAACGAGGGGGCAGGCGATGACGGTTGACGACGGCCTCGCGGCGTGGACCGTTCGGCATCCTGCCCCGGTTCGTGGCCTGCTGGGTCGTTCTGCCGGCATGGGTCCGCAGGACGGGCTGATCCCTTTCGTATGCACCGTACGGACGTCTTACTCGCCGCATTTCTGGTTGTGTCGCGACGTTATCGGCAACGGCGACACAAGACCTGTACGAAAGGTGAATCCCATGAGCGGAAGCGAAAAGGTGCGGGGTAAGGCGGAGAAGGCGCAAGGCGCGCCGTGGGCAATGAGCGTCTGACCGCAGAGGGGCGAACGGAGCAGGCGCAGGGTGATATGCGCGAGGCCAAGGGAAAGGCGAAGGGCGGAGCGCGCAAGGCGAAGGACGCCTTCAAGCGATGACGCGTGCCCTGTGCCGCCGACCACTGGGAAGTGGTCGGCGGCACTGTTTTGCGCGGGGGCGCGTATACCCGGGAAGGGCTCCGAGAAACGAGCCGTATTGCGCGCATGCCGGTTCGGGTGCGGGGCATACGGGATTTCGGAGGTGATGAGAAATGGTTCCCCTGCTTCTCGTCCTATTGCTTGCGCTCGTTCTTTTCGGTGCCGGTTTCGCCCTCAAGGCACTCTGGTGGATCGCCGTCATCGTGCTGGTGGTGTGGTTGCTGGGATTCGTGGTCCGGCCCGCGGCTTCAGGCGGCCGACGGGGCCGCTGGTACCGCTGGTAGGAATCCGCCCCTCGTATGCAGGCGGCCCTTGGCCGTCGCCGAGCAACCGATGCCGCACGATCCATAGTTGAGAGGACTCTCATGGACCCCAACCTCTGGGCATACACCCCCGCTTCCGGCCGCACGACCGGCGCCAGCCTGGTCGGCTTCAAGGTCGAGGCCACCGACGGCAGCATCGGGAAGGTCGACAAGCACTCCGACGAGGTGGGCTCCGCGCACATCGTCGTCGACACCGGCCCCTGGATCTTCGGCAAGCATGTCCTGCTGCCCGCCGGAGTCGTTTCGAGCATCGACGTCGCGGCGGAGACCGTTCATGTCTCCCGCACGAAGGAAGAGATCAAGAACGCGCCCGAGTTCGAGAACGATTCGCACGCCGACGACCCGGGATACCGGGACAAGCTCGGCGGCTACTACGGCGGCTTCATGGGCTGACATCCGATCCCCGAGGCGGTGGTGGACAGGGAATCGTTCCCGGTCCGCCCCCGCCTCGTGCCCGGCTGTTGTCCGGAGCGGCCCTGCCTCCCGTGTGCTTATTGGGTTCTCCAATCGCCAGCGTGTACACCTACGCATCGTCCGTCGGCTCCCTCAAGGGTTCAGCACCGATACTCGGCGGCATCTGATCGGTCTTCAGGCGGACTGAAGCGCTAGCCCATCCGCTGCGGTGAGCCGGTCAGTCGGTGCGGCGGGACGGGTCAGAGTCAGCCCACCGAGGGCTGTGCCGATCAGTCCCACCACCAGGGCCACGATGCCCCCGCCCAGCCCATTGCCGGTGCCGAGGAAGATCGGTGGACCCGGGCCTGGGTATGACCGGCAAGCGTGAGACCGCGTGCTCAAGGGGATGGTCGCCCAGGGCCCGCGACGGTGGTGATCAACGCCGAGGGCGAGAGGCTGCTGCTCGCCGCGTCCGGAACGACGATTTCGAGCTGCTGACGCTTATCGGCGACGTTCTGGACATACCCCGGACGTGCTGTGGCGGGGTCTGAGTATCCATCCCCGTCCTCGGTCGGAGCCTTTGCGTGCTTGACGTCGTGCTGGGGACCGGGCCGGTGCGCGGCACGGCCTGGGGCCGGCGGCGGCTATGACCGGGCGCTGGAGCGCACCTGCGGGCGGGCGGACAGCATCCGGCCAAGTGCCAGGATGCTGAGGCCGAACATCAGGGTGCCCAGGGGGACATGGAGGGTGGGCATGTGCGCGATGCCCAGCACGACCTGGACCGACGCGAGGCCGAGGAAGCCGGTGGCGTACAGGATGGGGCGGGGTGATCCGCCGCCCGGGCGCCAGGCCAGGACCGCGGCGAGCACGTACAGCATGGCGGCTGCGTACATCACCTTCGATACGACGTCGTGCATCAGATAGCCGCGGGACGAGGTCAGCAGCATGCCGGCGGTGACCGCCTGGAAGAAGAGGGTCAGGGTCTGCAGGGCTGTCGCGGTCCTGAGAAAGGTGAGACCGCCGCCGCGGGCCGTCGTTCGTCTGGTCATGCTGTGGTCCCCCTCATGTGGTGTGCGGCAATGGACGGGTGCTGTCCGAGCCGTCGGAGTCAGCACAGGGTGAGCGGGGTCTCGGAGGTGATGCGGGTCAGCTTCTCGGGGTTGCGGACGAAGTACAGGCCGGAGATGCGGGCGTCCTCGGCACGGACGGCCATGATGCCGTCGAGCTCGCCGTTGAGGTGTACGGCGAGTGCTGGGCTGCCGTTGACCACGGTGGGCTCGCAGGTGATCGTGGCCGCGACCTTGGCGGAGCCGCCGAGGTAGAAGCGGACGATTTTCTCGGCGCCGATGACGGGCCTGAGCGCGGCGCGCTTGACGCCGCCGCCGTCGCTGAGCAGGACGACGTCGGGGGCGAGCACGTCGAGGAGATCCTGCGGGTTCCCGGTTTCGAGGGCGCGTTGGAACGACTCCAGGGCCGCCCGGGTCTCGCTCGGGGAGGCCGTCCTGCGGGGGCGGCGGGAGTCGACGCGCCGGCGGGCGCGGTGGGCGATCTGGCGGACGGCATCGGGGCTCTTGCCGACGGCCTCGGCGATCTCGTCGTAGTCGACCTCGAAGACCTCGCGCAGCACGAACACCGCCCGCTCGGTCGGGGAAAGGCTTTCGAGGACGAGCATCATCGCCATCGACATGCTCTCGGCGAGTTCGATGTCCTCGGCCACGTCCGGCGTGGTGAGCAGCGGTTCGGGCAGCCACTGGCCGACGTACGCCTCCCTGCGGCGCTTCATGGTGCGCAGCCGGTTGAGCGCCTGCCGGGTCGTGCTCCGGACCAGGTACGCCCGCTGGTCGCTCACCTGTCCCAGGTCGACCTTGACCCACCGCAGCCAGGTCTCCTGGAGGACGTCTTCGACGTCGGCCGCCGATCCGAGCATCTCGTAGGCGACGGTGAAGAGCAGGTTGCGGTGGGCGACGAACGCTTCGGTCGCCAGGTCGGTGGTGTGGTCGGTCATCTCTCGGTCTCTCTCCCTCGAAGGCCTGGTCAGGCTTCCCGCCCAGCGGTGGCCGATGTCCGGGCGCGCTTGGCCTGCAGCAGTTGCCGGCGGTGGTCGCCCTGGGGCCAGGTGTGCGAACCGGGCTTGCGCGCCTCCTCCGCCAGATGCTTGACGCTGAACCGGCAGGAGAGCTCCTTCAGCTTCGCGCCCGCACGGCCGCCGACGTAGAGCCGCATCGCGGTGTCGTCCTTGCGCGCGAGCTGGAAGATGGCTGCGCGGCGCCCCAGGCTGACACACATGGCGGGGAACGACAGGTTGATGGGCGCGGGTTGCTCACCCGCGATGCGGCCGAGCACCGTGTCGGCGGCGTGTGCGCCCAGGCAGCCCGCGGCGTAGGCGCTCATCCGGAACGGTAGGTCCGACGGTGCGGCTGAGTCCCCGGCGGCAACGATGCGCTCGTCGTCCACGCTGGTCAGCGTCTCGTCCGTGAGCAGGCGCCCCACCGCGTCGGTGCTCAGCCCACTACGCGCGGCCAGATCCGGCACGCCGAACCCGGCGGTCCAGACGGTGACCTCGCTCGGCAGCTCGCGGCCGTCACCGAGGCGCACGGCGTGGCGCGTCACCGCCGTGACCAACGCGTCAGGGCCGTCGAGCACGGTCACCCCGAGCCGGGCGAGCCGCTTGGCAGCTGTGCGTCGGGCCTGAGGGTGCAGGTACGGGCCGAGCACGTCTCCGCAGACCAGGGTCACCCGGCGGCCCTGCTCGGCCAGTTCGGCGGCGGTCTCGATGCCGGTCGGACCGGCTCCGACGACCGTCACCGCAGCCGACGCGGGCGCGGCGTCGAGGACCGACCGCAGCCGCTGCGCGGCCTCCAGGGTGGCGACCGGGTGGGCGAATTCGGCCGCCCCGGGAACGCGCGGGTCGGCGCTGCCACTGCCCGCCGCGTAGATCAGGTAGTCATAGCCGACCGTGCCGCCGCCCGCCAGCGTCACGCTGCGCTGGGCGCTGTCGATCCGGGTCACGGTCTCGACGATCAGCCGGACGCTCTCGGCCAGGATCTCGCGGTAGTCGACGACCGCGTCGTGGGACCCGCCCACCAGCTGATGCAGGCGGAGTCGCGGGACGAAGGTCGGGCGCGGGTTGACCAGTGTCACTGTCATGTCGCCGCGCTTCATCAGGCGATTGGCCGCCATGACGCCGGCGTAGCCGCCGCCGATCACAACCACATCGGTGTTCCCAGTCATGGTCTCCTCCGTCTCAAGGGGGTTCGGCCTCAAGACACCGTGCGATTGATCGCTGTGACAGCGTGTGATGCAGATCACTCCACAGGGCGGGCTAGATACGCGAAGTCCTCACAGTCGGAGCTTGCTCCGGGAGGCGCGCCGCCGGAGTCGAACACCCCCCAAGGCGGCCACGCCTGTACTTCCGCACATCGAGGAGGAGTCGGGGCCATGTCAGTGGCGCCTGCCATGATCCCCGGGCACCACCACCATGGGGAGAGACACATGGGTACCTGGGACGTAGGCCCCTTCGACAACGACACTGCGGCAGACTGGTGCCACGACCTCGACGACGCCTCTGCGGACGCACGCGAGGGCATGGTCCGCGCCACGCTCATCCGCGCGGCCGACACCACCGAATACCTTGACGCGGATGTCTCCGAGGAAGCCGTCGCCGCGGCCGCCTTGGTCGCCGCGCAATGCCCCGGCGGCGAGCCCGCCGATCCCCACTACGGACCGGACGAACCCCTCCCTGATCTCACCGGTCTGCGCGCCCTCGCCCTCCAGGCCCTCGACCGCGTCATGACCGAGCCGTCCGAACTGCTGGAGCTCTGGGCCGAATCGGACGGCGGCTCTTGGCAGGCAACCATCAGCCGGCTCCGCACCACACTCGCGCGGCAGGTGCCGGGCGAACAACTCCGCCTGAGCTGAGGCGTTCTCCTCCTCCCCGCGCAGATTCGGGCAGCCAGACCAACGCCGCCTTCATCTTGCGGCTCGCAGCGCGGGCTCGCGCGGGGTAGATGCCGCGTCCGGGTGGGATGAGGAAGCCTTGGCGCGTGAGGCGTCCGAGGCGGCTTCGGGTGACGTTCGGGGCCGGGCCGTTGGGGGCGACCACCGGCCCGACAGCGCCGCCTCGGTCCGGCGTCCACCTCGGCACCCTCTACCGCCGCTGGGCGGCGTCGACGGCATCGTTCTCGACGTGGTCGGCGACCGCCTCTCATCCCGCTCGCCCCTGATCCCGGCCCGTCCGTCCGTTACCGCCCCGGCAGCAACAGCCCCGTACCACCGCGCAGCGCATCGGCCAGCGACCTGACCGTGGGGCTCGGCGTGGGGCCGGCCGTGGGTGGGGTGCCGGTACTGCCGCTCGGGCTCGGACTCGGTGTGGGAGCGGGGGCCGGGGTGGACGGTGCCGTCGGGGTGGGCGAGGGGCTGGGGCGGCCGCTCGGCGGGCGGGGCGCCGGAGTGGGCTTTGCGGACGGCGGAGCGGTGACGGCGGGAGGAGCCGGGGGAGTTGGTGATTCCGGCTGCGTGGCCGTCGCGCGTGGGGGGCGGGTCACCTCGCTGTGGCGGTCCCGGCCGGTTCCTCTGGCAGGGTGCGTGGCCGTACGTTCCGGTGGGCGTGAGGCCCGCGGCGGTGCGGCGGCGCGCCCCTGGGGTGCCTCGGAGGATGCCTGTTCCGGGCCCGGGGGTGTGTCGGGGAGGTCCGCGGATTGAGGCCCGGCCGTCGGCTCGGGAAGCACCGCGCCTGCGGCGAGGCCGCCCAGCACGGTGAACGCGGCCGCGGCGAGAGTCCGGACGCCGTACTTCTTCCATCGCGGCGCGCCGTGACGACGCCGGGCCTCGGGCACCTCGACCGGGGGAGTTGGGGCCGAGGCGGTCGCGTCCTCGGCGGCCCGTGTCCGGGAAGTGGGGATCGCCAGGGAAGGCGAGGGTGTTTCGACGGGGTCCGGTCCGGCGCTGAAGAGGGCCTCCATCGCCGCGGTGTCGACCGCCGGAGCGCCGTCGCCCGACTCACCCGACAGTGCCATGCCATAGTCGTATGCCCCGCACTCCGGGCATGTCACGGTGCCGTTGAGAGGGCGGCGGCAAGGAACGCAGTAGTCCATGGGATCGACCGATCAGTGCGCGAGTTGCTGAGAGGGAGCTCGGCCGGGTCGGCCTGCTGGGAGGCGGCCGGCGGTCACGTGGCGGCGCAGGGCGCTGTGCGGAAGGGTCCTGGGCATGTGCGAACCTCGCTCACTCGCCGGCTCAACGGTGGGTCGCCGGTTACCGGATTCAACGGATCACCGCGCGCCGGTTGCTCAAACGGCGACTGAAACGTGAGGTACGTGACCCGCCCCAGCCCTTCGACGTCTCTCTCCACACCGGCGAACCACCGAGCGTGCCGCCTCCTGGGTGCTGGAGATCGCCGGACTCGGGCATCCCATGCCCGAAAGGCCACTCGGCCGAGGGGAGACCGCCCGGCCCGGGGAGTCCTTCCCCCGCCGCGCCAGATGCGCGGACTTCTCTGTAACCTCCTGCGACGCGGCCGCCGCCGTTGACCGACGTGGGCTGGGGCGCTGTTCAGCGGCGGTTGGCCGTGTTGGACGCCTCACGGCCCCAAGCCGTCAAGAGGACGGCCCAGGTCCGTGACGACGCGGCGGACCTGGCGGGCGGTGACCTCGGTCAGGTCGTCGTCGGGGCCGGGGCGGCGGCGTCCAGCAGTTGACACCACGAGGTGCGGCCTGTCTCCAGGGCGGCGACGAACGAGTACGGCAAGCCGGGAACGAAGTGGTCGCTAGCGCGTCCACGCCGATATGGCCGCAGTTCGGCGCGTCGTACAACTCACCGCGCCCGCACCGGTGTTCGGCCAGCAGCGTCAGGTCGACCGGCGAGGTCACCGGCCCGCTCTCGCACGGCATCGCGTCGCACAGCTCGAACAGCGTGTGCCTCCCTGTGCCGACCGCGCCTTTGAGCTGAGCGGCCGCTTGCGGGATAGTGGCCGCCCGCACCAGAGACGCCAGGGAGGCACCCAGATGACGGGGACCACGGGGGAACCGGCTGACACCGGGGAAGCCCCACCACCCGACCCCGGAGCGCCTGGGGTACTGCGCACCTTCGCCCAACGTTTCGGCCTGGCCTACAGGTTGACGCTCTACGGCACCGCCTGGGCCACGCTGGCCGGAACCGGCGTGCTGCTGCTGGCCTTCGCCGCTGCCTGGCCCGCGTTCGTCGAGATGCAGCGGGGCGCCGAGCTGGCCAGGCGGCAGGAGGACTCGTACGTGCCGGACACCGAGGCGCTGCTGCTGGTCGCGGCCGGCACCCTGCCCGTACTGCTGGGCCTTGCCGCGTTCACGTTCGGCGTGCTGCACACGGCGCACTCCTTGGCTGTCGCCCATGTTCAGCCCGTCGAGGCGGGTGAGCTGTGGCGGCGAACGCGGCGGCAGGCGGGACGGGCCACGGCGGTTCAAGCCTGCCGCGGGGTGCTGCTGGGCGGGCCGGCCCTCACGGGGGTGCTGGTGTGGTCGCTGGCCGACGTGGTGCTGCCCGCGGCTGAGCCGGTACTGGGATACGTCCTGCTCGCGCTGCTGGTGCCCGCCGTAGTGGCGCTGCGCGTCGGCCTCGCCCTCGCACCGGCCGCCGCGGCCCTCGATGGCCTGGGCGCAACCGCCGCGTTGCACCGCTCCTGGTCGCTGGTACGCGGCGCGTGGTGGCGCACCACCGTCTTCGTCACTGCGCTCGCGGCGTTGACGGTCGGCGCGTACCTGGCTTTGCGGTACGCGATGGAGCCGGCGGACGGTGCGGCCCACGCCCTGGCGATGTCGGTCAGCTCGGGCAACACCTACCTCGCATTTACGGCGGCGCAACTGGCCCCCTCAGCCGTCGCCTTGCCGCTGTGCGCGCTGCTGACGCTGCCGTTCACCCACACCGCGCTGACCATGTTGTACGTGCGGCGCTGCGCGGAGCAGGGCCTTGGCGACGGGGCGGGTATCCGCGATTCGTAGCAGGCCACTGAATCACTCGTCGTCCTGACCGTCCCACACCATCCGGACCCTCGGCAGAGTCCGGCCGGCACGACCACACGACCACACGACCACACAAGCAATGCGCGTGCTCCCGCAGCGACGTCACTGCGACGGTTCAACGACGCGTACGACCGTATCGAGGACGCCCTGACCCTGCCGTCACCCTCAGGACCCGCTGACGAGCTCCTCCTGCACATACACCAGGGCCGGGCGTGGTTTCGCTGGAACGACGTGCCATCTGCAGGTTGGAACTCAAGGCCAGAGCCGCTTCTTGTGGCGGGCTGCAGGGGCGAGAGGTGTTCTCGGTTCGTCGTACGCGGTTGCTCCGGTCAGCGGGGCATACGCCGCCCCAGCTCCCGTGCCTTCGCGCGCAGGCCCGCACCCCAGGCTCCGCCTTCCGCCGGGGTCGACATACCTGTGACGGCAGAAACCTGCACGTCTTCGAGCGGGGCTTCCGGGGTGGCTCCGAGTTTCGCCCAGTCCACTGCGATCCCGGCGCGCTCTGCAAGAACGAGAACTATGGCGATGAAGTCTTCGGAGAGCGCGAGGATGATGGCGTGGCTCGTTCTTCGGTGCTGTGCCAGCAGGGCGTTGACGAAGGTCGTGAAGGTTGCCGGGTGGATCTGGCACTCGTCGTTCTCCATCGGCCCGATGCCCGATAAAAGTTCCAGCTCCGACTCGAAGACGGCTACTTGACGCTGGAACATACGGGAAGCTCCATTGGAAGGGTTCCACAGGGTCTCGTCGCCGAAGTCGAAGTACTGGCTCATCGTGGCACCTTATGCAGCGGATCGTCGTTGTCGTCGGTGTTACGTCCTGGCCAGACGCCGATGGCAGATGAGGTTGCGGCTATGTAGTGCCGACGCGACACTCATCTGCCAGCGAAGGATCGGCCGGTCGAGTGCCCCGGTAATTCGATGGCACGCGGCAAGCGGCACCCCCACGCTGGTCACCGTGGCAGAACTCAAGTACCGGATCCGCGCGATCCATACGGCCTCCACCATCACCGTCTACCAGGCGTACACCCCCGGGATCGGCCTGCCCGCGGCCCGAGCGGGCCGCTTTCCAGCGGCCTGGAAGCGGGACCGGATGACGTGGATCAAGCCGTCGTTCCTCTGGATGATGTATCGCTGCGGCTGGGGCGCCAAAGAAGGCCAGGAAACCGTCCTTGCCGTCGAGATGACGCGCGAAGGCTTCGAATGGGCGCTGGAGCATGCCTGTCTGGCTCACTACGAGCATGGGCTGCACCCAGACCGTGCGACCTGGAAGCGTCAGTTGAAGCGGGCCCCGGCCCGCGTTCAATGGGACCCCGAGCGCGATCTGCACTTGCAGCCGCTTCCCTACCGCTCGCTGCAGCTCGGCCTCGCAGGTGAAGCCGCACGTCGCTACGCAGATGAGTGGACGGTCTCCATCACCGATATCACCGCCCTCGCGCAGAAGATCCATGCTCACGTGCAGGAGGGTGACCTGGATGCTGCCCGGCGACTCCTCCCCCCAGAACACCCCTATCCCGTGCGCGACGGACTCCTGGCGCACCTTCACCGATGAGCAGGGGGGCCAATGGGTCGTCTCCTCGGATAACGGCGCCTCGCGGGTAGCCTCGCGGCATGACAGAGCCGGCTTCTCGCCAGCACTCTTTGCCGACGTGGGAACAGGTGGTCGCGCTGCGGGACTTCATCCACGGACGGACATGCGGAGCCGCGGCTCCGACCATCCGCCTCAGCGGAGAGCCGCCTCACGTCCCGGGGTCCGCTGTCGCGCGCGTGGCGGAGGTCAACGGAGCCTATACCACGGCACGTCCCACCTGTGCCGTCGTCTGAATGCCGAGTTTGCAACGGGTCGCCCCGGGCCATCCCGGATGCGTCGTGGGCGGCCATGGTGTCGATCGCCGAGGCCGGGCGCGAGGACCCCGAACTGCCAGGCTGGATGAGTGAGCTGCTGCCGGTCAAGCCGCGCTGACTGCGAGTTCAGGCAGTGCTGGGAACGCGGTGTGTTCATCGAAAGGTTCGCGTTTCCGAAGGCAGTGACACAGCTGACCGAGTATGCGATCGAAGAGGCGTCTCCAGCACGTTGGTGCCGGGCAGGTAGCGGCGGCTTGCGGTGTACGGCGCGTCGGGCTGGAGAAGGAACCGGCCGCCGCGGACGGGACCAGGCACGGCGGTGAACAGGCTCGGCGAGTCCAGGTCCGGCCAGGCCGGCCAGTACACGGAGCCGTCGCGGGCGATGAGCGCGGCGCAGCGGCCGTCCCCGATCGCGGCGTAGTCCTGCGGCTGCGCAAACCCGTTTGCCGGTGCCGAGGAGCCGCATCCGGGGCCGGGAAAATGTGTGGCCGGAGGCGGGAGGCGTGGCTGTCACCTTCATGCCTTCTCTCGGCTGTCACCCAGCCGAGTCGGGGCGGTCGAGAAGGTCGCTCAGCGGGACGTCGGAGTCGGCGAGCCTCGTCGCGTCGACCGGGCGCCCGGAGGTCACGAGGGCCCGGATCGGGTCAGTGACGTCCCAGACGTTGACGTTCATGCCGGCCAGTACCCGGCCCTCGGCGAGCCAGAAGGCGATGAACTCGCGGGTGTCCCTCCGGCCGCGGAAGACGACCTGGTCGTAGCCGCCGGGTTCGACGTAGCCGGTGTACTCCATGCCCAGGTCGTACTGGTCGGTGAAGAAGTACGGAACGCGGTCGTAGGCCACGTTCTGGCCGAGCATCGCCTTGGCCGCGGCTTGCGGCTGGTTGACGGCGTTGGCCCAGTGCTCGACACGGATGTGCTGACCGAGCAGTGGGTGGAAGGCGTTGGCGACGTCCCCGGCGGCGTAGATGTCAGGGTGCGAGGTGCGCAGGCGGGCGTCAACGCGGATGCCGTTGTCGACTTCCAGGCCGGCAGCGTCGGCGAGCTGGGTGTTGGGGGTGATGCCGACCCCGACGATGACCGCGTCGGCAGTGATGCGGCTGCCGTCGGCCAGCAGCACGCCGTTCGCCCGGCCGCCGGCACCGGTGATCTCGGCGACCTGGACACCGAAGCGCAGGTCCACCCCGTGATCGTTGTGCAGCTCGGCGAAGGTCTGGGAGACCTCGCGGCCCAGCACGCGCAGCAGCGGCAGCTCCGCCCTCTGCAGCACGGTGACCTCCGCGCCGGCCGCGCGGGCGGCAGCCGCTGTCTCCAGACCGATCCAGCCGGCGCCGATCACCGCGATGCGGGACGCGGACTCGAAGGAATCCTTGATGCGGTCGCTGTCGGCGAGCCTGCGCAGATAGAGCACTCCGTCGAGGTCGGCTCCGGGCACGGTCAGGCGACGCGGTGAGGAGCCGGTGGTCAGGAGCAGCTTCTCGTAGCCGATGCGACTGCCGTCAGCGAGCGTCACCTCGTGCCTGTCCGGGGCGATCGCCGTGACCGTGGCGCCCAGGCGCAGGTCGACGTCGTGCTCGGCATACCACTGGGGAGGATGGACATAGACGGTGTCACGCTCGTCCTTGCCCAGCAGATAGCCCTTCGACAGCGGCGGGCGTTCGTAGGGGTGCTCGCTTTCCTCTCCGAGCAGCACGACGGAGCCGTCGAAGCTCTCTTCCCGGAGGGTCTGTGCTGCCTTCGCACCGGCCAGGCTCGCTCCGACGATCACGAATGTTGTGTTCGCGGCCATGCTCTCTCCTCTGCTGGGTCGGCTCGGCCCGCAGGCGGATGGCGATCCGCTCCCTGCTGACGTCGCACGTGGCCAGGCCATCGTCGTCGATGGCCCTGCGCTGTCAGCGGTTGATTTGTTCCCCGGTGTGTCCGCCGATCGGTCGTCGCCGGAGACCGTGGCGCTGGGACGGTTCGTCGTCGGGCGGCTACGTCAGGCGGTGGTGCGCCTGGGGTCTACCTCAGGCGGCGATGCGCCTGGCGTGCAGTTCGGCCTCCAGTTGCTCGAACAGCTCGTTGCCGGAGGCGGTGAACTTGGCGATGCCCTCGTCCTCCAGCACACGCACCACGTCGTCATAGGACACTCCGACAGCCTCCAAGTCGTCGAGTACCTGCTGGGATGCCGCATAGGTGGCGTGAATGGTGTCGCCCCGGATGCGGCCGTGGTCCGCGACCGCGCGCAGGGTCTGCTCCGGCATGGTGTTGACCACCCCGGGCGCCACCAGTTCATCTACGTAGCGGGTGTCCTCATAGGCGGGATCCTTCACCCCGGTGGAGGCCCACAGAGGGCGCTGGGGGCGCATCCCGGCCGTGGCCAGCGCTTGCCACTCCTGGGATGCGGTGGCCTGCTCGAAGCGCTGGTAGGCCAGGCGCGCGTTGGCGATCGCGGCTCGTCCGCGCAAAGCCAGCGCCTCCGGCGTGCCGATCTTGTCCAGCCGGCTGTCGACCTCGGTGTCCACCCGGCTGACGAAGAAGGAGGCCACCGACGCGATGGATGCCAGATCATGCCCCGCCGCATGGGCCTTGCCCATGCCGTCAAGGAAAGCGCGAAGCACCTGGTCGTAGCGGTCAAGGGAGAAGATCAGCGTCACGTTGACGCTGACGCCCTCGCCGAGCGCGGTACTGATCGCCGCCAGGCTGGGCTCGGTGGCGGGGATCTTCACGAACATGTTCGGCCGGTCCACCAGCCGCCACAGGGCCCGTGTCTCGGCGATCGTCGCCGCCGTGTCATGAGCGACGCGCGGGTCCACCTCGAGCGACACCCGTCCGTCCACCCCGTCGCCGGCCTCGTACACCGGTCGCAGTACGTCGCAGGCCCAGCGCACGTCGAACGCCGTCAGCAGCCTGACCGCCTCCTCCACCCGCACCCCGCGCCGGGCGAGATCACCGACCTGTGCGTCGTAGCGGGCACCCGAGCGGATCGCCTTGGCGAAGATCGTCGGATTGCTGGTGATACCCACCACCCGCTGGACACGCACCAGGTCGGCCAGCCCGCCACCGGCAAGCCGCTCCCGGCTCAGCATCGAGCCAGACCGCTACGCCTTCGGCGGCCAGCCGGTCCAGGTTCTCACTCATGATCTTCTCCCATGCGTCGTCTCGCGGGATGCCGTCTACGTCGCGCCCGGATCCTCCGCGGGCCGGGCGCAGACCTCCTTCGCACACCGCCCAGTGGCAGGGACGGGCACGCTCGCACCGCCGGCCGCAGCGCGCAGTTCCACACAACACCGTCCCGGGTGAGGGGCGAGGACCGCGTCGATCCCAGATGCCTGCAGGCCGGTGAGGAAGCCGCCGAGGAAGGCGTGGTTGATCCCGCACACCAGCTCAGGCGACCGGGCGGCCAGCGGGTGGAAGGGGCAGTTCAGCAACCGCACCTCGGTCGGGGCCTGCCGGTCGGGCTCGAAGCCGTACTCCTCCAGCACGGACTCGGAAAGCGTGAGGGAACGCTCGGGCCCCAGACGGCCGGGACGGTTGCTGGCGCGTGTCGCCGCTCCCAGTTCCTCGCCCCGGCGGCGGGCCGTGCGCAGCGCGGATGACCGTGCATCCTCGCCCTGCTCCTGTTCGAGGACCGCGTCGATGAGGATCTCGGCCAGGACGTCGGGCCGACGCTCGGGGATGCTGATACGGATGTCGGTCTCGGCCGGCTCGTACACCTTGGGCTTGCGGCCGACCTTGCGGACGCCTCCCGGATTGTCGTAGCGGGAGTTCAGCAGCCCGGCCGCGACGAGCTTGTCCAGGTGGAAGGCGGCCAGCTTGGCGGAGATGCCGGCATTCGAGGCTGCCTCCTCCCGCGTCACGGGCCGGTGCGCGAGCCGGGTGAAGTGGTACAGGGCGCGGCGCACATCATCCGCGAGCACCGAGACCGCTTCCACGCCCGCCCCGCTGCGGGGATGGGGCGAAGCGGGAGTCCGTCCTGAGGTCATATCTTCACGATAACTCCAATCTACGTGGGCGGAACTCAACAGATCTGGGTTTCTTCGCTGGAACCTTGACCATCCTCTTGAATAAGTCCAATACTGATTGGTGAAACTGGCGAAGGAGGATGCCATGCCCGATGAACTGCGCAAGCAGGGGAAACAGCCGGTCAGCGCCACCCTCGCGGACTCGTACGGGCAGCCGTTCGATCCGAACCCGGTCGCCGCGCCGGTCCGTGGGCGGGTGGGCAGTGCTCTCGGCATGGGTGAGTGACATGACCCAGGACCTCCGCTCCGCCGTGCACATAGCCCCCGGCCGCAACCTCGCCCCTGAACCGATTTCGGCGCCTGCTGCTCTGCGTGTGGTCCACGACGTGGACGGGGTGGATCTGACGGCCGCCGAACTCGCAGCGGGGCAGTTCCTCCAGGCGCTGGGTATCGACACCGATTCGGAGAGCCTGCGCGGCACCCCGGGACGCATGGCCCGCGCCTACGCCGAACTGTTCAGCCCTCGCCCGTTCGACCTGACCACCTTCCCCAACGACGAGGGCTACGACGAACTGGTCCTCGTCCGGAGCATCCCGCTCCGGAGCGTCTGTGAGCATCATCTTCTGCCGTTCGTCGGGACGGCCCACATCGGCTACCTGCCCGGGCACCGGATCCTGGGCCTGTCCAAACTCGCCCGCGTCCTGGAGCACTTTGCCTGCCGTCCTCAGGTGCAGGAGCGGCTCACCAAGCAGGTCGCCGACTGGCTCCAGGCTCACCTGGAGCCGAAAGGCGTCGGCGTCGTCATCCAGGCCGAACACACCTGTATGACGCTGCGCGGCGTCCAGGCCACCGGGACGACGACGATGACCTCCGCGCTCCTCGGCCTGTTGCGCAGCGATGCGCGATCCCGCAGCGAGTTCCTGGCCTTGACCGGCCTGCCCCACTGACCACAGCCGAGCGGGGCGGGACGGCGCCGTGCCGGCCGGAAGCTGCTGAACTCGCTGTATGGATCTCGATCGGACCGACCCCGCAGACAGGTTCACGATGCCCCGGCTCGAGCTGATCACCTTCGGCCACAGCACCGCGGACCGGGCCTCGCTGGCAGAACTCCTCCGAGAGGCCGGCGTCACCGCCGTCGTGGACGTCAGGACCGCTCCCGGCAGTCGCCGTGACCCGGACCTGTCACGGCAACGGCTGGCCCGGTGGATGCCCGAGGAGCACATCGCCTACCGGTGGGAGCCGCGCCTGGGCGGCTTCCGCAAACCGCCGCCGGACTCTCCCGACACGGTATGGCGCAACGAGTCCTTCCGTGGTTACGCCGCTCATACACGCAGCCCGGAGTTCATCTCCGCCATGGACGCCCTCGTGCGCCAGGCGGGTGAGGAGCGCACCACGGTGATGTGCAGCGAGGCGGTGTGGTGGCGATGCCACCGGCGCCTGATCGCCGACTTCGCCGTCCTGGCCCGCGGCGTGCTCGTCCACCACCTGATGCACGATGGACGCCTCACCGTGCACAATCCGACGCCAGGCGTGCGCCTGCGTGGCGACGGCCTTCTCGTGTACGACGACGCCTGCGCCCGGCCGCCGTGACAGCAATTCATTGCCCTCAACCCCCAGTGCGATCACCATGCCGGTCAAGTAAGTGGATCACCGGCCGCGGCAAGGGCCACGCGGGCGTCCACGCCTACCACTGACCCGAACCACAAGCGCCCGGGGCGTCCCGTACCGACGGGGGAGCCCCGGGCGCGTTTGCGGTGCCCGGCAGGTGGCTACACGCCAGGCGTTGGGGGTCGAATATTGGTGCGGCCGCCCCGGCCCGCCGGCCTCCGGCAGCGAAGGGAGGCAACCAGTGATGACCACGGTCAAGGACATGCTCGCCACCTACCCGGCCGACCTCGGCAACGTCGACCGCGGGAAGCTGACCCGCTGCATCGAGGAATGCATCGCCTGTGCGCAGGCGTGTACCGCGTGTGCGGACGCCTGCCTGTCGGAGGGCATGGTGGGCGACCTCACCAAGTGCATCCGCACCGACATGGACTGCGCCGACATCTGCAGCACCACCGCGTCCGTCCTGTCCCGCCACACCGGCTACGACGCCAACATCACCCGCGCGATCCTGCAGGCCTGCGCCACCGCCTGCAAGGCGTGCGCCGACGAATGCGGCCGCCATTCCGACATGGAGCACTGCCGCATGTGCGCCGAAGCGTGCCGTTCCTGTGAACAGGCATGCAACGAACTGCTCCGAGCGCTGGGCTGAGCAGGGATCCATGGGCCGCTGGCGTGGGATCCGGCGGCCCGCGCTTCGGCAGCGGATGCCCAGTCGGCATCCGCTGCCACAACAGGTCATTCTGAAACCTTCAGTAACTCACCGTTTCAGAATGAGGCTGTCACAGCCGAGGTAGCGGAGTGGAGCGCGCGGTGCGGAATCCCACGTCGTCGATCCGGAAGGTCGGGTGGCTGCGCCGCCGCACTGATGCCCGGCAGCTCCAGTGCTCGTCAGCCCATCCACCACCACGGAGCACCCGGTAGGCGCCATACACCTCGGCGTCGTAGACGTCCCAGCACCAGTCCCAGACGTTGCCCAGCATGTCGTACAGTCCCCAGGCGTTGGGCTGCTTGCCGCCAACTGGGTGGATCTGCCCAGCCGAGTTGCCCTGGTACCAGGCGACCTCGTCGAGCTGGCCGTATCGCGGGCTGGTGGTACCTGCACGACAGGCGTGCTCCCATTCGGCCTCAGTCGGCAGCCGGTACCCGTCTGCGGACGTGTCCCATTCGGCTGTCTCAGCGTCGAGATGGAGGTGGTATGCGGGCGTCAGGCCCTCACGCTGGGACAACGCGTTGCAGAACTGTACTGCGTCCCACCACGAAACGCCCTCAACGGGCAGTCGGTCGCCTCGGGCGCTACTCGGTCGCTGACCGGTGACTCGTGCGTATGACGACTGCGTAACCGGGAATGCCGACATCTGGAACGATGCAACGTCGACCGGCCAACTGCTCTGCGTCCGCCGGTCCGACAGCGTCACCCGTCCCGGCGGGACGGCAACCATTGTGTTTGCTGCCCCCGTATCCACAACAGGTCACCCTACCGGCGCTTCCCCCTTCTGGCGATCTTTCGGCGGTAACTGGGGAGGCGGCGGAGGCAGATGATGCTGCAGGCCAGTTCCAGCAGCGCTTGGTGGAGATCCGCTCTGCGTTCGTAGCGGATGCGGAGTCGCTTGAACTGGTGGAGCCAGGCGTAGGTGAGCCCGACCACCCACGTGAGTGCATCAAGGAACAGGTGGCGGTTCAGGCGGAAGCGCCTGAGACATCGACGCGGTGGCACTGCGGTTGAGCGCTACCTGCGACAGCGCGTCGTCTGCGAGCGTCGGTTCCCCCGGCCCGAAGGCCACGTGAGATCGTCGGACCGCACCGGTTCGCACGACACCCGTCCCAAGCTCCGAAGCTGGCACGGTGAGCGATAGGCGGCACAGCCGCCAGTACGGAGAAACGGCGAAGGTCGCACCCGGTGCGTTCGGCGATCCGCTCCAGCCGGTAATACGCGGTGTTCACGTGCAAGTGGAGTCGATGAGCCGCGGTGAGCTGCCCGATACGGAAGGCCTGAAGGAAGTCCGACAGCGAAATGCCCTCGCCGACGGGGGCATCGCCTGGGCCGCGGTGATCGGGAAATCTCCGCGCCGCCCGCGGGCCGGCCCTCCCGCAAGCTGGTCACCAGCACTCGGAAGACGACCCGCACGTGCGCGGTCGGATCGCCCTGGAGCCGCTCGTCCGGACTCGCTCCGTACGCGGGCACCTGCGCCCGGATAGCGTCCACGGCGGTGCTGACGACGCGGTCGAACGATGCCTCGACCGCGTCGACGACATGGCGGTGATCGACTCAGCCCTTGCGGGACTTGACCTCCTCGGTGAGCTGCGGGACGACGTCGAAGAGGTCGCCGACGATGCCGTAGTCGACCAGGTCGAAGATCGGGG